>LGEZ01000001.1 GCA_001508005.1 Clostridia bacterium 41_269
TTCTTCTTCTTCTTCTTCTTCTTCTTCTTCTTGATTATTAGGGGTTTTTAATGTGCATTCCAGAGGAGGTTTGCTTTGTGGAGGAAAAGCGCTATTTTGCCATTGTGTGTCTAAACAGTTATTTTGGAGCAAAAATACTAAAACCCGGCATGAATCTTGTTTTAAAAAAGGAGCCGGAAAATGAATTTGATGCGGAAGCCATTGGGGTTTATCTGGAGCCGGTAGGGAAGGTTGGTTATGTGGCAAACAGCATTCATACTGTTCCTAGGGGCTGCTGCAGTGCGGGTAGGCTTTATGATCATTTTAATGAGCAGGCATACGGCGTGGTAAGATTTGTCCTTGAAAATACAGCCATTGCAGAATTTTGGGAAGAAAAACCTCCAAAAAGTTATGGTCAGGAGCAGGAACTGCTGATAATTGTAAAGTCAAATATTTAAACTAAATATTAAAATAAAAAAGCATGGGGCAGAGGGGATTTTTAGGTAAAAAAATGGCAGCTCTGCCCCATATTTTTTATACCAGCTCCATTCCCCTTTTGAAGGACTTAATGTTTAGCTCCAAATAAGGGCTTTTGAAGAACTCATTAAGAGCCTTTATGAAAGGATCTGAAGGCATTATTTCAGTAATTTTCAGTGCTGTCCCCAAAGCTAATATGGTTATTCCCAGGGGATGGCCTAGTTTTTTTGCTTCCTTTGCAAAGGGAAAAGAATATTCCTTTACCCTTCCCATAGGCTCAACAGCTGTATCAGAGTCATAAAGGATGATTCCGCTGTCCTTTACCATGGGTTCATATTTTTTGTATGCTTCAGAGGTTAGGGCAAGAAGAAAATCTGCTTCTTCAACAAAGGGATAGATAATTTCTTCTTTACTTATTATAATTGTTGACTGGCTTAGACCGCCCCTTGCCATGGCGCCGTAGCTCTGATTATGTACAGCGTTGTAGTTTTTATATATAATTGCAGCTCTTCCAAGAATATTTCCAGCTACTCCCAGTCCCTGTCCCCCTGAACCCGCCAGTATAATATCCCATCTTGTTTTCATATACCTCACATCCTTCTTTCTATTTCATAGCTGATTGCTGTTTTTTGTATTTGTTTAAAAAGTCTTCCCGACTGCGCTGCACCAGTTTCCCCCTCCAGAAAAATTTCTGCTTTTCTTCATGGGATAAACTTTGAAATTTTTCCAGAGGAAGAGCCGTTTCTTTAAGCCAATTAAGCATCTCAGGGGAATTTCCAATTTTATTGTACCGTCCGTAATAGGTGGGGCAGGGTGATATTACTTCTACCAGTGAAAAGCCTTTTGTGGAAATGGCTTCTTTTAAAAATTTATGCAGTTCTCTTACATGATAAACAGTGGTTTTGGCAACATAATTTGCACCGGCTTCTGCTGCGATGGAGCAGATATCCATTATAGATTCACTTTTTCCTGAGCGAGAAGTGCTTGTAATGCTGTTTTCAGGAGTTAGAGGAGAAAACTGCCCTCCGGTCATTCCATAATTAAAGTTATTTGAAATCACGGCAGTTATATTTATGTTTCGCCGCGCTGCATGGATCAAGTGGTTGCCGCCAATAGCACCTGCATCTCCGTCTCCCATAAAAGCTATTATGGTAAGATCTGGCTGTGCCGCAGCTATACCCGTTGCAAATGCTAGGGTTCTTCCATGGGTTCCCTGAAAACGGTGGCATGCTATATAGTCTCCTGCTCTTCCTGAGCAGCCTATGCCTGTTGCCAGAAGAGCTTTGTGGGGAGGAATGTCTAGTTCTCCTAGGGCTAGTATGATTCCTTTAAGAATTATGCCGTGTCCGCATCCTGCGCACCACAAATGTGGAAGCTGTTCCCATGCAATGTAATCTGAATATGAATCAGGTATACCCTGCATTTTTACTTCACCACACTTTCTATTTTATCTAATATTTCAGAAGGGGTAATTACATTTGTATCGTACCGCAGTATGGGCATTACCTCAGCTTTCCCTTTAAATATTTTTTGAACTTCTCCTGTTATCTGACCCATGTTTAATTCAACAACAAATATTTTTTCTGCTTGATCGCACAGATTCATAATATGTTCTTCTGGAAAAGGCCATACTGTTTGAAGATTGATCATTCCCATATTTATTCCTTTTTTAATTCCTCTCTCAGCTGCTTCCCTTGCGGATCTGGCGGATATGCCGTATGAAATTAAGATGATTTCTGCTCCATCTTTACCGTAGTATTTGGGAGGGGGAAGCTCCTTTTGATGATTTAGAATTTTACTGTGCAGCCTTTCAAGGAGCTTTCTGCATTTTTCGGGATTGCTTGTGGAAAAGCCCCTTTCGTCATGAAAAAGTCCTGTAACTCTAAGGATATGTCTGCCGCCGTATGGGGCCAGTGTTGGAATACCATTCACATCAGGAGAGTAAGGAAGATATTCTTCAGGGGAGACACTGGGAGTTTTTCGGTTGATAATGTTTAGTTCTCCTTCATCTTTTATAATGACTCTTTCTCTTAAGTGTGCAAGGGCAGCATCTGTAAGTACCAGTACCGGAGAAGAAAATCGCTCTGATAAATTAAAAGCCTGGACAGTCAGATCGAAGCATTCCTGAACCGTTGAAGGTACCAATGCAATAATGGGATGATCTCCATGGGTGCCCCATCGTGCTTGCATTATATCCTGCTGTCCTGGTTTTGTAGCTACACCTGTGCAGAGTCCATAACGCTGAACGCTTATGAGAACGCAAGGAACTTCTGCCATAACGGCAAAACCCAAGTTTTCCTGCATCAGGGAAAAACCGGGACCGCTCGTAGCTGTAAAAGCCTTCATACCTCCTAAACTGGCACCAATTACTGCAGCAAGCCCACCTATTTCGTCCTCCATCTGAATAAATATGCCGCCTAATTTAGGAAGCTCCCGGGAACAGAATTCAGAAAGCTCATTTACGGGGCTGATGGGATATCCTGCAAAAAACCTTGCTCCTGCATTTATGGCACCCAATGCGCAGGCTTCGTTGCCCTGAATGAACATATCTTTCAACTAAGCCACCTCCGGTTTCAGCCTAATGGCAAAATCAGGACATCTGTAAAAGCACATTTTGCATGATATGCACTTTTCAGGATGTTCAATCTTGGGCAAATCGTCTTCTCCGGTGATGTACACCTTTGTGGGACAAAAAGCAATGCAGAGACCGCATTTTTTACAGAGTTTTGGATCAATATAAAAGGGATACTGTTTGTTTTCCACTATTTACCTCACCTTCTTTAAACTTAATGGGGTAGGGGGAGCTTGTGAAGGAGTATGCTGAAAAAAACCATAAAAAATAGGGCAACGGGATATGTGGCTCCGTATCCCATAGCTGCTTTATCTGATTGAATGCTGTCTATGGCTGCTCCCAAACCGGGGGTGCTGGTCATACCGCCGCACAGAGCTCCTGATAAAAGTATCCAGTTCAATTTAAATAAATATCTTCCAATAATGAAACCTACTGCAAGGGCAAGGGTTCCGGAAAGAAAAGCTGTTGCTATTAGGGGAGTACTTCCAGCAATGAAAGTATTAACAGCTGCATACCCGTAGTTAAGACCCACCACTGACAAGAAGAAGGCTAATGATATTTGGCGCAGAGCTGTCAAAATTTTTTCATCCATTCTAAATTGAAAAGGTCCAATTTTTCCTATGTACCCCAGGGCTAAGGAGGAGATGAGGACTCCTCCTGTTAGCCCAAGGTTTAAGAACCCCAAGGGGCCGATATATATTTTAACTGAGCCCAGCAGCTGTCCCAACAGGCATACTCCAGTAAATTCCAGCAGATGAAATTTTCCTTTTTCACTGGCTTCGTCTAAATCTTCCTGACTTTTTTCATTTGATGAAATTTCTTTCTCTAATTTTTCAAATTCCCTGGACATATCCATGGAAAAAATCTTTGGTATGAGGTTTACCGCCAGTACAACTATAATAACTCCTATTGGGTAGGCAGCTGCATGTCCCGCTGCAACTGCTTCCTGTGCAGCGTACCCTGCGCTGCTCACAGATTCTAGGGCTGCTCCCAAACCTGGGGAGCTGGTAAGGGCTCCAGTAAAAACTCCTGCCAGAGCGTATGGGTCAGCATCTTTAAAAATAAAAGTTGATAGATAGCATACGAGGGCTCCGGTGAGGGTTACTGCAAATCCCAGGATGGAGAACTTTATTCCGAATTTTTTTATAACAAGCCCCATATCCTTTGCAGCAAGTAGGCCCACTGAGGCAGAAAAAATAATAAGAAAGAGATTAAAGAGGCTTTCATCTACAATCTCTGCTTCTGCTGATCTTTGAGCTAGAAAGTTTATGCTTTCCTGATCCAGTGAATTATTCATTATTAAAAAGGTAGTGAGCCAGCCGAAGAATATACCAGTAAAGAGAGTTCCTGAGATTCCAAGCTTAATCTGCTTGTACTGAATTCTGCCCAATAAGAGCCCCAGAAGTACGGAGACCAATAATAGAAAAAATTGGTTGAAGATTAGAGCCTTTATATCCAATTCTATCATTTTTTTAACCTGCCTTAAGTTTCAAATTTAAACTTCTGTGCTTTCATCATCCATTGAAATATTGGGATATCTTAGCATTCTTCCCTCCCATGTTCTTATGTAGACTGCATCTGGGGCCATTGAAACAAGATATTCAGGGAGCATGGGTGTTTTTCCAAAACCCTTGGGAGCATTGATTATATACTGAGGAATGGCAAGACCTGATGTGTATCCTCTGAGGTGTTCCATGATGTTGATTCCATCCTCAATTTTTGTAATGAAGTGTCCCGTTCCCTTAACTGTTTTGGCTTGAAAGATATAATAAGGTCTTACTTTTATTTTTAAAAGTTCGTGATTGAGCTTCTTTATTACATGGGGATCATTATTAATTCCCTTTAAAAGAACAGTCTGATTGCCTAAGGGTATACCCAATCGTGCCAGTTTGTCGCATGCCTTTTCTGAATCTTTGGTGACTTCTTTGGGATGATTAAAATGGGTGTTGATGTAAAGGCGGGGATGCTTGTCCAAAATTTCACAGAGTTCATCATTTACCCTCATGGGAAGAGTTACCAGCATTCTGGTGCCCAATCTTTTTATTTCCACATGATCAATTTTATCCAGCTCCGTTAGAATCCAGTCTAATTTGCTGTTGCTGAGCATGAAAGCATCTCCACCGGTCAAAAGGACGTCCCTTATCTCTTCATTTTTGCGGATGTAATCCAGAGCTTGAAGTATATCTTCGGTGGGAGCAGCTTTATCTACTTCTCCTATATTTCTTCTTCTCTGGCAGTGCCGACAGTACATGGCGCATGCATTGGTGACATTTATTATTAGCCTATCAGGATAGCGTCGGGTGATGGTGGGTGCAGGGGAGGTGTATTCTTCGGCCATTGGATCCAGTTCTCCGAAGGGAATGGTTATTTCATAAATGGAAGGTATTGCCTGTTTTCGTATGGGACAGTTGGGATCATCGGGATCCATGAGACTTGCGTAGTAAGGGGAAACTGCCCAGCGGTACGTTTTTCCCACTTCGTTGATTTCCTTAATTTCTCTTTCGGAAAGATTGATAACTTTAGCCAGGTCTTCTGCTCTGGTGAAGCGGTTGCGTACATGCCATTTCCAGTTGTTCCAGTCTTTTTCTGTAGCTCCCAGAACCTTCATGATCCGCCTTTTATTTTCCTCATACTGCTCTGCCAGCTTAAAGCCGTAATCAATCTTTTCCCTGGCTTCCAAATAATCCTTTATTTTTGCTTTAAGCTCCTCTGCCCTTTTTTGGGCCCTCAACCTTTTTTCCATAATATCATCGGCCATGAGTTTCACTCCCCTATTTTTGCCAGAATAGTTTTTTTTATACTACCATATAAAGCAATGTTGTCAAAAGGAAGACTTTTAACGTTAATTAAAGATTAATTATGTTAGTTAATAAAAAAGTTAGAAGATTAAAAAAAATTAACAAAAAGTGATACTCAATATTAATAAGATAAATTAGCAGCTTATGGTAAAATAAACTAGATACACATTTATTTGGGGGGAATATATTTGAGATTTGTGGAGTACAAAGGAAAGAAAGTTTTTGCCCGGTACGGTTTAGAAATTCCCAGAGGGATTGCTGTTTCTACTCCCGAAGAGGCACGAAAGGCTGCCCAAAAACTGGGTGGTGAGGTTTTTGTAAAAGCTCAGGTTCCCATTGGAGGGAGGGGCAAAGCAGGGGGAATAAAATATGCTGCGGATCCTGCTGAGGCAGAGAAAAGAGCTTCTGAGATTTTAGGTATGGACATAAAGGGATACAAAGTTAAAGAGGTGTACATAGAAGAAAAAATTGATATAGCTGGAGAAATTTATCTTGGAATTACCCTGGATCGGAGCGCAGGAATGCCCGTTGTAATTTTAAGTGCCGAGGGCGGTATTGATATTGAAGAGGTTGCACGGACAAAGCCTGAAAAGGTAGTGAGAAATCATATTGATCCATTGTGGGGTTTTCACAGCTACCAGCTGAGACAGGTAGCTTATAAAGCTGGTATATCTGAGGATCTGATCGGTGATATAGTGAAAATGGGGCTCAAGCTTTATGAAATTTTTATTGATAATGATGCAGTTTTAGCAGAAATAAATCCTGCTGTTGTTACTCCCGAAAGAAAGCTGGTGTGTGGGGACAGCAAGCTGGAGATAGATGATAATGCGCTGTTTAAACATCCTGATTTGGCAGCCTTAAATGAAGGTATAGAGGAAAATACTTTGGAAGCTGAAGCCAGGGCTAAGGGTATAAGCTTTGTGGAGTTAGATGGAAATATTGCTGTTATTGGAAACGGAGCGGGGCTTGTAATGGGTACTTTGGACAGCCTTAGTTTGGAAGGGGGTTCTGCTGCCAACTTTTTAGACGTGGGTGGAGGTGCCCTTGCATCAAAGGTAGAAGATGCTCTGGAAATAGCATTAAAATTAAAAAATGTTAAGGCAGTGCTCATAAACATTTTTGGAGGGATTACCCGCTGCGATGAGGTTGCCAGGGGAATAGTAGCAGCTTTAAAGAGACTTAAGCCTTCCGTACCCATTATTGTGCGCCTGGCGGGAAATAACGAAGAAGAAGGCCGTCGCATTTTAAGAGAGAGCGGTCTTAATATACATATTTTTGAAAGTATGAGGACGGCTGCAATTAATGCAGTCCGTTTTTCCAGGGAGGAAAGAATATGAGTATTTTAGCGGATCGGGAAACAAAGGTGCTGATTCAGGGAATAACGGGTAGGGAAGGAAGCCATCACACGGAACTAATGCTCAAATACGGCACGAAAATTGTGGGCGGCACATCTCCAGGCAAGGGTGGACAGAAGGTGCATGGGGTACCTGTGTTCAACACTGTTTGGGAAGCAGTAGAAGAGACGGGAGCTGAGGCAAGTATTATTTTTGTTCCCCCTAAATTTGCGCTGGATGCCCTTTACGAAGCAGTGGAAGCGGGGCTGAGACTGATCATCTGTATAACTGAGGGAATACCCGTTTTGGAAATGATGCATGCCATAAGGAAAATTAAAGTTTTATATCCTGACACTGTATTAATAGGACCCAACTGTCCAGGGCTTATAAACCCAGGGGAATGCAATTTGGGAATAATGCCGGGAAGCGTTTTTAAGCCTGGTAATGTGGGAATAATAAGCCGGAGCGGAACTTTGACCTATCAGATAGCTTATAATATGGTAGAGGCAGGAATTGGCCAGAGCACTGTTGTTGGTGTGGGTGGGGACCCCTTCATCGGCACCAGATTTGTGGACTTAGTAAAAATTTTCAATGAGGATCCTAAAACAAAGGCCCTCTGCATAATAGGAGAAATTGGAGGTACAGACGAGGAAGAGGCAGCCCAGTATATAAAGGAAAATGTAGATAAACCTGTGGTCGCCTATATAGCAGGGCAGACGGCTCCTCCGGGGAAAAGGATGGGACATGCAGGGGCAATAATATCAGGGAGTTCAGGAACTGCCCAGTCAAAAATTAAGGCTTTTAAGGAAGCTGGGGTTGAAGTGGCCAAAGCTCCCTATGAAGCTGCATATATCCTTAAAAAAATGATAAGAAAAAATTTGTTTTCCATCTGACCTAAAAAGCTGGTGCAGAGAACTTTAGAAATGAGCCCATTTATTGACAGGTGCCGCCTTTTCTGCTAATCTTTTTAACAAGTGGAAGTGAATATGTTCCTGCTATGAAGGAGAGTAGTAGCTGCTGGAGTTTCTCCAGAGAGCCGGGGTAGCTGGAAACCGGTGAAATGAAGGCAGTGAAGGCGCTCCTGAGCTGCAGGAGGAAAGCCCCATTTTGGGGTGAGTAAAGCCTGCTTAGATGAGAGGGTCAGTGTTTTTTGCTGGCCAAACAGGGTGGAACCGCGGGAAGCTCCCGTCCCTGTAGCTTTGCTGTGGGGGGGAGTTTTTAATTTTGGTTTTTAATCTTCGCTTTAATCTTAAAAAAACATTATGGAGGGCGAAAAACGGTGAATTTTCAAGAGATTATTCTCGAACTGAGCCGTTTCTGGAGTGAGAAAGGTTGTGTAATTCAGCAGCCCTATGATGTGGAAAAAGGGGCTGGAACCATGAACCCAGCTACTTTTTTAAGGGCTCTGGGGCCAGAGCCATGGAATGTAGCCTATGTGGAACCTTCAAAAAGGCCCACAGACGGCAGATACGGCGATAACCCCAACCGGCTTCAGCAGCACTATCAGTTTCAGGTTATACTGAAACCTTCTCCCGATGATGTTCAGGAGATTTATTTGGAAAGCTTGGAAAGGCTTGGTATAAAGCCGGAAGAACATGACATACGTTTTGTGGAGGATAACTGGGAATCCCCAACCCTTGGAGCTTGGGGGCTGGGCTGGGAAGTATGGCTGGACGGTATGGAAATAACACAGTTTACCTATTTCCAGCAGTGCGGAGGATTTGACTGCAAACCTGTTTCCGCAGAAATAACCTATGGCTTGGAGCGCATTGCCAGTTTTATCCAGAAAAAGGATAATGTTTTTGATGTTATATGGGCAGGGAAAATAACCTATGGAGACGTTCATCATCAAGATGAAGTAGAATATTCCATTTATAACTTTGAAGCAGCAGATGTGGAGTTATTATTCAACCTTTTTGAGATGTACGAAAAAGAATGCATTAGGGTTATAAAGAAAGGATTGGTACAGCCCGCTTATGATTACTGCCTAAAATGTTCCCATACGTTTAACATGCTGGAAGCAAGGGGTGCCATAAGCGTTACCGAAAGGACTAATTATATTTCAAGAGTGCGCTATCTTGCCCGTTTATGTGCTGAAGCTTACCTGGAACAGAGGGAAAAAATGGGATATCCCCTTCTGAAAAAGTGAAATGTAATCCTCTAAAGTTCTGCAGCGGAAAAGTGAGATAAGGAGGGAAAAAAATGCCCCGGGATTTTCTACTGGAAATAGGCACAGAAGAGATACCTGCTAGATTTATGGAAAACGGATTAATGGAGTTAAAAAGCAAAGCAGAGGAACTTTTTAAAAATTACAGGCTACCCTTTAAAGAAATAAAGACTTATGGAACTCCAAGGCGTTTGGTGCTTTATGTTGTGGAGTTGGGAGAACATCAGGAGGCTTTAAGAGAAGAAGTTAAAGGTCCTCCTGCTAAAATTGCTTTTGATGAAGATGGCAATCCCACAAAGGCGGCTTTAGGCTTTGCCAGAAGTCAAAAGGTTTCAGTGGATTCCTTAACTGTAAAAGAAGTTAACGGAACTCCTTATGTTTTTGCTGTTCACGAAAGAACAGGAAGTCCTGTTATAGAAATTCTACCCGATGTACTTCCGGATTTAATTAAATCTCTGTCTTTTCCCGTTTCCATGAGATGGGGCGATAAGGATGTGCGCTTTGTAAGGCCCATAAGATGGCTGGTAAGCCTTTACGGTTCCAGTATTGTTGAGTTTGAATTTGCTGGCATTAAGGCGGGCAGCAGAAGCAGGGGCCATCGTTTTCTTTCAAAAGGAGAAGTCGTTATAAATGGGGCTGAGGATTATTTGGAAGCCATGGAAAAGGCTTACGTTTTGGTGGATCAGAATAAAAGGAAAGAAATTATATGGGATCAAATAGAGAAGCTTGCTGCAGAGGAAGGGGGTATGGTAAGGAGAGATGATGATCTCCTCTGTGAGATAAATTATCTTCTTGAATATCCCACTGCTTTGTGCGGAAGTTTTCCCGAAAGATATCTTTCTCTGCCGGAAGAAGTTTTGGTAACAACCATGCGGGAGCATCAGAGGTATTTTCCCGTTTACAGCAGTGATGGAAGAATGCTTCCTAAGTTTATAACAGTAAGAAATGGAACTGATAAGTATATTGAAATTGTTAGGGAAGGAAACGAAAAAGTGCTCAGGGCACGCCTTGCTGATGCAGAATTTTTCTTTAATGAAGATCAGAAAACGCCCCTTTCTGAAAAAGTTTCCCTTCTAAAAAATGTGGTTTTTTATGAAAAACTTGGAACGATGTATGATAAATGTGAACGTTTAAAGAATTTAGTTGATTTTATTGGAAACTGCCTTAATTATGAAGAAGAAGTAAAAAATGCTGCGCGCCGGGCTGCTTTTCTGTGCAAAGCTGACTTGGTTACCAATATGGTAACGGAATTCCCTGAACTGCAGGGTATTATGGGTTATTATTATGCAAAAAATGATGGTGAGGACCTTGCTGTCTGTGAAGCTATCCGTGATCATTATATGCCCCGTTTTTCAGGGGATATGCTTCCCAAGACTGAAGGGGGCTGCTTGTTAAGTATAGCAGACAAAATTGACAATATTGTGGGATGTTTTTCTCTAGGAATACAGCCCACAGGCTCACAAGATCCTTATGCTCTGCGGAGGCAGGCGCTGGGGATCTGCAGGATTTTTATTGAATGGCAGCTGGATCTATCCCTTTCGCAGCTTTTCAAAAGAGCTTATGAGATTTATTCGGCAGAATTTGAGCTTTCTGTTCCCTATGAAGAGCTGGAGGAAAATTTAATGGAATTCTTTAAGCACAGAATTTCAGGGCTTTTGGAAGAAATGGGATTTAGATACGATATAGTCAATGCAGTGCTGGCGAAGGGCTGGGATAATTTATGGGATGCTTATATGAGAGCAGAAGCTCTAAGGGAATTCAGAGGTGATTCACATTTTGCAGCCCTCCTAACAGGATTTACCCGAGCAGCCAATCTTTCAAGAAACGCTGATAGAAGTGATATAAATCCTGATTTATTAACAGAGGATGCAGAAAAGGTTCTCTACAGCAAATATCTAGAGGCTAAAGATAAAGTGGAAAATTTGCTGCTAACCCGTCAGTATCTTTCTGCTCTTCGGGAAATTTCTGATCTTAGAAACTATATAGATAATTTCTTTGATGAAGTTATGGTTATGGTAGATGATGAAAAGATTAGAGAGAACCGTCTGGCTCTTTTGAAAAATATCTCTCAGCTGATGTCCAGCGTTGGGGACCTGTCGAAAATTGTTTTTTGAAAAAAAAGGTGAATTTTACCACGAAAGAAAGAGGATAAAAAGGATAAAAATAGTATATAAAATATAGCCTTTTTACCAAAAAGCATGTCATATTTGTCTTAATTGTATGTATCAAAAGGTGGTGGTTTAAAAATTTATCTTACCGAACGCCAGGAAAAAATAGTTGATATAGTTAAAAAATACGGCCCAATTACAGGAGAGCATATTGCTAAAAAGCTTAATTTAACTCGAGCTATTTTGAGGCCTGACCTGAGCATTTTAACTCGTTCGGGTATCCTTGAAGCTCGTCCCCGGGTGGGCTATTTCTACAACGGCAATAGCAGTCAAATTAATTTAAAAAATAAAATTCACAAAATCAGGGTTAAAGACATAAAATCTCTTCCCGTTGTAATTGAAGAAGATACCACTATTTATAATGCTGCAGTAAAAATGTTTACAGAAGATGTGGGAACTTTATTTGTAGTTGACAAAAAGGGGAATCTTCAAGGAGTAGTTTCCCGAAAGGATCTTCTAAAGGTGACCCTGGGAAATAGTAAAGATGTCCAGCAGCTTCCGGTTAGCGTAGTAATGACTCGTATGCCCAATATTATAACCACTACCAATGATGAAACCATTTATATGGCAGCTAAAAAAATTGTGGATCACGAAGTTGATGCTCTTCCTGTTGTTAGAACTTTTATAGACAATCAGGGGATAGAGCATTTTGAAGTGGTAGGAAGAGTGACTAAAACCAATCTGGCAAAAATACTTGTGGAACTGGGGGAAGGGAAATGACCCATGAGAATGTATCTGCTGACAGCGGCTGCGAAGCACCGGTAATTTTTGTGGTTTCGGATTCGTTGGGAGAAACGGCTGAGTTTGTGGGAAGAGCTGCTGCCAGCCAATTTAACAGTGAGCAGGTTGAGGTACGAAGAATACCTTTTGTAAGTGATAAAGAGCATTTGGAAGAGATAGTGGAGGAGGCAAAAAGCTGCAGGAGTATAATTGCCTTTACTCTGGTTATTCCCGAACTAAGGGAATATCTTAAAAAGCTGGCTGAGGAGAATGATATTCCGGCCGTTGATATTTTGGGTCCAATGCTTGAAGCTATCAGCAGAATAACCAAAAAGCCTCCTAAGCTTGAACCTGGGCTTATGAGAAAACTTGATGAATATTATTTCAATAAGGTTGAAGCCATTGAATTTGCTGTCAAATACGATGATGGAAAGGACCCAAAGGGAATACTAAGGGCAGATGTAGTTCTCATTGGGGTTTCCCGAACCTCCAAGACACCTGTCTGTATGTATCTGGCTCATAAAAGAATAAAGGCTGCCAATGTACCTCTGATGCCGGAGGTCTCACCTCCTGAGGAACTTTTTCAAATACCGAAAAACAAGGTTATAGGACTTACTATAAATCCTAAGCAACTCTATCAAATAAGGCAGAAAAGATTAAAAACCATTGGATTGTCTTCTGGTGCTGACTATGCCAGTTATGACAGGATATTAAAGGAGCTGGAATATGCTGAAGAAGTTATGAGGCGTATTGGATGTCCCATTATTGACGTCACCAATAGAGCAGTTGAAGAAACTGCCTCTAAAATACTAGAAATATATTATAAGGGGGAGCGACATGGAAGCTAAAAAGTATGTTTATCTATTCGAAGAAGGAAGTAAAGAAATGAAAAATCTTTTGGGAGGTAAAGGAGCCAATTTGGCAGAAATGACCAAAATCGGTCTTCCTGTACCTCCTGGGCTTACCATTACCACTGAATGCTGTAAGGAATATCTCGCAGCAGGCAACAAAATTCCTGAGGGCTTGGAAGAGCAGCTCATGGAAAAACTGGCTGTTTTGGAAGAAAAAATGGGTAAGAAGTTTGGGGATGAAAATAATCCCCTTCTGGTTTCCGTTCGTTCTGGAGCGCCGGTATCTATGCCTGGTATGATGGATACAATTCTAAACTTGGGCCTTAACGATAAAAGTGTTTTGGGTTTAGCCCAAGTAACCAACGATGAGAGATTTGCAAAGGACTGCTATAGGCGCTTCATTCAGATGTTCAGTGATGTTGTAATGGGTGTTGACAGCATTGAATTTGAAAATGTTCTAGAAAGAGTAAAAAGCCAGAATGGGCTGGAGCACGACTATCAGCTTACCCCTGAACTATTGGACCAGATTATTGACGAATTCAAAAAAATAGTCCGCCATAAAACAGGCAGTGAATTTCCTCAGGATCCAAAGAAACAGCTGATGATGGCTGTAGAAGCTGTCTTTAATTCTTGGAATAATGATAGGGCAAAGGTTTACAGAAAGATTAATAATATTCCCGATGATTTGGGAACCGCTGTCAATGTTCAGACTATGGTCTTTGGCAACATGGGAGAAGACAGCGGTACAGGTGTGGCCTTTACTCGAAATCCTTCCACTGGAGAAAACAAAATTTATGGAGAGTTTTTGGTCAATGCTCAAGGGGAAGATGTGGTAGCAGGTATAAGAACACCTCTTCCCATTGATGAGCTGAAAAACAAAATGCCTAAGATTTATGAAGAATTCGAGCAGATCTGCCGTAAGCTTGAAACTCATTACAGAGATATGCAGGATATAGAATTTACCATTGAAAAAGGGAAATTATATATACTCCAGACCAGAAACGGTAAAAGAACTGCAGCAGCTGCAGTTAAAATTGCAGTGGATATGGTAAACGAGGGACTTATTACCAAGGAAGAAGCAGTAATGCGCATTGAACCCCAGCAGCTGGAAAACCTCATGCACAGCAGAATTGATCCTGACATAGATGTAGAGCCTTTGGCTAAGGGTCTTCCTGCTTCACCTGGAGCTGCAACGGGAGCCATTGTATTTGATGCTGATGAAGCAGAGGAATTGGCCAATAAAGAAGGGGCAAAAGTAATATTGGTTCGTACGGAAACCACTCCCGATGATATTCATGGAATGGTGGCTGCCCAAGGTGTGCTCACCAGCAGGGGCGGAATGACCTCCCATGCAGCAGTGGTTGCAAGGGGTATGGGTAAACCTGCTGTGGTTGGCTGCGATGCTATTAAAATTGATTATGCCAACGAAAAGTTTTATGTAGGCAGTGAAGAGTTTTCCAAAGGAGATATAATTTCCATTGATGGTGGAACGGGTTATGTTTACAGGGGAGAAGTTCCTATGGTTGAGCCAGAGCTGGGAGCCAACTTTGAGACCCTTCTCAGCTGGGCTGATGAGCTGGCAAAAGTGAAGGTTAGGGCAAATGCTGATAACCCCGAGGACGCTAGAAAGGCTAGAGAATTTGGTGCCGTTGGAATTGGTCTGGTGAGGACAGAACACATGTTCATGGACGGCGGAAGACTGGCTGCTATGCAGGAAATGATTCTTGCGGATACTAGGGAAAAGAGGGAAGCAGCTTTGGCAAAGATTCTTCCTTTCCAAAGAGAAGATTTTTATGGAATTCTCAAGGAAATGGAAGGACTGCCTGTTACCATAAGGCTTCTGGATCCACCCCTTCATGAGTTTTTACCAAACTTAGAAGAACTACTGGTTGAAGTAACGGAGCTCCGCTGCACAAATAAAGATCCTGAGCTGCTAAAAGAAAAGGAAGCTCTTTTAAGAACTGTTCGCAGTCTTTCCGAACTCAACCCCATGCTGGGGCACAGAGGATGCCGTTTAGGACTGCATTATCCAGAGATTTATGCGATGCAGCTCAGAGCAATATTTGAAGCAACGGCACAATTGGTAAAGGAAGGGTATAGAGTATATCCTGAAATAGAAATGCCCCTGGTAATCCACGAAAATGAGCAGAAAAGGCTTAGGAAACAGGCTATTGAAGTGGCTGAGCAGGTGAAAAAAGAAACAGGAGTAGATTTCCCATATAAAGTTGGAGTAATGCTTGAAGTGCCTAGGGCATGCCTTGTTGCAGATAAAATTGCTAAGGAATCGGATTTCTTCTCCTTTGGTACCAATGATCTTACTCAAATGGGGCTTGGTCTGAGCAGGGATGATGCCCAGGGTAAATTCCTTCACACTTATGTGGACGAAGGAATTCTGGAAAATGATCCATTTGTGGTAATTGATAGGGAAGCAGTTGGTGAACTAATGCGCATAGCAATTACTAAGGCTCGTTCGGTGGATCTAAACTTTGAATTCGGCATCTGTGGGGAGCACGGTGGAGAGCCCAACTCCATTGAATTCTGCCACCTTGTGGGGCTTGATTATGTAAGCGTTTCTCCTTACAGGGTGCCTGTTTCAAGACTCTGCTGTGCCCAAGCAGCTATAAAGCATAAAGATAGATCATAAATTAATCCTATAAAAAGCCTTCTGCATGTAAGCAGAAGGCTTTTTAAGCTTCGAAATTAACTAAAGGAAAGGAGAGGGAGAAAGTGAACTTAAAAGATGAAATTAGATTAACACAGATGGTCGCCAGCGGTGGTTGAGCAGCAAAAATAGGTCCTTCGGACCTGCTGCAGGTTCTGCAGCATCTGCCAAAAGGTTTGAAAAACTCAAGGGTTTTAGTGGGCTTTGAAACCAGCGATGATGCTGCTGTATACAAACTTGATCCTGAAAGGGCAGTGGTGCAGACAGTGGATTATTTTACCCCTGTGGTTGATGACCCTTACACCTTTGGGTTAATTGCAGCAGCTAATGCTTTGAGTGATATTTATGCCATGGGTGCAGAGCCCATTTTTGCCCTTAATATTATTGGATTTCCTGTTGGGAAGCTGCCCTTAAAAATAATGGGAGAAATTTTGAGAGGAGGAAAAGATAAAGCTGAGGAAGCGGGTATTCCAATCCTTGGTGGTCATTCAATTAAGGATGCTGAACTTAAATATGGTTTGGTAGTAACCGGGATTGTTAACCCGGACAAAATATTAACAAACAGGGGAGCAAAGCCTGGGGATAAGCTTGTATTAACAAAGCCCTTGGGGATAGGTATAATGACTCATGCCATTAAAAAGGATTTCCTTTCTCCTCAATTGATTGAACTGGCAGTAAAAACAATGACAGCCTTAAATGATAAGGCGTCCAAGGCTGCGGTGGAAATAGGAGTTAATGCGTGTACTGATGTTACCGGCTTTGGGCTTTTGGGGCATCTTAATGAGATGTTGGAAGCCAGCGGTTGCGGGGCAGTTTTGGAGCTGAAGCGGATTCCCGTTTTGTGCGGGGAGGTATGGGAACTTGCAGAAAAGGGCATTGTGCCCGGTGGCGGCATATGCAACCTGGACTTTTTAGAGGGAAAAATTAAATGGGATGAAAAGATCAGCCGCAGCCAAAAATTGGTGCTTTCTGATCCCCAAACTTCGGGAGGGCTTTTGATCTCTGTAGCCGATGCAAAAACTGAGAGACTTATTGAAAAATTAAATGATTTTGGGACTGCGGCATATGTTGTTGGTAAAGTTGTGAAAGGAAAAGGAATAAAGGTTTTAGGATGAAAAGCTTCATAATTGAAAATAAAAAATAAAAGAAAATAAAAATAAGGAAACAAAATTTAAAAGGTATCTGTGTATTTGTTTTTTAATTTGATAAAATAAAAAAGAACATTTTATGTTATATGTTCAACGTATTCAACATAATATATTTTTAAATTTGAAAGGAGGATTTGAATACATTGCGCGAAAAAGTTGAAGCCGTATTGAATAAAGTAAGGCCTATGCTGGAAGCCGATGGCGGCAATGTTGAACTGGTCGATGTGGATGAGGAAAAGGGAATAGTTAAAGTAAGACTTACTGGAGCCTGTGGAGGCTGCCCTATGGCAACTATTACCCTTAAACACGGTATTGAAGATGCTTTAAAAAGAGAAGTTGAAGGAATAAAAGAAGTTATAGCAGTTTAATTATATAAACGATGGTAGTGTAGGTGATTATTGCATTTTAAATCAATGATTTGTGGAAATAAGGCCCGTTTATCGGGCTTTATTCTTAGCTGGGGGAGGTGTGAAATCTTTGCTTATAGTTGCTGTAAACGGAAGCCCCAGAAAGGACGGCAGCACTTCATATCTTCTACAGGAAAGCTTAAAGGTGGCTAGGGAACGGGGGCTTTCAACAGAAATTATCCATGTATCTGAAGTGCTTGAGGATGCAGAACATCCTTTCTGCAATTACTGCATGGAAGTTTGCACCGGAAAATGTTTTTTGGGTAGCAAGCTGGAGGATGCTTACGCACTTCTAAAAGAGGCTGATGGAATTATTGTAGGTACCCCCGTTTATTTTGGGACTGTTTCAGCCCAGCTGAAGGGGTTCTGGGATAAAACCAGATTTATGCGTAAAGAAAAGAGTCTGCTTAATACCGTGGGAGGAGTAGTTACCGTTGGAGGAGCACGTTTTGGGGGGGGGCAGGAAACTGCCTTAAATGCAGTTATTCACATGATGCTGGTTCAGGGCATGACCATTGTGGGGGATGGGTATTTTGAAAATGACTGCGGGCATTTCGGTAGCTGTGCCCAAAGGCCTTCTGAAAAAGATGAATTTGCCCTACATAGAGCCCATATAATAATGAAAAGAATTATTGAAGTTGCCGAGGCAACAAGAGAACTTAGAAAGAGATAAGCTTGAGTCATAAGCTTGAATATGTGAAGTGAGCTGATAAATATGCTTATTAGGGAGAGAATAGAACAGAGGGAAAAAGAATTTTTATCTCCTTTTGCTGCTTTGAGTGCCAATACCAAGGGAAGAAGGCGTCCTGAGCCTAAGTGCAGCGTTCGCACTGAGTTTCAAAGAGATAGGGATAGGATTATACATTCGAAAGCTTTTCGCAGGCTCAAACATAAAACCCAGGTATTTATAGCTCCCGAAGGAGACCATTTTAGGACCCGCTTAACCCATACATTGGAGGTAAATCAAATAGCAAGAACAATAGCAAGGGGACTTAATTTAAACGAAGATTTAACAGAAGCTATTGCCCTTGGGCATGATTTGGGACATACTCCTTTTGGGCATGCGGGAGAAGAAGTGCTCAATGAAATTGTTCCCGGAGGTTTTAAGCACAACGAACAGAGCCTTAGGGTTGTTGATTATCTAGAAGGAGAAGGGGGATTAAATCTAACTGAGGAGGTAAGGGATGGGATTCTTAATCATACTGGCCCAATAAAACCCTTTACTTTAGAAGGTCAGATTGTGAAAATTGCCGACCGCATTGCTTATATAAACCATGACATTGATGATGCCATACGGGCTGGGGTACTGAAGAAAGAAGATCTACCGGCAGATCTCCTTTCCATTTTGGGGGAGGATCACAGCAGCCGTATTAATAAAATGGTAACTGATATAATTGAAAACAGTGAAGGAAAATGGGAAATTTCAATGAGCCCCCTAATTAAAGAAGCCACTGACCAATTAAGAAAATTTTTATTTGATAACGTCTATATTGGTTCTTCAGCTAAGGCTGAAGAAGGAAAAGCTAAGCGCTTGTTAAAAGAGCTGTATTTTTACTATTTAGAAAATACTGATGCCCTTCCTGAAAGTGTTAAAAGTAAAATGGATGAGGTGCCCATTGAAAAGCTTGTTTGTGATTATATAGCTGGAATGACAGATAGGTATGCCATTTCTCAATATCAAAAATTTTTTGTTCCCCGGGGCTTTAATGTGGATTGTGCTAATTAATATTTAAAATTTATTTAAAATTCGAGGGAAGGCTAAAGAACTCTCTTCGCTGTCAAGCTATCCGGGAACTGACTAGGAACCCGGCAGGAGTTCAGCACCTTCCCTCTGCTTTTATTATGTAAATTATTCAATACACTTATACAAAAAATCAAAAAATTTATATATAATAAAAATGGAGTATAGATGGATGTTCTGGAAGGTAAAGGATAGAGAGCGCTTGGAAAAGCGCTCTCTATGGTTTAAGGGAGGCTCAAGAAGAATGAAGAGTGGTTCTATACTTGAGTATAGCATGTCAGTATTGATATGTCATTAGGTAAGTATTACCTGCATATTGTACAAGTTTGTCTTCTGTCCTATCTATTTTTAAAAAGATTCTGCAGGAGATATTGAATAATACTTTGGTATATAACATATAGAGTTGTGCCTCCTATTAGCAATAAAAGAAGCACAGCAATAATCTTTTCTGTCATAAGCATCACTCCTTTATAAGTTAATTTGGTTAAAATAAAAAAATAAATGCGTATCTTTTTGAGATGTTCTAATTATCAAGGATTAAAAAAGGGAAAGAATTACCTTAAAGTGAGTTTATTATATACAAAAGGATATATCCCCAAATAGTATCCCCAAACCCCATTCTTTTAAGGAGGATATTTTACAGTGGGCTTATTATCTGAAGCATTGATAGACGAAATTCGTGAGCATAACGATATTGTCAACGTTATTTCTGAATTTGTTGATTTAAAAAAAAGGGGGAAAAACTTTGTTGGCTTGTGCCCTTTTCATGTGGAAAAAACTCCCTCCTTTACCGTAAATCCAGATGCTCAACTGTTTTACTGTTTTGGATGTGGGGTTGGGGGAAATGTGTTTAATTTCTTGATGAAGTACCATGGAATTAATTTTTACGAGGCAGTAAAAACTTTAGCTGAAAAGGCAGGAATTCAGATAGAGACGGAGAAGAATTTTATTCCGGCGAAAAAGGACCACAGGGAACTTGATGTACTTTATAAAATCAATCATCTGGCAGCCAAATTTTATCATGCGATTCTTACCAACCATAAATTAGGCGCTGAGGGAAGGCTTTATCTTAAAAGAAGGGGATATAATGAGAACACCATAAGGCAGTTTATGCTTGGATTTGCTCCTGATGAGTGGGATAGTTTGTGTTCCTTTCTTTTAAAAAAGGGCTTTACAGAAAGGGAACTAATTGATGCGGGAGTTGCCCAAAAGAGCAGGTTGGGAAGGCTGATTGACCGTTTTAGAAATAGGTTAATGTTTCCCATATGGGATTACAGAGGAAGAATCATAGGTTTTGGCGGACGAGTGCTGGATAAAGAAGAGCCGAAGTATCTTAATTCGCCAGAAACAGTTATTTTCCATAAGGGAAAGATTCTTTACGGTATTCATGCTGCTATTCCAGAAATTAGAAAAAATAATTTTGTCATTGTGTTTGAAGGATATACCGATGTCTTAACAGCACAACAGAATGGAATAGGAAACGTTGTTGCTTCCCTAGGGACTGCATTTACTGAGGAACACGGAAAACTTCTGCGGAGATATACTAGAAATGTTGTTATTGCATATGATGCTGATACTGCTGGTATGGCAGCAACTTTTCGAGGAATGGAAATTTTAATCCAATGCGGCTGTAAAGTTTCCGTTGTAGACCTTCCCGAAGGAAACGATCCCGATGAATATATTAGGAAGCAGGGAAGGGAAGCATTTCTTGATTTAGTTAAGAGGAAAACACTATCCCTTGTAGAATACAAACTGCGTAAAGTATGTAAAGAGTATGATATTAACAGCATTTCCGGCAGAATTTCTGCTGCAAATGAAATTATTCCTGTTTTGGCAAAAATCAGCAGTAAAGTGGAGCAGGATGCTTATATAAATTTGGTTTCTAAGAAGCTTTTTATATCTCCTGAAGCTATAAAGGAGGAAATATTAACATATACAAAAAATCTGCAAAAAAATGGTATTAATTATGATAAATTAGAGAAAAATAAGTATACTAGAGAAAAAGGCAGTATGCCAGTTCTGCCCAAATTTAATGGGCCGGAAAATATGTTGGTCAGCTTTGTGGTTTTTAATCCGGAATTTATTGAAATTGTGGATAAAGAGTTGGGAATTGAATCTTTCAGTGAATCTTACATGCAGGAGATATTATCCATAATTAAAAAAAAGTGGGATGAAGGAGTTAAAATTTCACCTTCTGTTTTGTATGATAAGTTGAGTCTTGAAAGTTCCCGTCATTTTTTAACAGAACTTTTTTTTAAAGAAAACTTGCCGCCTTGTGATAATATAGATGAGCTGATGTTATATATTAATAGTGTTAAACGCTTAAGAATTAATAAACAAATTGAAGAAAAACAGGCTCTGCTGGCTGAAGCGAAAAAAAATAATGATAGCCAGCTGGAGAAAAAATGCTTAATTGAAATAAAGAATCTTTTGAAGATAAGGGAAGAACAGAAGAAAATTTCGCCCATAGAAAGGGGGGATTAATGTGCAGAATCAGGAAAAAGAAAAGGATAAGGAAAAAGATAAAGAAAAGAAAATTGAAGAATTAATTGAAAAAGGGAAAAAACAGGGAGTATTGACATATCACGAAGTAATGGATGCTCTGCAGGATGTGGATTTGTCTCCAGAGCAGATTGATGAGATCTACGACCGCTTAAGCGGTCTTGGAATAGAAATTTTACCTGAAACTGAAATGGAGGAAACCGAAGGAACAGAAGTGGAAGAAAATCTTGGTGATGTTGACCTTTCTGTTCCTGAAGGGGTAAGTATTGACGATCCTGTTAGAATGTATCTTAAGGAAATAGGGCGTGTTCCGCTTCTTACAGCTGAAGAAGAAATAGAACTGGCAAAGAGAATCGAACAGGGGGATGAAGAAGCTAAGAGGCGTTTGGCTGAGGCCAATTTGAGGCTTGTAGTAAGTATTGCCAAACGCTATGTGGGTAGAGGTATGCTTTTCTTGGATCTCATTCAGGAAGGTAATTTGGGATTAATCAAAGCCGTGGAAAAATTTGATTACCGCAAGGGATATAAATTCAGCACCTATGCTACATGGTGGATACGTCAGGCAATTACCAGGGCAATTGCTGATCAGGCTAGAACTATAAGAATTCCAGTTCATATGGTGGAAACAATAAATAAGTTAATACGTGTTTCACGACAGCTGCTTCAGGAATACGGCAGAGAACCTACTCCTGAAGAAATAGCTGAAAAAATGGGTATTTCAGTGGAACGTGTAAGGGAAATTCAAAAGATTGCTCAAGAGCCCATTTCCCTTGAAACGCCCATAGGAGAAGAAGAAGACAGTCATTTGGGAGATTTTATTGAAGATGAGGATGCTTTAGCACCTGCCGAAGCAGCATCATATATGCTGCTGAGAGAACAGCTGGAAGGGGTTTTGGATTCTCTCACTCCTAGGGAAGAGAAGGTCTTAAGGCTTCGCTTTGGTCTGGATGACGGACGTTCAAGGACACTAGAAGAGGTGGGTAAAGAATTTGGTGTTACTAGGGAAAGGATACGCCAAATAGAAGCAAAGGCTCTGCGCAAGCTTCGTCATCCCAGCCGAAGTAAGAAATTAAAAGATTACCTTGAGTAAATTGAGTAAATTTCAGATTTTGCAGTGATTAGACTTTTGCATATACACCTTTCAGTTTGGCTTGATATATATCCACACAGAAAAAAGGTTTTAGGATATTGACACAGTTTTAAATTTAACGTATAATAACACTTGCGTCAGGTGTTCCTCGGTAGCTCAATGGTAGAGCATCCGGCTGTTAACCGGAGGGTTGCAGGTTCGAGCCCTGCCCGGGGAGCCAAATTAGCTGATAAAGATGCGCCGCTTTTAAGCGGCGCTTTGGGCCTATAGCTCAGCGGTAGAGCAACCGGCTCATAACCGGTTGGTCCCTGGTTCGATCCCAGGTGGGCCCACCAACGGGGCAAATTTTAAAAAAGCAGACTTATCTGCACGATAAGTCTGCTTTTTTTATCTTCTAAAGGTTTTTGTCTATTAATAGGTTTTTGGCAGTTTTTTTATTCATTATTCAAAAATTTTTCAGATTATCCAAAAAAATTTTAGAAATTTTTACTTATGGTTTTTAACACTTCGTTAATAAGATTTCTGTAAATCAAAATATTTACATAATATATTAAAAATTTATGTAATATTAAATTAATAAACGGTATAAGAATGAAGTGAGTAGAAAAGGAAGATGTAAGCAGTACATTTTTATTTAAGATTTATATTTTCAGAATATTCCGTATTTTGTATACCAGTATTCCAAATTATTTACCATAAATTTAAAAAAAAGGGGGTGGCGCTGAAAAAAAAAGAGATCAATTAAGGAGGAGGTGGTTGTAGAATTAGCTGATTTTGGAGGATAATGGATTTCAGGGCTGTGAACTTTTAAATTATTTGTTAATAAGTGTAAAGTTTTTTGAAGATTTATTTTGTAGGTTAATTAGGAGGTGAGAAGCATGGCTGAAGTTCAGCCGCAGAAGTGGGAAGCTGGTAAGTATTTGGATCCCATGGACTTTGGTAAACCCCTGCCCGAGCCTCCGAAGCTTGGGAGTTTCTTTGGTCCTGGTATGGTTCTGGTGGCGTTGGGCGTAGGTTTAGGGGAGCTGTTCATGTGGCCCCGACTGGTTATGGTATTTGGCGCCAACATCCGCTGGCTGTTCTTCATGGGTATGCTGGCCCAGGTATTTGCCATGATGGAGATTGCCCGTTGGAGCATGGCCACGGGTGAGAGCTCCTTTATGGCAGCGTACAGGGTATGGCCGCCGTTTATGTGGTTCTTCTGGATTTTGGCAATTGGAACCTACATCTGGCCTGGACACATTTCTCTAGGTGCCAATGCTCTGGAAACCTTAACGGGAATCAATTGGCTTATTTGGGCAACAGGTGGAATTATTCTCATGGGAGTAATTTTAACCTTTGCACCGGTTGCCTATGAAGCCATTGAGAAGATTTTGTCCATAATTATCGCCATAGTTGTGGCATCTGGATTTGTGGTAGCAGCTGTTGTGGGTACTGCTGCTGAGTGGTGGGCTGCTATCAAGGGTCTGTTCATGTTTGGATGGACCACCCCGAAGATGTTTGATCCTGAATGGTTCCCGGCAATAGTGGGTTCTGTGGCCTTTGCTGGTCCTTCTGGAATGCAGCAGATGTGGTACAGTCTGTATCTTCGTGACAAGAAGGCAGGTATGTGCTACTATGCAGGGCGTATTACCAGCTGGCTGACCGGCGAAGAAGAGACTATGCCTTCTACGGGAACAATGTTTAATACCAAAGATCCTGAAGAGCTTCGCAAGTGGCAGGGATGGAGAAAGTGGAACTTGTATGATGCATGGGTGCTGTTCTGGTTTATTACCACAATAACCACGCTGTTCTTTACCGTTATGTCCCTTGCTGCTGTAAGGCTTGATCCCGCAACATATGAGCTCCTTGCAGGCGGTGACAAGGCTAAGGCTATTGACGGTTTTGCAGTAGCTTATTCAGCTGTTTTTGGTGGAGCAGGTAAGGCTGCAATTTACCTGACCATAGGACTTGTGGGATGGAAGATGACCTTTGGAGTATTTGATGCTTTTGCAAGGGGTCAGGCAGACATGACCTGGTATTTCTGGCCCGGCGTCAAGGACAGGTGGAGCATGAGCAAGGTATACTTCGGCTTCCTGTACGGAGTTATGATCTTTGGAATAATCGTGCTGTTCACCATGGGAGCAACTGAAGGACCTGCTTTTATCCTTGACGTTATGGCATCCATGTCCACGCTGTCCATGGGTCTTTACTGTCTGCTGATGCTCATTGTAAACAGCAAGTTCCTGCCTGAGGAAATTAGACCTGGAATAATTACCAAAATAGTGCTGGCAATGGGTATCTGCTTGTACTGGGGCGGATTCTTCTACTGTCTGTTCAAGTATGGTGCCATCGTTGGTTAATGAAATGGATGAAGGGCTTGGCACCCCTTTTTGGGGTGCCTGCCCCATCTGCTTTATAGAGATTTTTTAGAGAAGGGAGGGGGTTTTAGTGGAGCTTTATAGGTTAACAGGGGGTCTTACTGCACTGCTTCTTTCTGGGGGCTTATCCCTGTGTTTGTTCATAGCGACGAAAGTAAAGGGGTCAATGCCCTTTGATGCTGCAGTGTTTTACATGGTTGTACCGTCCATGGTGCTGTTTGGTCTTTTATTTGACGTGCAGGGGATATGGCGGAGATTGATGAAGATATCCAGGGTATTTGCTCCTTCATACATTGGTTCGGGGATGTTCTGGCTTATAGCATGGCCTTTCTGCAAGCTGTTGAGCGACTGTTTTTATGGTTTGTATTCGCTTTTAAAATACGGTGAGGCGATTTTTCCCTCGTACTTTAGTTCTTTAGGCTTTGATGGACTTATAGGGTTTTTTATATATCAGGCCATAGTGGGTTCCGGTATGGGAATAATATTCTTCTTTGCGTATGGGCCTGTATTTGCTTTTATGACGTGGCTTCGCAAGCTTCTTGGGTTTGAAGTGAGTTCTCATGAGCTTAGGATGAAAGAAGAGCTTGCGGAGTTTGGATTTAGGAAATAAGTTTTCCCCCTCCATAAGCCTGCTGCGCTATTCTTTTGAAACCTGCCTTTGCCCAAGGGCAGGTTTTTTTTGTTTCTTTTTTAAAAGAAATCCTTTAAAAGGATTTTTTTGTGCTGTTCTGGTAAACTATAACATGTCGGTAATTTTTGTTGAATAATTTATGCTTTTGGAAAGGGGAAGGAAGTGCTTTCTGTATCTTCAAGAATCGAAGCGCTGGCTTCTTTAATCCCATCTGGTGAAGTAGTGGCGGATATAGGTACGGACCATGCTTATCTGCCTATTTATCTAATACAAACAAATAAATCTCCCCGAGTAATTGCTACAGAAGTTAGCAAAGGTTCTTATCAAAAGGCAAAAAAGATAATAATGGATCTGGGATTAAAAAATAGGATTGATCTTCGCTTTGGAGATGGATTAAAAGTTCTTGATCCTGGAGAAGCAGAAGTGCTGGTTTTGGCTGGCATAGGGGGATTAAATATTGTAAAGATTCTTAAAGAGGGGATTGATGTCGCAAAAACTGCTAAAAGGTTGATTGTTAACCCTGCAACGGGCTGGGGATATGTAAGGAAATGGCTTGTTTATAATGGTTGGGATATTAAAGATGAGGAACTGGTATATGAAAAAAGTAAATTTTATCACATTATAGCGACAGAGAGAAGAACAATGACTTTTGAAGATTATGATCCTGTGGTAATGGAAATTGGGCCGAAATTGATTGAGAAAAAACATTGCCTTCTTCCCCTGTATCTTGAAAAGCTACAAAGAGAATATTCCAGCATTTATGAAGAATTAAAAAAAAGTAGGCGGCAAGAAAGCAGTTTGAAACTGCAGGAAGTTAAAGGGTTTTTGAGAAAAATAGAAAAAATATATAATTGCATAAATAAATAAATTATGGGGCAGGTATAAAGAAATGACTGTTTTATGTCGAGATGTTATGGAGGCAGTAGAAAAGATAGCTCCAAGGGAATTATCAGAAAAGTGGGATAGTGTGGGTCTTTTGGTGGGCAGCCCCTTGAAAGAAGTAAAGAAGATTTTGATAGCGCTGGATGTAACTCAAGAAGTAGTAAATGAAGCTGTGCGTGAAAAAGTTGATATGATAGTGTCCCATCATCCCATTATATTTAAGCCTCTTTCTAATGTTAGGGAAGATAATCCCATAGGAAATATACTCTTTAGTCTGATAAAGAATGACATCATAGTGTATGCTGCTCACACCAATTTGGATTATTGTGAATTGGGAACAAATTACTATCTATCGCAGAAATTGGGGTTGGAGGAAACTGAAGTTCTTCAAACTGCGGAAGAGGATTTATATAAAATTGTTGTATTTGTTCCTCGGGGCTATGAGGACAAGGTTAGAGATGCAATGGGCAATGCAGGTGCCGGATGGATAGGCAATTATTCTCACTGTTCATTTATGGCTTTGGGAACGGGGACTTTTAAACCTTTGGAAAGAGCTGAACCCTTTATAGGCACTAAGGGACTTCTTGAAAAGGTAGAAGAATTCCGTTTGGAAACCATTGTGCCCAAAAGCCTAAAAGATAAAGTTATACGTGCTATGATTGAATCTCATCCATATGAAGAGGTAGCCTATGATGTATATAAGTTAGAAAATAATGGTAGTAGAAATGGGTTGGGCAGGATAGGCTTTTTAAGGGGAGAAATGACCCTTGCTGACTTTGGAGAAAAAATAAAAAAGGATTTAGGGCTAAAACATGTTAGATTTGTGGGAGCCCCTGGAAAAATTGTAAAAAAGATTGCGGTATGTGCAGGTTCTGGAGCCGGATTAATACCTGCTGCAAAGAAAAAGGGAGCTGATGTTTTTGTATCGGGGGATATTAAATATCATGAGGCTCTTGAGGCCAAACAGGCAGGATTAGCACTGGTGGATGCTGGACACTTTGCAACGGAGTGGCCAGTGGTTCCAGCCCTTGCAGAGTATCTCCAGAAAGAACTGAACGGGGAGGAACAGAAAGTTCAAATTTTGACTTCACAAATAAGAACAGATCCATGGGAAGTTATTTAGGATAGCAGGATGTCTGCTATCCTTTTTATTTTGGAAGGAGGTATTTAGCTTATGCAGCTGGATAAGGATTTGGAGGCATTGTGGAAACTCCAGGAAGTAAGAAAAGCTTATGATAATTTCGTGAACGAAAGGAGCAGATTAAAAAATTTATCTGATATAAAAATAAAAGAAGAAAAATTAGCTTCCGCTGAAAAAGATCTTGCTGAAGTTCAGGAGCGTATTGAATTGCTTTCAAAAAATGCAAAAAACCAAGAAATTAACTGTGAAAGGCTCATACAAAAAAGCAGAGATCTTGAAAAAGAAATGTTTAAGGAAAATGCCAAAGCTAAGGAACTGTCCAGCCTGCAGCAGCAGTTGGATCATACAAAGAAGGAACTTGATGCACTGGAGAATACAGTTATAAATACAGCTTATGAGATTGAAGGACTAAAAGAAAGGGAAGAAGAAATTAAAAAAAAGATAAAAGAGCTGGAAAGTGATTTAGCGGCTGCAAAAGCAAACAGAGAGGTAAGAATTCAGGAGATAGATGAACAGCTTAAAGAACTTCAAGAAGAATATGAAAGAATAAAAAAGGAAATTTCTCCCGAGGTGCTGAAAGTATATGCCAGAAAATTTAACCAATACAAAACTACTACCCTAGCCGAAATAAACAAGAAGACCTGTGGCGGATGTCATATACATCTTCCCATATATATTGTAATGGAAGCCAAGAAAAAAACCTCCTTGGTTACCTGTGAAAACTGTGGTAGAATACTATATTATCGTACATAGGATGGAGCTGCTATTTATGTCAAAACTATTTGTTTACTGCGATGGTGCTTCAAGGGGAAACCCTGGAGAAGCAGGGATAGGTTATTTGATTAAAAATGAAAAGGGAGAAGTAATTAAAAGAGTAGGGGACTATATAGGGCATACAACAAATAATGTGGCTGAGTATACAGCTTTAAAACATGCTCTGCTGGACTGCCTAAAACTCAATGGAAAGGAAATTATGGTTTATACTGACAGCGAGCTTATGGTTAAGCAGCTGAAAGGTGAATATCGTGTTAAGAACCAGGGACTCTTAGTTCTTTATAATGAGGTCATGGATTTAATTAAAAAATTTGACACCTTTAATATAAATCACATACCCAGAGAAAGAAATAAGGAAGCTGATAAGCTTGCGAATCAGGGGATTGATAAAGGGTTGACTAAATGAAGAATATGTGCTAGTATATATCCGCTGTAAATATCGGATTATAGCTGTTGAGTAAATCAGGTGGTCGCGGGCATATCTTAGCATATGCCTGAGGAAAGTCCGAACTCCATAGGGCAGGGTGCTGGATAACATCCAGTGGGGGCGACCCTAAGGAAAGTGCCACAGAAACAGACCGCCTAGCCTTTTGTCTGCATTTGCAGTGGGGCTGGGTAAGGGTGGAAAGGTGAGGTAAGAGCTCACCAGCAGGTTAGGCGACTAACCTGGCTCGGTAAACCCCACCCGGAGCAAGGCCGAATAGGGGAACATATGAAGTGGCCCGCTTCGTTCCCGGGTAGTGCCGCTTGAGGTGTCAGGCAACTGGCATCCCAGATAGATGACCACCTAAACAGAATTCGGCTTATGATTTGCTCAACAGCTTTATTTTTAATTAAATTAAACTGTACTTTGTAAATTAAAGTGCAGTTTAATTTTTTTTAACTAATTTTTTTCTTTTTTACATCAGCTTAATTTAAGCTTAAAATTTAAGCTGTATATTTTTATTTAAGGAAAGGAGTTGGGTACTAAGGAGGTAATAATAACAGTGGAGAGCATTAAACCAAAATTTTTTGAAAAATTAATTCAAAATATTTTAAAACTTACTGCAGGGACAACTATTTTGGTATTATTTTTGATATTCTTTTTTCTTTTAAAAGAGGGATATGGGATTTTTTCCTATGTTAGTTTAAGGGATTTTATACTGGGAACTCAATGGCTTCCTGAAACTACCCCTCCCAAATTTGGGGCCCTTCCTTTAATAAAGGGTTCCCTTTATGTTACGGTGGGAGCTACCCTTATTGCTGTGCCCATCGGTATAAGTGTGGCTGTATTTCTTGCAGAAGCTGCTCCTCCCATGCTTCGGGAAGTTCTTAAAGCAGTTATTGAACTTTTAGCAGGGATTCCTTCAGTGGTTTATGGATTTTTGGGTTTGACCATTCTTGCACCTTTCATTAAAGAGCTTTTTAACCTTTCCAGCGCCCTTTGTGCTTTTACTGCTTCCATAGTTCTTGCCCTCATGTCCCTTCCAACAATTGTAAGCATTTCTGAGGATGTCCTTACCACAGTTCCCAAGGAATACAGGGAGGCATCATTGGCCCTAGGAGCCACAAAGTGGGAAACAACGCTTAAAATTGTTATCCCTGCTGCACGGACAGGCTTGATAGCTGCTGCTATGCTTGGTATCGGAAGGGCCATAGGGGAAACCATGGCCGTGCTTATGGTTGCCGGCAATGCCGTTATGCTTCCCCATTCCTTTTTCGATCCCGTCAGAACCATTACCGCCAATATAGCAGCGGAAATGGGTGAAACGGTTCATGGGGGGCTTCACTACCAGGCTCTGTTTGGCTTGGGTATTGTGCTCTTTGTTATTACTTTCATCATAAATTTTCTGACCAACATTCTGGCTGCTGATAAATTGGGCATGAAGAGAGGTAGATATCTATGATTTCAAAGAGGATGATTGAAAAAATTGGTTTCAGTGTTCTTGGTATACTTACCCTTTTGGCTGTTCTGCCTGTGCTGGGGATAATAGCTTACTTGGTTATTAGGGGCTGTGCTGCTCTGTCATGGGAATTTTTAACCCAGCCGCCCCACAATTTTTTGAGTGCAGGAGGTGTTTTTCCGGCGATTGTTGGGACCCTTTTGTTGACTATTGGTACTATTCTGGTGGCTTTACCTTTAGGGATTGGGACTGCCATTTATCTGGTTGAATATTCAGAGAGAAACTTATTTACAGCAGTGGTAAGAACTGCTGTGGTTAATCTTGCGGGGGTTCCATCGGTGGTTTATGGACTTTTTGGTCTGGGCATTTTTGTACTTATGCTGAAGTTGGGAAGGTCTTTAATTGCAGGGGTGCTCACTTTAGGGCTACTCATTCTTCCCATAATTATTTCCACAGCTGAGGAAGCTTTGAGAAGTGTCCCTGAGGATTTCAGGCACGCCAGCCTTGCTTTGGGGGCAACCCGTTGGCAGACTGTAAGATACATAGTTTTGCCTTCTGCAATGCCTTCTATATTAACTGGTGCCATTTTGGGTATAGGAAGGGCAGCCGGGGAAACGGCTCCTATCATGTTTACCGCGGCAGCGGTTTATATGCCCGGGCTTCCTCGATCCATTTTTGATCAGGTTATGGCACTGCCCTATCATTTATATGTAATTTCCACCACTGTTCCCAATGTGCCCGAGCATATGGCTTTTGGTTCTGCGTTGGTGCTTTTAATAATTGTTGGTGGGCTTAATTTTGCTGCTGTGGTTTTAAGGTTGAGGATGAGATTAAAAAGGATGAAATTAAGCAGGTAGGGTTTAATAAGGGGGAATTAAACTTGGGTATAAAAATGGAAACCAAAAATTTAAGCATATATTACAAAAATTATAAGGCTTTAAATTCCGTAAGCCTGCCCATTAAGGAAAATGCAGTAACAGCTCTTATTGGCCCTTCAGGCTGCGGAAAAACAACCTTTTTAAGATCATTAAACCGCATGATTGAAGTTATTGAAGGAGCTAGGATTGAAGGTAATGTTCTCCTGGATGGAAAAAACATCTATGACCCCGAAGTAGATCCTGTGGAACTGCGCAAAAAAGTGGGAATGGTTTTCCAAAAGCCCAATCCTTTTCCCATGTCCATTTTTGACAATGTGGCTTATGGGCCCAGGATACATGGTGTTAAAAAAAAGCCGCTGCTTGAAGAAATAGTTGAAAAAAGCCTTAAAGCAGCAGCCTTATGGGATGAAGTTAAGGACAGACTTTATGAATCTGCTCTGGGCCTTTCGGGGGGACAGCAGCAGAGGCTTGTTATAGCCAGAGTTTTAGCGGTGGAACCCCAAGTTATACTGATGGATGAACCGGCTTCTGCCTTGGATCCCATTTCCACAGCAAAACTTGAAGACCTCATTGAACAGCTGAAAGAAAAATACACTATTGTTATTGTTACCCATAATATGCAGCAGGCTGCAAGGATTTCTGATTATACAGCTTTCTTTTTAAATGGTGAGCTAGTGGAATATGATGAGACCAGAATTATTTTCACGACTCCTAAGGAAAAAAGGACTGAAGATTATATTACCGGGAGATTTGGTTAAGGAGAGTGATCTTAAGTGAGGAGTAGCTTCAGGAGGGAATTGGAGCTGCTGCAGAACAGCATTTTAAAAATGGGAAGCATGGTAGCAGATGCCTTAGATAATGCAATGACTGCATTGAAGCAGAGGGATATGGAGCTGGCTCAAAGGGTAATTGCTGAGGATGATAAGATAGATGCTCTGGAGCTGGAAATTGAGCAGAAAAGCCTTTCCCTAATTGCTCTCCAGCAGCCCATGGCAGGGGATTTAAGATTTCTTGGAACAGCGCTGAAGATAATTACAGATTTAGAGAGAATTGGAGATAATGCACTAAGCTTGGCTAAGGTTACCATAAACCTGGGGAACCAGCCATTCATAAAGCCGTTAATTGATCTTCCACGCATGGCAGAAATATGCCAGAAAATGATAAGGGATAATCTTCAAGCCTTTGTCAACAGGGATCATGAGCTTGCAGTAAAAACTGCTGAGTTGGATCATGAAATAGATCATTTATACAATCAGATTTTCAGGGAGCTGTTGGTATTGATGGGGGAAGATCCCAGAAATATCAGGCAGTCTACATATCTTCTTTTAGCGGCAAGACATCTGGAAAGGATAGGAGATCATGCCACCAATATAAGCGAGTGGATAGTATATATGGTTACGGGCAATAGAGTTGATCTAAATAAATGAGCTTAATGATTTCTTTTAGTTTTTTGATTTTTGAAGTTCTTTTAATATTTATTTTGGTCAGCTTTTAGAAATTTAATAAATCTCTAAATTTTAATTAATATTAGTTTGGTATTCTTTTTACTGAAAAAAATTTAAAAGGAGGGATTTTTCCAAAAATGGGGTTTAGAAAAACTTGTTTGAGGAAATTATTAGCAGCAGCTTTATTAGTGGGTGTCCTTTTTATGATGGGTGGATGTGGAGGAAATGAGGAAGAAAAAGCTAGTTCTAGCAATGAAGAAAAGGAGTACAGTGGAAACCTACAAGTTAATGGCTCAACAACGGTAGCTCCCATAGCTCAGGCTTGGGCTGAAGAATTTATGAAGAAATACCCAGAATCAAAAATTGTTGTTACAGGGACAGGTAGTGGTGATGGGATCGCTGCATTGATTAACGGAACCGCTGATATAGCAATGGCTTCAAGAGAAATGAAAGAAGAGGAAAAGAAGCAGTTTAAAGGTGAAAAGCCGAAAGAGTTCTTTATTGGGACTGATGCCTTGTCGGTTATAGTTCATCCTAAAAATCCTATTAAATCCCTTACATTGGAACAGCTAAAAGATATCTATACAGGAAAAATAACCAACTGGAAAGAATTAGGCGGTAATGATGCCGAAATTATTGTATACTCCAGGGACAGCAGTTCAGGAACCTATGAGTTTTTTAAAGAATTTGTACTGGAAGGTGAAGAATACACTCCAGATGCCCGCAGGGCTCCTTCCAATTCAGCAGTTGTACAGTCCGTGGCCCAGGAAGAAAATGCCATAGGATATATAGGACTTTCCTTTTTAAATGAAAATGTTAAAGGATTAGCCCTGAGCATAAATGGTAAGGAGCTTGTTGAGCCGAGTTTTGAAACAGCTGCATCGGGTAAATATCCCCTTGTCAGAAAACTGTATATGTACACAGTGGGTGACCCCGAAGGTCTTGCCAAAGCTTTTCTGGAGTTCGGTCTAAGTAAGGACGGGCAGGAGATAGTTAAAAAGGTGGGGTATATACCAGCTGTCGAATAATTTAAAACTACAAAAAGAGAGATAATAAAAAGTTTCTGTAAACCAACTTTTTAATGGGTTAAGCTTTTTACCAACAAAGGGGTATCTGCTATAATTTTTTTACTTCTGAATTCACGTTAGACAGCTCTAAGCAAAGCTTTCGGGGCAAAACCGGGCCGCCTCAAATTCGACATACTGTGAGAGATTGGCTTATTCTTATCTTATGTAAGCACTTCCCGGTTTTGCCTTACGCTTTGCCAAGAGCTGCTAGCGGCATTCATTTATCATTTAGTTGTTCGTAAATCACAGCAGAGACTTATTTAAACATACTTTGGGTTTGTCTTTTAGTTGATTTTAGAGTATTGAAGTATTTTTATCCTTAGGAAGAGTAAAGAAAAATTCCGAACCCTTTCCTAGGGTGCTGTTAACCCCTACCATTCCGCCGTGAACATCTATTATGTGCTTTACTATGCTTAAACCCAAGCCAGTTCCTCCAGCTTTCCGGCTTCTTGCTTTATCAACCCTGTAGAACCTTTCAAAAATGCGGTCTATATCTTTTGGGGGAATTCCTATACCGGTATCCCGAACCCAAACAATGACATCATGTTCTTTATCTGCAGCTTCTATTTCAATTCTACCCCCTTTAGGGGTGTATTTAATTGCATTATCCATAAGATTAAAAAGAACCTGTTCTATAAGTTCTTTATCAATATTAACAATTACTTCATTTTTGGGAAGCTTAACCTCCACAGTTAATTCAGCTTCTGTGAACTGTTTTTCCATCCTTTTTACGGATTCGGATACCAGCATTCTGATATCCATGGGCTTGAAGGAAAGTTTTACTTCCTTTGCTTCAATTTTTGAGAGTTCAAGGAGTTCGTTTATCAACCTAATAAGTCTGTCCGCTTCTCGGTTTATAATTTCAATGAATTCCCTGCAGGCTTTATGATCGTACATTGCCCCATCAAGAAGGGTTTCAGCAAATCCTTTTATAGATGTAACGGGAGTTCTGAGCTCGTGGGATGCATTTGCCACAAAATCCCTGCGTATTTTCTCAAGCTTACTAATTTTGGTTATATCATGCAGCACCACAATTAAGCCTGCAGTTTTTTTCCTCTGATTCTTTAGGGGTATAGCAGTTATTTCAAAGATTTTTTTATTGTTTATGGTTTCTTTTTCTTCAATAATTTCGTTTCTTTGAAAGGCTTCGCTGATAATGGAAATAATTTTGGAACTTTTTAATGCGGAAGTATAATGCATTCCTGTACAGCTGTTTTTGCTGTGGGTGAGAAGCTTTTCTGAAGCAGGATTTGTTAATTCAATGCGGCCGTCTTTATTGATCATAATTATGCCGCTGTTCATATTGGCCAGGATGGTCTTTAATTTGCTTCTTTCCTCTGAAAGCAGGTTTATCTTTTCCTTGATGGTTTCTGCCATATGGTTAAGGGTATTGGCCAGCTCTCCAATTTCATCGCTTCCATAAACTTCAGCTCTGGTTTTATAATTGCCTTTGGTTATTTCCTTTGCAAATTCATTTAATTTTTCTATGGGTTTGGTGATCTTTTTGCCCAAAAGCAGGCTTATGGGTACCGAAAGGATAAAAACAGTCAAAATTGCCAGCAGCAGAGGGGCCCAGATTTTTAAAAAAGCATGTTTTGCTTCGGGAAGGGGATAGGCAAGGCGTAAATAACCTGCTGTTCTGCCGTCCCGTTTAATGGGAACAGCTGCGTACATCATATCAGTGTTGAGGGTGCTGCTGTGGCGTATAGATGTGCCTATACCCTTCTTTCTAGCTTCCGTAAACTCTGGTCTGTCCAAATGGTTTTCCATAGAACGAAAATCCTTGTCTGAATCCCCTAACACTCTGCCGTCTTTGCTGATAATGGTTACACGTACATTTCCTTCCCCGCTGATGGTCTGGGCAAGTTTGTTAATGCTTTCTGTGCTCCAGTCGTGGGGAGTATCTTCAATTAACCTGCCGGCCAACTGTGCCTGGGATACTAACCTATTTTTCAGGCTTGTGTAAAAATATTCCTCAATGGAGTTGAAAAGGTATATTCCAAGAATAAGCATGGATATCAAAATCAATAATATATATGTTAAAGTGAGTTTTAAGCGCAGCTTTCTAAACATAGTAACCTCCATCTGACATTAGCTTCTAGCTTCTTTAAATTTGTATCCCACACCGCGGATGGTCTTTATATATTCAGGTTTTTTGGGATTGCTTTCAATCTTTTCCCTTAAGTGGCTTATGTGAACATCCACTATTCTGGTATCACCGGTGTATGTATATCCCCATATATGGTTTAAGAGGGCATCCCTTGTGATTACTTTTCCGGCATTTTGAGCAAGGAAATGCAGCAGTTCAAATTCCTTGGGAGTCAGTTCAATGGGTTTCCCCTTAAGCAGTACGGTGTATCTTGAAGGATATATACAAAGCTCTCCGATTTTTAAGACCTGCTCATCCATAAAGGTTTCCCATTGGGAAGTCCTTCTCAAAACTGCCTTGACCCTTGCTAATAATTCCCTTGGGCTAAAGGGTTTTGTTATATAGTCATCTGCTCCCAGCTCCAGACCCAGTACTTTATCAATTTCATCATCCTTTGCGGTGAGAATGATCACTGCGGTGGGATATTTTTCCTGCCTAATGTGCCTGCATATTTCAAAACCGTCCAGCTCGGGCAGCATTATATCCAATATCACCAGATCAGGTCTTTCTTCTTTAATAATCTTCAATGCCTCGTGTCCGCTGTAAGCCTGCAGCGTTTTGAATCCTTCTTTTTCTAAATTAAAAGTAATCAGTTTCACTATGGATACCTCATCATCAACCACAAGGACTTTGCGGTTCATATGATCTCCTCCAAATATTCAAATAAAATATTCAAATAAACTTTGTTATTTACTGGGGGCTTATGCTGTACTGATCAAGCCAGTGAATAATTTCACTGCAGTCAGTAAAGGGCCCATAAAATTTACCATTTTCCAGCCGCCAGTACTGAACCTGCTCACATATTTCTTTTAAGTCTTCCAGCAGCTCAGGGTGACATGTAAGGACGAAAACCTGGTTTGTTTTGATAAGCTCTGATATTATGTTTACAGCCTGCCTGCGGTGGCAGGGATCAAAATTTACAAGGGAATCATCAAAAATTACAGGGAGAGAAGGCCTGATATCCTTAATCCTGCTGATCCTCAATGTCAGAAAGAGCTGCTCCTTTGTAGCCCTGCTGAGGATGTCGACAGCAGCTTCACTGCTGCTTCCTTTAGGTACAACCTTGAAATCAAAGCTGCCGTTGCTTTCGCTGATAATGATTTTTTCATAATCTCCTGCGGTCAGCTGTTTGAAAATAAGACCCGCAGTACCCAAAAACTGGGATTTGGTCTTTTCGATCAAAGCTTTCTGAACTCCCTGGATCATCATTTCTGCCAGCCTGTAAACTGCATACTGTTCAGCCAATCTTTCAAGGGAAATTTTTGCAGTGTATATTTTGTTGTATGCCTTAAGAATTTTTTGATCTGAGGAAAGTTCACGCATTTCTATTTCCAAGGTGGTCTTTCTTTCCCTTTTGCTTTCCAGTTCTTCTTCAAGATTTTTAATCTGCTGTTCCAGTTGAGTTATTTCCCTTTCTACAGATTCTTTAGCAGCGTATTGTTGATATAGAAAGCCAAAAAGTTCCAGCAGAGAAAGTGCTTCATCACTTCTGCCTTTGCTGATGATTTCCTTCAGTAGAATTTTTCGTTTTTCCATGCCTAGGGCAGTGATGAGTATCTGCTCAGTTTCCCTTAATAAACCCTCCTCTTCTTTCAGTTTTTCAAAAACCCTTCCCCTTTTTATAAAGGAGGAAAGGTCCTCCTTTATGTTTTGGGGTTCCGCTGGAAGGGAATATTGGGGGTTTTCTTTCCTAAGGAGGAAAGCTATTTCCTCTTCCAGGTGTTCTTTTTCTTTCATGACTTCATGAAGTTTTTGTGCTTTTTCCATATCATCTACAGCTCTTTCAATCAATGAGAATATTTCCATTAAATGATCTTCAATATTTTCATTTTCATCTTCTTTCGAAAGATTATATTTCAAATCTGTAAGGGTTTCTCCTGCCTTCTGCAGCATAGAAAGAAGCTGATTTTTTATTTCCTGAAGTTCTTTTTTTTCTTGGAACCAGCTTTCATACTTCTCTTTAAGATTTTTTAATTCTAGGCTAATGTCCCACAGACGGTTTATAGGTGTGCCGGCATCTAAACCGAATTTGTTTTTGATTTCTGTAATCTGGACCATCAAATTTTCAAAGATGTTTTCCAGTCTATTTTCTTCTGAGCATAGCATGGAAAACTCATCCTTGAGGCGACTAATCTCATTTTCCAAGTTATCCAATCTGCTTTTAATTTGGGCACTTTGGGATTGAAAATAAAAATAATAGGATAGTATTCCTGAAGAAAGAACCAGGGCTGAGGCTGCTGCGGTTAAGGGACCGAAAAGGAAAGCAGCCAAAATGCACAGCAGGATTCCTCCCAATATAAAAAATGGAAAAGCTTTGGGCAGGGTGTGTATTCCTTTAATGTCCCTTTTGCTTTCTTCATTGTAAGCTATTTTCATTTCCAGCTGTTTTTTTCTTTCCTTTGTATCTTCCAGCTTTTTTTCAATATTGCTGTATTCATCAAAAGCCCGGCGTAGGACTTCTTCTGTGTTTATGTCAAAATTCAGCTTGGAAAGTACTTCAAGATTTTCTCCCCATTGCGGATTGATCCTCTTTAGCTTTTTTATGAGTTCCTGCTCTGTTTTTTGGTGCAGACTCTGTCTATTTAAATAATTGTTCAGCTTTTCTTTCCATCCCGAAAGTTCTCTTTTATAGGTTTCCAGGACGGATGCATTTTTAATGAGACTCCAAAATTTATCCTTATTTTGGGAATAATTAAATTCTTTGAGGCACTGTTCGTATTCTTCTAAACAGGCATGATATTTGCTGCTGAGCTCTTCTGCCCTTTCAAGCCCTCCTTTTGGGTAGGTATTTATAAGATCTCTATTTTGAGGGCTGTTCAATTTTTCATTTAAGGTGAGCCAGCTGCTGTACTTATCGTAAAGCTCCAACAATAGGTATAAAAGTTCCAGCCGTTTCCTGCTGTTTTCCAGCTTTTCTGTTATTTCCGGTATTTCCTTTTGGGCTATTTGGGCAAGCTCTTCCTTTTTTTGGCGGTAAAGATCCCTTTGTTTGTTGGCTTCATTAAGTTCTTCTATTCCTTTTTTAATGACAAGCCATTTGTCTTTAAACTGCCCGCTGTTTTTTGAGCCTTTTTTTCTTCCTATGGCGTATGCCTTTTTATTCATTTCTTCCCTAATTTTTGTAAGGCGCAGGGCGTTATAGAGGCCGCTTTCTAAAAGAACCATATTTAGAGACTTCTGTTCACTGCTGTCAAGACCTTCAGGGATTTTCTTCAGTTCATCCAAACTGATGGTGAATATCTGCCTATAGGTAAACCCGTCAAGTCCATACAAATCTTCTAAATCAATGGGAGGGCTTCCGTTTAAAGGATAAACTTTAGGTCTGGAATAACCTTGAATTTGAATATTGTACAAACTGCCGTCATCATTGACCACATCGGCATTGTATTCCAGCTGTTCCCTTTGGGGTGGAGGTATGAAGCTTTTTTTAGGGAGTCCGTATCCTAAATATCTTAAAGCAGTCATAAAGGTGGTTTTTCCTGCTCTATTAGGTCCTGCAATTACTGCCAGATCAGAAATTTCTTCCAACCCTTGATCCCTAAAAATTCCAAAATCCTTAAAATATATTCTGTGAATCTTCAATTCTGTCACGCTCCTTAAGGATATGCTCAACAGCTGTGTCTCGAGCCAACTTAAGGAGATATTGAAATTTTTCTTCGGTGAGGTGAACAGCTTCTATGGAATTTCTGCTTTCATTTTGGGGTTTGTGCCATACACTTCCCACAAGGTCAAGGGCTTTTTTCTTAAGTTCCGGTTCCTTTTCCACTCGGCTGCAGAAGTCCACAAGCATGCTGATAATTTCGTCCTTTTCAACCAGTTCTTCCAAAGACGGCATAGGACGGTGGGTATTTATTCTTACAGATTCTGTCCATATAAAGGGCTTCTGCATGTCCAAATTTTCACGGAGAACCAGCTCAAAGTGATGGGCCGTTTCTTCTTCTCTTCCTTCAAGGACTCGTTCATGAATGCTTCCCCTTCCCGTAATTATCCAGCGAACTATATAGCCTTCAGGAGAGTAATTGAGACTTTTTAATTGAAGGCTGTCGTGAGAAAGTAAGATGGTATTTTCTTTCAGCTCATTGCTGGCATTGATGATGAGCTCTTCTAGATCGCTGATGTCATCCAGGTCTTCTTGGTTGTCTATGGAAATTTCTCTAACAACCCAAATTATTGAAGAAGTGGGGATAAAGTGTATTTTTGAAATGGAGGTAGAGTCAGCTTCAATAAGTAAAAAGCCTCTTATTCCCTGTTCGCCCATGTCCCTTCCCTGGGGAATACCAGGGTATGCGGCAGCGGGCAGGGATTGGCTTACAATTTGGGGCTTATGTATGTGTCCCAGAGCCCAATAGTGGATGTTGGGGATATTTTTTAATTCTTCTAAGGAACAGGGTACGTGGATATTTGCTGAGGCGTCCAATGCTGTGTGAAGCATTCCTATGTTCAGCAGTCCATCATCTGGAAGGGAGAAGTTTTGATGCATTTTTCGGGTTTCAGAAGGGGTTCTGTAGGACTGTCCTATTATTCGAGCGGCAGTTCTTCCCCTTTTATCAACGGCTTCAAAGATTTCTGGTTCTGCAGAATCAAATATTTTTACATTGTCAGGCAGTTTAAAAAGCTCTGTGTTTTCAGAAAGCGGGTCGTGATTGCCGTAAATGATGAATACAGGAATGTCCTTTTCTTCCAGTCTTTCCATTTGATCTGCAAAAAATCTGTTGGCAGCTACAGATCGGGAGTCGTTATCGTAAACATCTCCTGAGATCAGCATAAAGTCCACGTCATGTTCTATGGCAGTATTTACTATTCTTTCAAAGGAGGTATAAGCTGCTTTCTGCAGGATCTCCTGCAGTTCTGGGGATAGATTACCTGCAGTTTTTAGCGGGCTTCCCAAATGCAGGTCTGCAGTGTGAATGAATAGAATTTTTAATTCCCTCCCTAAAAAATTATTGGTCCTGCCATTTCTTTATGGGGAAGATTCTCCTGCTGTTTGGGGTTTTCCTGCAATGTTTTTAAGGAGAATGGGATCTTTCTGGGATTTTTAAGCGTATTGACCCTAATTTTACTTTTAGATTATAATAGCCCTAACAAAAGAGGGTTATTATGCAGGAAATGTAGGATGGTAGGGGGTGTTGGCAGGAGCTTCGCATTATTTCATTGAAATTTTAGTTTTAAAAAATTTAACGGGAGGTTTGTTTTATGCTGAAAGGAAGTACAGTTAGGACGGCTGGTTTTTTATTGCTTATTGCTTTAATGGCTGTGGCAGGATTTGGATGCGGTGGTCAGAATCAAGAAGCTTCCAAGGAACAGGTTAAAATTGGTATTACTCAGATTGTTGAGCATGCTGCATTGGATGCAGCCCGGCAGGGATTTATTGATGCTTTAAAAGAAGAAGGGTATGAAGAGGGTAAGAATGTTGTTTACTACATAGAAAATGCCCAGAATGATAAATCCAATGCTATGACCATAGCTCAAAAATTTGTTAATGATAAGGTGGACTTAATTTTAGCAATTTCTACTCCCAGCGCTCAGGCATGTGCTCAGGCAACAAAGGATATTCCCATTTTAATTACAGCTGTTACGGATCCCGTTGCTGCTGGTTTGGTCAAAAGCATGGACAATCCAGGTACCAATGTAACGGGGACCACCGATATGAATCCCATATATGAGCAGCTGGAGCTTATAAAAAAGTTTGTTCCCGATGCAGAAAAAATTGGAGTAATTTATAACGCCGGTGAGGTAAATTCTGAAGTTCAGGTAAAAATTGCTGAGGAAGCTGCTGATAAGCTGGGCTTGGAGCTTGTAAAGGTTACTGCTGCCACAACCGCCGAGGTTAGCCAGGCTGCAGAATCCCTGGTGGGAAGGGTAGATGCGATTTATGTTCCCACGGATAATACCGTTGTTGCAGCTCTGGATTCTGTGCTAAAAGTGGGAGAAAAGAACAAAATACCCGTAATTGCCGGAGAAGGGGATTCAGTGAAAAACGGTGCTTTGGCCACATACGGCATTGACTATTACGAACTGGGCAGGCAGACAGGGAAGATGGCTGTAAAAATTCTAAAGGGAGAAGATCCTTCCACAATGCCTGTGGAAAAACAGAAAGACCTTAAACTTTATATAAATAAAAAAGCTGCAGAAGCTATGGGAGTTAAGATACCATCTGATCTTTTAGAACAGGCTGATGAGGTTTATGAGTAATTGTGATAGGTGAAATTATTAATACAAAAACTTTATTTATGGAAGGTTGAGTGTATGTGATGGTAGGGTTTTTTATTGCTTCCGTTGAACAGGGTTTGGTATATGCAATAATGGCCTTGGGAGTATATTTGACCTTTCGTATTTTGGATTTTCCTGATCTTACGGTGGACGGCAGCTTTCCTTTAGGAGCTGCCGTTGCCGCCAAAATGATTACTGACGGTTATAGTCCATTGGCTGCAACCCTTGTCCCCCTGCTCTGCGGAGCATGTGCAGGAATCATTACCGGCATCCTTCATACAAAGGGCAGAATAACCGGACTCCTTGCGGGAATACTTACCATGACTGCTCTTTATTCCATTAACCTTCGAATAATGGGTAGGCCTAATATTCCGCTGCTTAGAGAAGAAACTGTGATTACACAATTCAGCAGCAGTATACCCCAACCTTTTGCAAATATCCTTCTTTTTTCCTTTTCTGTTGTTCTTATAGTGCTTTTCCTAGATTGGTTTTTATATACGGAAATTGGAATGGCTTTACGGGCAACGGGGGACAACCCCTATATGATCCGGAGTCTAGGAGTAAATACTGATGCTATGAAAATCCTGGGCTTAGCTATTTCCAATGCTTTTGTTTCTCTGTCCGGCGCGCTGGTAGCCCAGCATCAGGGGTTTGCTGATGCACAAATGGGAATAGGGATGATTATAGCGGGACTGGCTTCGGTGATAATAGGCGAAGTTGTCTGCGGCGCCAAGTCTATACCCTTTGCAACAGCAGCGGTTGTGGTGGGTTCAGTTATATACAGATTAGCTATTGCCCTAGCCCTCCTTGTGGGATTTAGGTCTTCCGATTTAAAGCTTATTACTGCACTGCTGGTGATTATTGCTCTTACAACTCCAAGGGTAAAATCCATCCTCAACATCAATAGGGCTAAATCCACAAGTTAAAGGGCATAAGAATTAAGCCTCAGAGGAGGAATATATTTGCTTGTCATTAAAAATGTGACCAAAATTTTCAATAAAAATACCGTGAATCAAAAAACAGCCCTAAATAATGTGAGCTTGACCTTAGAAGAAGGGGATTTTGTAACCGTTATTGGAAGCAACGGTGCAGGAAAATCCACTTTATTAAATGTTATAGCAGGGGTTTATTCCATTGATTCTGGTTCCATTAAACTTAATGAAAATGAAATAAGCATGCTTCCTGAACATAAAAGAGCGTCGTTTATTGGCAGAGTTTTTCAGGATCCCATGAAGGGCACAGCACCTTCCATGACGGTGGAGGAAAATTTGGCGCTGGCTATGGCTAGAGGAAAAAGGCGGGGATTAAGGTGGGGTATATCCAAAAAAGATAGAAAATTATTTAAGGAAAAACTTGAGGCTTTGGGGCTTGGGCTGGAAAAACAGCTTACCAATAAAGTGGAGCTTTTATCCGGTGGTCAGCGTCAGGCAATGACTGTTCTCATGGCCACTTTGGTAAAGCCCAAACTGCTTCTTTTGGATGAGCACACCGCTGCTTTGGATCCCAAAACTGCTAAAAAGATTGTTGAATTGACCAACAGGATTGTTAAGGAAAACAATTTAACCACATTAATGGTGACTCATAATATGGAACAGGCTCTTACCATGGGGAACAAACTCATAATGCTTCATGAAGGTCAGATAATTCTTGAATTAGATGAAAATCAGAAAAGAAATATGACAGTCATGGATCTAATAGAAGAATTTGAAAAGGTAAGGGGAGAAAAATTTGTTGAAGATAGGGTGGTCCTTGCTAATTAATGGTATTTATTATAAAAACTAATTAAAGTGTTTTACTTTTACAAGGGAAAGGAAGTGAAAAGGGTATGGATTCTTCCGCTACTCTAAAAGAGGGCCAAGTGTTGGACGGAAGTATTTTAAAGGAAATTTTTAAAAGCATGGCCTACTGTCTTTTTTCTGCTTCCTACTCGCGGCTTTCCAGCTTCAAAACGGAAAACAGAGTGGATTTGATGAGTAGGGAGACTTCTGCACAGGCTTCTGCAACGCAGGAGCTGTCGGCATCCATTGAAGAAACTGCCAGTTCCCTTCAGTTTGCCAATGAAAATCAGCAGCTGGTGAATAATTATGTTTCAGAAGGAAAGAATGTGCTGGAAAAAGCCATTAAAAAATTAGAATATTCTAGAAAATCCATAGCCAACCTTGCTTCATTGGTAGAAGAACTTCAGGAGTGTACGGAACGCATAAGTTATGCGGCAGATGTGATTACCCGGATTACCAGCCAGACACATATATTATCTCTTAATGCATCCATTGAAGCCGAACGGGCAGGGGAAAACGGACGGGGATTTGCGGTGATTGCCGGTGAGGTAAGGAAGCTGGCAGACAATACCAAAAAGTCCGCAGATCAGATACGAGAAGATATAAAGACCCTTGATGAAGGGATGAAGAAGACCGCTCTGGCCATGGAAGAAAGCATGAAATCCATTTATGAAGGAATTGATGCTTCCAAGGAGATTCTTAATCCCTTCAGGAAAATAGAAGAAAGCACTTCGGAAATGACAGAGCTTATAGAAAGGCTCAGTGCTGTAGCTCAGGAACAAACAGCGGTGGTTGAAGAAATTGCCTCCAAATCAACGGAAATTGCGGAGGCTGCGGAATTTGCCGATGTTATTGCCAGCGATACCGAGGCTTCCGTTGAATTGACAAGAAAAGTAGTGGGAAAAATTTGGGACCAGCTGTTTTCTTCTACTGCTGAAAGCGCAGGTCTTGGAATTTATCTTGCTCAAAGAGTAGTGGATCATGCCCAATGGATTGATAAGGTTATAAGCATTTTAAAGGGAGAAATTAGTGAAGATGCGGAGCTTTCAGATTACCATCAGTGCAATCTGGGCAGATGGTATTATTCTCAAGGGAAAAATATTATTAAAGACTATTCGCCAGAAGCCCAAAGACTTTTTAGGGATATTGAAGAGCCTCACCAGCAGGTACATATGTATGGAAAGGAAGCTGTGCAGAGGCACAGAGAGGGAGATAGAAATGGTGCATATATAGCAATTTCAAATTTAACTGAAGCTTCAAAGAAAATTATCAGTATGTTTATGCAGCTCATAGATGCAGTGAACTGAATTAACTAATTAAGGGAGAGATTAGGGTGGAATATATAAAGCCTCCATGGACGCAGCAGAGGGAAAAGGTGCTCCTTGATAGATATGTCCGTAAGGATGAAAGAGGGGAACCCCTAGAAGCAACCTGGGATGAAGTGGCTTCTAGGGTTTCTTCTGCGCTGGCCCTTGTAGAAAAAGAAAAGGATAGGGAAAAATATGCTGCAGAGTTTTTTGATGCACTGAAAAATTTCAGAGTTGTGCCTGGAGGAAGGGTTATTGCCGCTGCAGGGACGAACACCAATTTAACCTATTTCAACTGTACAGTTATTCCCGTGGAGTGCGATGATCCCACCTTTGGAAACGACAGCCGCCAAGGGATTATGGATACCATGAAGAAAATGGTAGAAATAACCAGCAGAGGTGGGGGTGTGGGGATTAATTGGAGCGTTTTAAGGCCTAGGGGATCTTATGTTAGGGGAGTTAATGGAAGAAGCAGCGGTTCCGTAAGCTGGATGGAAGCAGCCGGCGCGGTTGCCCAGCAGGTGGAGCAGGGGGGCAGCAGGAGAGCAGCTTTGATGTTCATGCTTTGGGACTGGCATCCCGATCTGCTGGAGTTTCTGGAGGCTAAAAGCACAGGGGATTCAAAGCTGGAAAATGCCAATCTTTCCGTTGCCCTTTCCAATAAATTTATGGAGGCAGTGGAAAAGGATGGGGATTGGATATGGAAGTTTCCTGATTATACTCATCCTGACTACAACAGGAAATGGAACGGCAGCATAAATACATGGGAACAGGCAGGCCTTCCCGTAGTGGAGTATGGCCTTGATTCTGAAGGAAATGTGGTTCCCAACGGTAAACCTGTTAAGGCCCGATGGATTTGGGAAAAAATCATTAAAGCTGCCCATTCTTGGGGAGAACCCGGTATTGTTTTTTTGGAAAGATACAATGAACAGTCTAATCTCAGATACAGAGAGGAAATCATATCCGTTAACCCCTGCGGAGAGCAGGGTCTTGGTCCCTATGGAGTGTGCAATCTCTGCTCCATTAATCTTGTTTCCCATGTTCGGAAAAAAGGCGGCATATTAGATGTGGATTATGACCTTCTCAGGAAGAGTGTTGAAACAGCTGTAAGACTTTCGGACAACGTTATCGAGCTTGATAATTATTTTCTTCCCCAATTTGAGAGGTCCCAGCGTTTAGGTGCCCGAAGAATAGGAATTGGCACCATGGGACTGGCTGATCTTCTAATTTTGAAGGAGATACGCTACGGAAGCAAAGAATCTTTGGATTTTATCGATGCTTTATACAGATTTATTGCTGTGGAAGCATACAGATCATCCATTGAACTTGCTGTTGAAAGGGGAAGCTTTCCATGGTTTGATAGGGAAGCCTATTTGAAGGGTTATTTTATAAAAAGGCTTCCAGAGGATGTGCAGAAGGATATTGCAAGAAATGGTATTAGAAATTCCGTGCTGCTAACCCAAGCTCCCACGGGAACCACTTCCATATTGGCGGGGGTAAGCAGCGGCATAGAGCCAGTTTTCAGCTTTTCGTATGTTAGAGAAGATAGAACGGGAACCTATCATGTGCGCCACTGGCTGGCAGAAAAGTTTATGAAGGAAAATCCGGGCAGACCTTTGCCCCCGTATTTTGTTTCAGCGCTGGACCTAACTCCTGAAGAGCATGTTTTGGTGCAGGCTGCAGTTCAGAAGCATACGGACAGCAGCATTAGTAAAACCGTTAATGCTCCCTTTGAACATTCTTTGGAGGAAGTGAATAAGCTTTTTAAATCAGCTTATAACTTGGGCTGCAAAGGTATTACCTATTTTAGAATTGGTACCAGAAAAGCTGTTCTAAAGAAAAAGGAAGACGGATTCTGCTGTTCTTTATAGGAAAAACATTTGTTATATTTTTAAACTAGAGGGATTAAAGGTATCAATTGACAGATATAGAAGGTAAATATATAATCGTGCTTGTATATTGCGCTTATGGGCAGAAAAGTTAAAAAAAGGGGGGATAAAGAGGGAATAAAGGGAAAATTAGGTAAATTAGAGGGTTTTTCGTTTTGGTTTACAAATGTTTTGGAAGGGGGAGAGTTATGAATAAGTGGGCAAAAGTGGTGGGGCTGCTTGTAGTTTTGCTGGCCCTTGGTCTTGCTGCAGGCTGCGGAGGCGGCGGACAAGAGGAAGCCAAGGATACGGGAGATACCATAAAAATCGGCGTTAATTATGAGCTTTCTGGAGAGGTTGCAACCTTTGGTTCCCATACAAAGGATGGAATAATGCTTGCTTTTGAAGAAATTAATGCCAATGGCGGAGTTTTGGGCAAGAAAATTGAGCCCATTGTTAGAGACAACAGGGGAATTGCTGATGAAGCCATGAGCGTTGCAACTAAGCTTATTACTGAAGAAGGTATTGTGGCTCATCTGGGAGCTGCTACCACCGGCTGCACCTTAGCTGCTGTTCCCGTCTGTATGCAGTATAAGATTCCCCTTTTAACTACTTCAGCTACCAACCCTGATGTTACCGTTGACCCGAAAACTGGTGAAACCAGAGAATACATTTTCAGAACGTGTTTTATTGATCCTCCCCAGGCAATAGTTGGAGCAGATTTTGCCTATAACGATCTCAAAGCCCGTAAAGTTGCTATCTATTACGACAACACCAATGATTACAGCAAGGGCCTTGCCGTGGAGTTTGAAAAAGCATTTGAAGCCATTGGAGGGCAGGTAGTGGCAACAGAGGGGTATGGTAAGGATGATGAAGACTTCCGTCCCACACTGACCAACTTCAGCAAAGCAGGTGCAGATCTCATTTATGTCCCAGGCTATTATCAGAAGGTTGCGAAAATAATAAGTCAGGCAAGGGAACTGGGCATAAAGCTTCCATTCCTTGGTGCTGATGGTTGGGATTCACCCGAGCTGGTTTCCATTGCTGGTGCTGAAAACCTAAACAATACTTACTTTACAAACCACTATAGTTCCAGTGACCCCAGTGAAAGGGTACAGAATTTTGTAAAAGCTTACAAGAAAAAATACGGTTCCGTACCAGATTCCTTTGCCGCTCTGGGATATGATGCAGCATATCTCATTGTTGATGCCATAAAAAGAGCGGGTTCAGCAGAACCTGAGGCTATAAAAGAAGCTTTGGCTCAGACTAAAAACTTTGAAGCTGTTACAGGGACCCTTTCCTTCGATGAAAAGCATAATCCCGTTAAAGAAATAGCTATTATTGAAATGGTAGATGGAAAACAGGTCTTGAAGACCAAGAAAGCTCCAAAGAGTTAATTTAAAGGTAGCATTTAAAAGGGCATCTTAAAAGGAGGGGGCTTATTTCCCCCCTCCTTTGATGCTAATTGTGACAGGGTAAAGGGAGTGGGAGAAGGTGACAGAATTTATACAGCAGATTTTAAACGGCCTTTCTTTGGGAAGTATTTATGCACTCATTGCATTGGGATATACTATGGTTTATGGAGTTATCCAGCTTATTAATTTTGCCCATGGAGAAATTCTCATGGTGGGGGCTTTTGCTGCTTTTTTTGCCATTACGGTTTGGGGAGCAAACATTTTTGCTGCCATTATTATTGCCATGATAGCTTCTTCCCTGCTGGGTGTTGTTATTGAGAGAGTAGCTTACAGGCCCCTGAGAAATTCAGGAAGGCTTGCGGTGCTTATTACTGCCATTGGTGTTTCCCTGCTCCTTCAGAATGGGGGGCTGATGGTATTTGGAACTGACTTTAGGGCTTTTCCCAGGGTTATTGAAAATACCCATTACAAGTTCTTTAACGGCAGTATAACCATAACCAGCTACCAAATTTTAATTTTCACTGTAACTGTGGTTATGATGCTTATTCTGCAGTATATAGTTCAAAAAACCAAAGTGGGTAAAGCTATGCGTGCGGTTTCATGGGATAAAGATGCGGCAAAACTGATGGGGATTAACGTAGACAACATAATATCCGTTACTTTTGCTATCGGCTCAGCCTTCGCAGCTGTAGCAGGGGTGCTTCTGGGTCTTTATTATAATACCATTTATCCATTAATGGGATTAATGCCAGGACTGAAAGCTTTTGTTGCTGCGGTTCTGGGAGGAATTGGACTTATCCCAGGTGCCTTTGCTGGAGGATTTCTGCTGGGCATAACAGAAACCATGGTAAGTGGTTACTGGAGCACTAAGTGGCGCGATCCCTTTGTTTTTATTATATTAATCCTAATATTGATTATTAAACCCTCTGGCTTATTGGGACGAGAAGAAAAGGAGAAGGTGTAGAGTATGGATAAACAGAGACTATGGCTTAATGTTGGAGTTGCTGCTACCCTTGCCGTTGTTTATTTTGCTGTGGATTGGCTGATTAAGACGGGCATCATCACTCCTTTTCAGCAGCTGAACTTATATCTCATCGGCATAAACATCATTCTTGCTGTGAGCCTTAATTTAATTGTGGGCTTTACGGGACAGCTGGCTTTAGGACATGCCGGCTTTATGGCAGTGGGAGCATATATTTCAGCAGTTCTGACTACAAAAATAGGCATTCCCTTTTTACCTGCAACTTTAGCTGGTGCTTTGGCAGCTGCTTTAATGGGTATAATTATTGGACTGCCAACCCTTAGGCTCAGGGGAGACTATTTGGCCATTGCTACTTTAGGTTTTGGTGAAATTGTTAGGGGAATTTTAATTAATATAGAGTATGTGGGTGGAGCAGCAGGATTGATCGGTATTAAACAGTACTGCACATGGCCTTGGTTGTTTTTTTGGACTCTTATAACTGTTTTGTTTATTAAAAATTTTATAAATTCAACTCACGGAAGGGCATGCATTGCCATCAGAGAAGATGAAATAGCAGCTGAAGCTATGGGAATAAATACAACCAAGTATAAGGTTCTGGCTTTCTCCATTGGTGCTTTTTTTGCAGGAATAGCAGGCGCTATATATGCTCATTATTTCTTTCTAATACAGCCCAATACTTTTAGCATTTTAAAGTCCTTTGATGCTCTTCTTCTGGTTGTTTTTGGTGGTCTGGGAAGTTTGACCGGATCCATTATTGCAGCAGTATTTGTTACTTTGATTACTGCTCTTCTGCAGGATTTGGCACAGTTGAGGATGGTTATTTATGCTGTGCTGCTGATAATAATAATGATTTTTAGGCCTCAGGGTCTTCTAGGAACCAAGGAAGTAACCTTTGAAGTATTATGTAAAAAAATGGGGGGAACAACATGGCACTGCTCGAAGTAAAACAGCTGTCTAAAACTTTTGGCGGGCTTGAGGCGCTGAAAAACTTTGAACTCAGCCTTGAAAAAAAGGAACTGGTGGGATTAATAGGGCCCAATGGTGCGGGAAAAACCACTGTATTCAACCTTCTTACCGGAGTCTATAAGCCTACCAGCGGGACCTTTTATCTGGAGGGAAAGTGTCTTTTAGGGTTAAAGCCCCATCAGATAACTTCGTGCGGAATTGCCAGAACATTCCAAAATATTCGTCTATTTGGGGATTTAAGTGTTTTTGATAACGTTCGTGTTGCCAATCACTGGTACAGCAGCTATCCTGTAGCCAATGCTGTTTTAAGGTTGCCCAGTTACTTTAAATATGAGAGGAGAATGTCCCAGAGGGCGTATGAGCTTTTAGAAATTTTCAACCTTTTGGATAAGAAAGACGAGTTGGCAAAAAATCTTCCCTATGGAGAACAGCGCAGGCTCGAAATAGCGAGGGCTTTAGCTGCAAAACCAAAGGTCCTTCTTTTAGATGAACCTGCGGCTGGAATGAATCCATTGGAAACAAAGGAGCTTATGAATTTAATTTCATGGATCAGAGAGGAATTTAATTTGACTATACTTCTTATTGAACATGATATGTCTTTGGTTATGGGAATCTGTGAAAGAATTATAGTCCTTGATCATGGTGAAATTATAGCTCAGGGCACTCCTGAAGAAATCAAACGCAATCCTCGTGTTATTGGGGCTTATCTGGGAGAGGAGGCAGTTTAATGCTGTCCATTAAGGATATTGACGTTTATTACGGTGCAATCCATGCTCTTAAGGGAATTAACCTAGAAATAAAACAGGGGGAAATAGTAACCCTCATAGGGGCAAACGGTGCCGGCAAAAGCACAACTTTAAGAACCATTTCAGGTCTTGTGCATCCTAAAAAGGGAACCATAACTTTTGAAGGTCAGGATATTACTCGGCTTCCTGCTCAGAAAATTGTGGAACTTGGCATATCTCATGTTCCCGAAGGAAGACGTCCCTTTGCTAAAATGACGGTGCTTGAAAACCTTGAGCTGGGCGCCTATCTCCGTAAAGATAAGGACGGTGTTAGAAAGAGTTTGGAAAGGGTTTTTGAATATTTTCCAAGGCTGAAGGAAAGAATGTATCAAAAGGCTGGGACTTTGAGCGGTGGGGAACAGCAGATGCTTGCCATAGGACGAGCTTTGATGTCAAAGCCTAAGCTTCTGCTTCTTGATGAACCGTCCATGGGTCTTGCCCCTATTTTGGTGCAGGAGATATTCAAAATTATCAAGGAAATTAACGAAGCTGGGACAACCATTCTGCTGGTGGAGCAGAATGCCCATATGGCACTGCAGATAGCGGATAGAGCCTATGTTCTTGAAACGGGGAGAATAGTTCTTTCGGGAGCTGCAGAAGAGCTGGCAGAAACAGAAGCGGTAAAGAATGCCTATTTGGGTGGCTGAGAAAAAAATAAGTTAAAAACAAAAAAGGGGGCAAAAGCCCCTTTTTAGCTTATGGAAAAAGGTCTCTGCTGCAAGTTTTTTTACTCCTGAACTCACGCTGGACATCTCTAAGCAACGCTTAAAGGCAAAACCGGACCGCCCCAAATTCGACATCCTATCTCAGTTGGGGCTGGCGCTCACATCCTATTCGTGCCTCCCGGTTTTGCCTAACGCTTTGCAAAGAGCCGATAGCCAGTGCTCGTTAAGTCGTTTCGCAAACCGCAGCAGAGACCTGCCAAAATTCTAATAATTCTAATAATAGGGTTAGTATTTAGGCTGTAGGGGGTAAGAGGGGCAAAAGTCCCCTTTTTATTTTTGATTTGAAAGTATATAGCACGTTCCTGTCGCCAGGGCGACTAAATTGTTTTGAGAATCAAATACATTTACAGTGTATACACCGGTTTTTCGGGTTCTTTTCACTTCTACTGCTTCCGCTCTTAAAACCTCACCGCTTTTGGTTGCCTTAATAAAATTAATACTGCAGTTTAGAGCTACTGAATTCTGCCCGCTGCTGTTAGAGGCTAGGCCCAGTGCCGTATCTGCAAGGGAAAAAATAACTCCTCCGTGAGTAATGCCGAATAGGTTTAAATGCTCTTTTTCAACTACCATTTCCACTTCTGCCCTTCCATCCTCCAGCTTAAGAAGCTTTATTCCGAGAAACTGGGGATAACGGTCTTCTAAGAACTTTTCCTTCAGTTCAGCAATTATTTTATTTTCCATCCTACCATTCCTCCTATTAGCTTAAATCTTTCAAAATTATAGCAGATAAATTGGAGATGTAGAAGGCTTTAGTTTTATCAAGAAGAATAAATTAAATTGAAAATCTTTAACAATGAACATTTATAATTAATTGTAAAATGCCGAAATAATGTTAGAGAAAATTAAAGCGGGCGGCTTTAAAATGAAGAAATTCCTGTTTTTTTTAACTGCTTTTTTAATAACTTCTTTTATACTCCTGTGGATTTTACCTGTAATGGGCGATTTTGAAAGGGATCCAGGGATAGAAAGCCCTATGGCTTTTATGGCTTTGGAAAGCGAAAACTTTCCCCATTACAGTATTGAAGCTATCTATTCTCAAGGGAAAATTTACGGGGAAGAAGAAATTGTTTACACGAATATAACAGGGCAAACATTGAAGCATCTGTTTTTTATGCTTCCGGCATCCGCTGCAGCTCCTGGGGGAGAGATAAAAGTTTACAGCGTTTTTGTTAATGATTATCCCGTAGAATGGGAAGCCAAGAATACATATTTGGTGGTTTATCTGCCCTTAGAACTAAATCCCTATGAAAAGTGCAGGGTCAGCATTTCTTTTGACACCATGGTTCCCCAAGGCCCCTACAGATTGGGCAGGTGGAACGGTACTTCAATGCTTACCTGCTGGTATCCTGCCGTCCCCATTAATTGGGATGTGGTGGTTCCCAGCAGTTTTGGTGAGCCGTATTCTTTTTTATCAGCCACTTATGAGCTTAAAATTTCCGTTGATCCTTCTTTAATGGTTTTAAGCGGTCTCAACAAATTGAACTGCTCCTTTGACGGCAGCAGGAAAGTGTACACCTTTTCATCTGATAAACCCATCCGTGATGCTTCCTTGGTGGTGGGAAACTTTAATATCAAAAACCACAAAGTGGGCAGTAAAAATATTATCTATGCATATAAAACCTATGATTATAATATTATTAAGTATACCATAGATTCTTTTAAAACCTTTCAAAAATGGTTCGGGGAATACCCATACCAGAAACTGGTTCTCGTTGATGTCCCTTTGAAGGGTTTTAGGGGAATGGAGTATGGAGGCATTCTGTTTTTTAGTACCATAAAACGTCCCGATCCTTTTACGGTGGTTCATGAAGTGGCTCATCAGTGGTGGTATGGGCTGGTGGGAAATGATCAGGACAAAGAGTCCTGGATAGACGAAGGGCTGGCTAACTACAGCGCTCTTCTCTATATAGAAGAAAGAATGGGGAAAAAGGAGTATTTATCCCGCATAAAATCCCTTGAGAGCAGAGCAATGGGGGTTAATGAACCCAAAGAACTTGATCTTTCCCATTATACCTCAAGCAGTCACTATCATTTGAATGCTTATGTAAGGGGAGCGTTATTTTGGCATGATGTGCGGGTTAAACTGGGAGAAAGGAAAAAACTGATACATATACTTGGAGGGATACAGCACAGCTTCATACACGGACACATCACATGGGGTGAGATAAAGAACATTTTGGAAAAAGAAAATATTTTCATTTGAGTCCTTTGAAGTTATGGAGGATTTACTATTTCTTTTATGGAATTAAAAAACATAGACAACAGTAAGAAGGGGGTATTATAGTGTCCCAATACGTATGTATGGTTTGTAATTATATATATTATGAAAGAGAGGGAAAAGCTTTCGAAGATCTGCCTGAGGATTGGGTTTGTCCCCAGTGCGGTGCTCCAAAAACTCATTTTCAGTAAAGTTTTAGGGAGACCCGGCTTTTGGTCGGGTCTTTTTGTTCAGCAGGTTTATAATCAGTTAGTTATATTTGATATAATACTTGACAAAGGAAATAATATTAAAATTTTGGAAAGGGGAAAATATGTCGGGTTTTTTGGATGCTGTTGGAAAGGAAGAGGGAAAGCGAGCTCTACTTGTAACCCTTCAGCTTCCTGGGGATTCTAAGGAGAAAATAGAAATTTCTTTGGAAGAACTTAAAGGTCTTGTGGAAACTGCAGGGTGCACCGCTGTTGGATATGAAGTTCAGAAAAGAGATTCACCCTGTGCTTCACTTTTTTTGGGAAAGGGAAAGGCATTAGAGCTGGAAGAACGGAGAAAAGCTGGGGAATTTGATATGCTGGTTTTTAACCATGATCTTTCTCCTACACAGCAGAGAAATCTTGAGGATATAATTCAGTGCCCCATAATTGACAGGACGACTCTTATTTTGGATATATTTGCTCAGCGGGCTAAAACTAAAGAGGCAAAACTTCAAGTTGAGCTGGCTCAGCTGCAGTACAGGCTTCCCCGTCTTACAGGTAGGGGAACTGCTTTAAACAGACTTGGAGGTGGAATTGGTACCAGAGGGCCAGGTTTGACTAAACTGGAAGTTGATAGGAGAAAAATTAGAGACAGAATAGCCTATATAACAAGGGAACTTAAAAAAATAGAAAAACATAGACGCCTAATAAGAAAGCGCAGATTGTCCCGGGATGTCCCTGTGGTTGCGCTGACTGGATATACCAATGTGGGTAAAAGTACCCTACATGATGTGCTTTCGGGTTCAGGAACCTATGCCGATGACCGTTTATTTGCAACCCTTGATTCTACTGCCAGAAAAGTTGTTCCAAAATGCGGAGAGCCTTATGTTTTAATTGATACCGTTGGGTTTATTCGTGATCTTCCTCCAAAATTGGTAGCTGCTTTCAGATCTACCCTGGAAGAGCTCCAGTATAGCGACCTTCTGCTGCATGTGGTGGACAGCACCAGTAAAGATATTGATCAGGAAATTGAGCTGGTAGAAAAGGTACTGGGCGAACTGGAAGTTTTAGAAAAGCCCAGGATACTTGTATTTAATAAAATTGATAAGATAAAGGGAACATTACCAAAGGTTTCCCATGGAGCGCAAAAAGAAGTTTACATTTCAGCCCTAAAGGGAATTGGTATTGAGGAATTAAACAAGGTCATTCAGGAAGAAATAAGCAGGGATAGGGAAGAAATGGAAGTATTTATTTCCTATGAGAAGTTTGAGATCCTTGATTTAGTCTATAAAGAAGGAGTTGTGCTGGAACAGAAACCACAGGAGAATGGTATCTTTTTAAAAGTTGTTTTGAAAAAAGCAGCTGCCGGCAAAATAAAAAAAGAATTGGGTGAAAAAACTTCAACTTCTTCTGTATAGGAGTGGGATCATATTGGAAATAAAGGAAACTGGGCTTATAAGGCTGTACATGGCAAATCTTGAACAGCATTTTGTTCTAAAAAGAGCTTTTGCTCTTGCTCTTATTCTCATTTTAACTTTAAATTTTCTTTTAATTTTTTTATCAGGAAATGTAAAATTAAACCTTCTGCTTTTTACGGTACTTATATATGCAGGCATATATTTTGTCCTTGGGGAGTTTATTACAGGTTTTATTGCTTTTAGGTCTCCAGAGGTAATTGCCGGAAGAGTTTCCAGGCAGAGGCTTAATTTAAAGGATGATACTGATGCGGGAGAGTTAATATATTACGCTTTTAAAAAATTTCGAAATGGAAACATTGAAGAGTGCCGTGAGGCTCTCAGCAAATTTTTTGCGCTGAAATATCTACCCATGGAAATGATAAGGTTTGCCTATCTTATACTGGCAGATTCTTATCTAGAAGAAGACAAATCAGGAAGAGCTCTGAAAATTTTAAAGGATCACATAGTAAAAAAGGATTCTTCAGATAGTATAAGTCAGTTTATTTACGGCAGGGCTTTTTTTGAACAGGGAATATATGACAAAGCTTTACAGGCTCTTGAACAGTCATGGGAACACTTTTTATCAAGGAATTTTGGGGTTCCTAATATTTTTCCTTCCAGATTAAAAAACAGCGAACTTAAAACTGTTTACCGCGGCACATTGGAAGTTTTTATTCCTTATTACCTGGCAAAAGCTTATTTAATGCTGGGGAATAGAAAAAAGGCTGCAGACTTTTTTAGAACTGCTGTTGTTTTATGCAGAAATAAACACCTAAGACCCCTGCTGAAAAAAAGTTTTAACTCTATGTAGTTTTAAAAAAGGATATTTTATATCCTTGTAGAACAAAAGTAGGTATCCACAGATTATTTTGGGGAGGTGTAGAGAATGAAAATGAAAAAGGGCGACAGGCTGGTATGCACCATCTGCGGCAATAAAATTGAGTTTCTTGAGGACGGCGAAGGACCCATTGTATGCTGCGGCCAGGATATGGAACCAGCATCCTAAGGTTTCACAGCAGTGATAATAATTGACTTCTTTAAAAAGCCCACAGCAAGTGGGCTTTTTATGAATAGAGTTATTTCTCTTTTTGTTTTTTTGGGCTGAAATAATCTTTTAATTTCCTGAACATAACTGAATTGGCAGCGTAGTATACTTTTCCATCAATGTACACTTTTTCGTGCCAATCGCTGTACATAACGGGAACCTCACCGTCTCCCACGGGCTCGTTCCCTTCAAGAAGTTCTGACTCAAAAAGAAAATAATTTTCAGGATCAGCATCAAAAATATTTTCCCTTTGAGGGAGAAGAGCGATGCTGTTTTTGTGGGAAAAGTTTATTCCATCTTTGGAGAGATAAAGCCTTTCGTGCTGTTCTAAATTTGAAATGGAATACCTCATATTGTGTTTTCCTCCAGAAGTTCTGCAGCTGAAAATCTTCTTGTATTTTTTCTTGGTATGAATGTATTTTTTCTAATATAAAATATGCAATATACCCTTTATTTTTGAAAGAATATTTAAATTTTTTGGCGGGTTTTCAAGGGTTTTTGCCGACCGCAGGAGGTAATAAAATGTTCCGCATTTCCACAAAGGGATCCTACGGCCTCCGTGCTGTTCTTGACATTGCTAAAAACAGCAGGGGAAAGCCTGTTCCTCTAAAGGATATAGCTGAACGCCAGGAAATTTCGGAGGGGTATCTTGAACAGCTTTTGACTGTTCTTCGCAGAGCAGGAATTGTGAAAAGCATAAGGGGACAGAGCGGAGGTTTTATATTGGCAAAAAAACCTCAAGACATTTCCGTGGGAGAAATTATCCGTGTTTTGGAGGGTCCCATTGCACCTATGGACTGCGTTGAGGATGGCACTTATCCTTCCTGTGATAACATAAACCAATGTGTTTTAAGGCTGGTCTGGTTGAGATTAAAGGAAAGGATAGAAGAAGCAGTGGATACTATTACCATTGAAGATCTTTGTTCGGAGGCTGGGCAGAAACAGCAGGGTAAAAAGGATCAGTGAAAATCTTAGTATAAATCTTAACATAATCGGCTTTTTATTTGGTTTTTTTTAAAACTACTATAAAGGTTGACTATGTATAATTTATTGGATTATAATTAGTACGGGTATTTAAAAGACATGAAAGGCGCTGCTGGCTTAAAAAGGGGGGGGTGAAACCGTGGCAACTGAAAAGGATCAAAAATATGAATGCCAAGAATGCGGCAATGTAGTTAAAGTGGTTGAAGCTGGAGATGGTATGCTGTACTGCTGTGACGTTCCAATGAAGCTCATCCGTGAAAAGCAGGCAACTTCTGCAGATTTCATGAATGCATTTGGTCCTGATTTCAAAAAGAGAACTCTGCAGTAATTGTGTTCTTTGATGAAGCATAAGATAAGAGATGTAATTATCTGTGCGGCATTTAATTGATTTTTGTTTTTTGTTTAATTTTTGTGCTGATAGGTGCTGGTGATTTCACCAGCACTTTTATTTTTTGATAATTTTTTAATTTTATGTAAAGTATTGTGTTTTTTCTTTTTGGAGGAAAAAAGCACCAGGTAACAAAAGAATATAAGTAATCAAGGTTTAGGTGGGATGCTGCTGTGAGCCTGCGCTTAATTGTTGGGAGAGCGGGAACGGGAAAGACAAGGTACTGTGTAGAAAGCTTTGTTAAAGAGCTTATTGAAAGGCCTATGGGACCATCTCTGATACTGTTGGTTCCAGAACAGGCTACATTTCAGATGGAGCACCAGCTTATAAAAAGGGGGATCAAAGGATTTATTCGGGGTCAGGTTCTCAGTTTCCGAAGACTGGCATATCGGGTGTTTCAGGAGGTTGGAGGCGCAAACAAAAAGCCCATTGATGAGGTTGGCAAAAGCATGCTGCTTCGCCGTATAATTCAGCAGAAAAAAAATGCTTTAGAACTTTTTCAGAATTCCAGCTTTGAACCCGGTTTTATTGATTCCCTATTGGCTTTATTTTCCGAACTTCATTCTTATAACCTCAGTCCTAAAATGCTTGATCTATGCCAGAAGATGCTGGAGGAGAAAAAGGGACAGAAAATACTCAGGAGCAAAATTCATGATTTGTGCCTGATATACCAGGAATTAATTAAAGAATTAGAAGGGCTGTATACTGATCCCGATGATTATCTCACTCAGCTGAGCAGTAAGTTGGATAAATCAGCATTTATCAGAGATGCACGAATTTGGGTAGATGGTTTTGCGGGCTTTACTCCTCAGGAATACGATGTTTTGAAAAAACTGATGATTTATGGGGATAAGGTAGAGATAACTTTATGCTTGGACGGCAGAGAACTGGACAGAGAATATACGGAAGAATATCTTTTTCACCGTACAAGGGAAACTTATGACAGGCTGATGGAGCTGGCACAGCGGGAAGGAATTGAAGTAGAGGATCCCTTGATTCTAGATTCATCCCAAACACCTGAAAGGTTTAAAAATGCCCCATCGTTGGCCCACTTAGAACGGGAATTTTCCCGCAGTATTCCGCAAAAATACAGCGGCGTTCCCGAAAACATAAAGCTGGTATCTGCCGTTAATCTGCGGGCAGAGGTGGAAGCCTGTGCTGGAGAAATTATAAGCCTCTGCAGGGATAAGGGGTATAGGTGGAGGGATATAAGTATAATTTTAAGGAATGTGGAGCCTTACGAAGACCTAATTAAGGAAATTTTTGAGCAGTACGGTATTCCCTTTTTTATAGACAGGAAAAAGAAGCTGGGTTACCACCCTGCTGCGGAACTTATAAGATCAGCTTTGGATATAGTAATAAATGACTGGCCTTATGAAGCTGTCTTCAGATTTTTGAAGACGGATTTGGCCCGAGTTGAAAGGGATGCCGTTGATATTCTTGAAAATTATGTCTTATCCAAGGGTATTAGGGGCAGGGAAAATTGGCTTAAAAAAGGGTGGCTTCATGATATTTTAAACAGATCTTCTACGGATGTGGAAAATAAAGCTCTTTATGAACTTGATGGAGTTATAGATATTTTGGCTGATTTTGACCACAGCTTTAAGGAAGCCTCAAATGCCGTAGATATGACGATATCGATTTTTAACCTTCTTATAAATCTTAATGTTTCAGAAACTCTTGAAAAATGGAGACAGGAAGCTGTAGATAGAGGAGATCTTCTTACAGCACAAGAGCATTCCCAGGTCTGGAACAGAATAATAAGCCTTCTGGACCAAATTGTGGAGATAGTGGGTTCACGAAAATTGAAAGCTGTGGAATATTATGAAATTATAAATTCCGGGCTGGAAGCATTGAGGTTTAAACTGATACCCCCAAGCCTTGATCAGGTTTTTGTGGCTTCTATTGAGCGTTCCCGCCATCCCGAAGTAAAAGCTTCCTTTGTTTTGGGGGCTAATGAGGGAGTTTTTCCGGCAAAAATTGATGAGGATGTGCTGCTCACCGATGCTGAGAGGAAATATTTAAAAAATGCTGTAGAAATTGAACTTGCTCCTCCCAGTTCCCTAAGAATTGTTCAAGAGCAGTATTTAGCATATATAGCCCTGACTAGGCCCAGTGAGTTCTTATGGGTCAGCTATTCTTTGTCAGGAAAAGACGGAAGGACTGGGCTGCCTTCAGTGATAGTATCAACCTTAAAGGATATCTTTCCTGCTTTGGAAGAAGAGACTGCAGCGGGGGAACCTTTTGAATGGGAGCAGCTGAAGAAGAGCCTAAGTTCCAAGAATGCTGTTTTAAGGGTTCTGCTTAAAAAATTAAGGAACCGCTGCCGGATCAGTGAATGGGAAAGTTATTGGATTGAAGCTTTAAGGTGGTTTTTAGAGGACTCTGAAAGACGCAGCAGGTATCGTAAGCTTTTTGAAAGCCTGTTTTTTGTTAACAATGAGGCAGATCTTTCCCCTTCCTTGATACATCGACTTTACGGTTCTGAACTTCATGGGGGCATATCCAGTATGGAAGATTTTGCAGCCTGCCCCTTTGCCTATTTTTTAAAGAGAACCCTGAATCTTAAACCAAGGGAGGAATACATGTTTTCACCTGCTCACAGGGGTACCCTTTTCCATGAAGCCTTAAGGTTATTTGTGGAGCATCTGCTGGAAAAGGAAATTGATTGGGAAACTTTGGATGAAAGAGAGGCTGAAGAAATCATAGATAACATCTGCGACGGTTTGATACCCAGTGTCAACAGCCGGATACTGCTGAGTTCACACAGCATGTCTCAGGCGGCAGAGGATATGCGCAAGACTTTAAAGAAGGCTGCCTGCATATTATGCCATCAGTTGAAGATGGGATCTTTTAAACCTGTGGGAGTAGAAATTTCCTTTGGAGAGGGAGAAAAGCTTGAGCCTTTGGTGATTGAGCTTAATAACGGGCGCAGGTTTTTCCTAAGGGGAAGAATAGATAGAATTGATCTAGCGGAACACAATGGAAAATTGTTTGTAAGAGTTTTGGACTATAAAAGCAGTTCCAGAAACTTTAAGCTTTACAATTTGTATCATGGGCTGGAGCTCCAGCTGATGGCCTATCTGTCTTTAGTTGTTGAAAAGGGAGAAGAGTTATTTGGGCGAACTGTTTTTCCTGCAGGCATTCTTTACTTTACCGTAGAAAGTTCCATGAGGCGGGGAATAAAACCCCTGGATGAAGGGGAGCTTGAGAGAAACTTTAGAAAAGAGTTTAGAATGACAGGCCTTTTGCTAGAAGATAGGGAAGTTTTACGGCTTATGGATAGGGACTCCCAGGGGAACTCTGATATTATTCCCGTAGTTTTTACCAAAGAAGGAATCGGCAAAAATTCAAGTGTTGCTTCATATGAGCAGTTTAGCACTTTAATGTCCTTTACTAAAAGAAAACTGGCTCAGCTAGCTCAAAGAATTTTAGATGGAGAGGTGTCCATTTATCCCTACCGCTGTCGTGAAGAAACTGCATGCAATAGCATGAACTGCGAATACAGTTCCGTCTGTTTGTTTGATCCCCTTTTGGGCAATTTTTACCGGAATATTTTACCCGAAAAAAATGAGAGAATTTTAAGGCGAATTTATGAAGAAATGGGTGAGGGAAATGGGAGAAGTGGGTAATACAGCTATTCCAGAACCTTGGGACTATAATCAGTGGGAAGCAATTACTCAAAAAGGTACAAATATTTTAGTTTCTGCAGGTGCTGGGGCAGGAAAAACTGCAGTGCTGGTTGAGCGCATCATCAGGAGGATTGTTGATCCCGAAGATCCCCTGCGGGTTGATAATTTACTAGTGGTTACCTTTACCGAGGCTGCTGCAGCGGAAATGCGGGAGCGTATAGCTGGGGCATTAAAGGAAAGATTGCGAGATGATCCAGGAAATCATTACCTTTACAGGCAGTTTTTAACCCTGGAGAGTGCTGATATTTCAACTATCCACTCCTTCTGCGCTAAAGTTGTAAGAAAATACTTTTATCTTTTGGGTATTGATCCTCAGTTTGATGTTTTGGATGAAATTCAGACACAGATGCTGAAAGAGGAAGTGGTGGATAGCCTTTTTGAACGCTGGTATGGGGATGATATAAAAGGAAAAAAGCTCGCTTCTTTAAGGGAGCATTATGGGGGAAGGGATGATTCCAATTTAAAAGAAGCAGTTCTGCGCATATATGATCTTTCCAGGAGTCAGCCTTTTCCTGAAAAGTGGCTTAACGGTATAAAGAAGTTTTATGAGTCTCCGGATCCGGAGTTTTTCACCCAGGAGGAAATAGCGGAAATTGTACTTCAGCAGGTGATCATTGAACTGGCCCATGGGCTTGAGCTTATTATCAGAGCAGTTAAAACAGCATCTTTGCCAAGCGGTCCTGCTGGATACCTGGATACCCTAAATGATGATATGGAAAGGCTGAAAAGACTTTTAACTCTGGCTCAAGAAGGTGATTTTGACGGCCTTTTTGAAGGCTTTTTGTCCATTGATTTTCCCCAGTTGAAGCCCCAAAAAAGAGGCGAGGCAGACGAAAAGCTTAAGAAAAGAGTACAGGAGCTGAGGCAGGAAGCTAAGAATATTGTTTTTTCTATTAGAGATAGATATTTTTCTCGTACTCCAGAGGAATATGCTGATGAAATGAAAGAACTGGGTTGCTTTGCAGAAACCCTGGTGGAATTGGTAATGGAATTCGGCAGGGATTTTGACAGCGCAAAAAGGGAAATGGGCTGCCTTGATTTCAGCGATTTGGAACATTACTGTCTTAAAGTGCTCATAAAAGACGAAGAGGGGGAAAACCCAACTCCTTCTGAGGCTGCCGAGGAGATTAGAAACCACTATGAAGAAGTTTTGGTTGATGAATATCAGGATACCAATTCCATTCAGGACTTTCTCTTGAGTTTGGTATCAAAGCCCAAGAACAACAACCTTTTTATGGTGGGAGATGTAAAACAGAGCATATATCGTTTTAGGCTGGCTGAACCGGAGCTTTTTCTGGAGAAGTACAGCAGGTATTCAGATGGTCAGGAAGAAGGAAGAAAAATTGACCTTAACTTCAACTACCGTAGCCGAAAGGAGATCATAGACTGTGTAAATTTCATATTTAAACAGATTATGACCCCTGCAGTGGGCGAAATTAAATATGACAGCAGTGCAGAGCTTAAATGCGGAATGGAATACCCGGCTTTTGAACTAGTGGAATCCGAAAACTCCATAGAAAAAAGGAAAACAGGGGAAAAGAAAAAGGCCAGAGTTTTAAATGAACCCGTGGAGCTCCATATTATTGAGCGCAGAAGAGATGGCGATTTTTCCGATGATGAGGAGATGCAGTTATGGAAAAATATAGAAAAAGAAGCTCTGGTGATAGGTAGAAGAATTAAGGATCTAGTGGAAGGGGAAGCCTATTTTGTCTACGATAGAGGTAAAAAGGAATACCGAAGGCTTTCCTACAAAGATATTGCTGTTTTAATTAGGGCTGCAAAGGGTAAAGTACCCTATATGGTGGACATTTTGAGGCGCATGGGAATACCGGTGTATGCAGATCTGGACACAGGATTTTTTGAGGCTCCAGAGGTTAAAGTTATTCTTTCTTTGCTGGAGATAATTGATAATCCCAGGCAGGATATTCCCCTTGCAGCAGTGCTTCGTTCTCCAATAGTTGGTTTAAAAGCAGAAGATATGGCTGAAATTAGGCTTTTTAAAACCCAGGGAGATTATATAGATGCTGTTAGAAAAGCTGCTCTGCATGGGGAAAAGGAACTTTCCAGCCGTTTGAGGGATTTTTTAAATCATCTTGAAGAATGGAGAACCCTTGCCCGCAGGGGGTGCCTCTATGATCTAATACTGGACATATACAGAACTACGGGATATTACGAATATGTGGGGGGCCTCCCTTTTGGCTCTCAGCGCCAGGCTAACTTGAGCTTTTTATTGGATCAGGCTCGCAGCTTTGAAAACCGTTTTGGACAGGGGCTTACGGGTTTTCTGAAGCACATAAGACAGATAATGTTGGGAACCGTAGACCTGGGCAGAGCTCGAGAACTGGGATCAGAAGAGGATGCTGTGCAGGTGATGAGCATCCATAAAAGCAAGGGACTTGAATTTCCTGTGGTATTTATTGCTGATTTAGGGAGCCGTTTAAATCAGGGAAATAGGATACTTAACGATATTATATTCCACAGAAAATATGGGCTGGGTTTGATGATTGTTGATCCTAAAAGGGACTATAAATATCCTTCTCTTATTTACAGCTGTATTGATTTCATTAGTAAAAGGGAAGAACTGGCTGAGGAGCTTAGAATTTTGTATGTAGCTATGACCCGGGCCAGAGAAAAACTTATTTTGGTAGGTTCAGCCTGGGATTTAGAGGCAAAAAGTCGGCTGTGGTGTGATCAGATCTTCTGCGAAGATTGGGAGCTTCCTGATTATTTTCTAGCTGGTGCAGGAAGCAGGCTGGACTGGATTTGTGCAGCCCTTGCCAGACACAAACTAGGTGAACCCTTAAGAAGGTGTGCTGGCATAGAGGACTTTACATCATTTGCCCCGGTATATAATGACTCTTCTAAGTGGCAGATTACTTTATGGGATGCTGAAGAAGGCGAGGAACTGCCGGATCTAGGAGAAGAAACTGACGGGAGTTTCCTGAAAGACTTTGAAAATTTGGTTCAAAGAGTTAGTGAAACGGACATAAATGAAAATTTGTATGAAGAAATAAATAAGATAATGGACTGGAAATATCCCTACAAAAAGCTTTCAGAGAAAGCCGCAAAAGCTGCAATAAGGGATCTTAAGCATCGCTTTAATGTTTGGGAAGAGTTGGATGTTGAGGAGGTAAACCTTTCCCCATTAGTGGAAAGACCTGCTTTTTTGGGTGAAAGAAAGGAGGCTTCGGCAGCGGAAAGGGGAATCGCTGTCCATGCAGTTTTTCAACATCTTGACCTTACGAAAAAGCTAGACAGCAGCGGCATAGCCTTACAGATAAAGGAAATGGTGGAGGAGGAAATTCTTTCTCCAAAAGAGGCAGCTCTTGTGAACCCAGATGAAATTGCCGCGTTTTTCCGCACCCCTTTGGGGAAAAGACTCCTTACAAAGGCTCCCTTTGGAGTTTTTCGAGAGGTTCCTTTTACTTTAGGACTGCCTGCTGAAGAAGTATATTCCGATCTTTCTAAAAAGGAATCCCAAGGGGAAAAAGTGGTGGTTCAAGGGGTTATTGACTGTGTAATTGAAGAAGAGGACGGCTTTATACTTATTGATTTTAAAAGCGATGATGTTGCAGATCCTGAAAAGCTGAAAAAAAAGATAGATGAATATAGTGTGCAGCTTGCTTTTTATGCTGAAGCTCTGAGAAGTATATGGAATAAACCGGTTAAAGAGGCTTATCTGTACTTTTTATCGGTGGAAAAAGCAGTAGAGATAAAAGTTTAAGTTATTAGAAATTTACATAATATTACAATTATTTTTTTAAAAAAAATTTATTTCAAATACAAACTTCGACATGTTTTTTATTTCAATAAAGTTATTATTATATACACACAGTAAATTTTCAGAATTTGTTAGATATTGGAGAGGGGGCTGGGGGAAATGTTAGAAAATACAACAATTATTTTAATAATTGGCGCAGCTTGGGTATTTTTTTTACTAAATATCATCATTTTTCACTTTTTTGGGAAGAGACGGAGTTTATTATCATTAGTTAATGGACAAAATTCTGAAAACTGGATTTTGATGAAAATACTTCGTGCTGTTTTAAAGAGTGAAAACCTAAGCTGTATAGCTGTTGATGCTGAGGGAAAGATATCTTTAGTAAATCCTGCAGCAAAAAAAATATTTAATAATGCTTTAAAGGGAAGGCATTATGAAGAAGTATTTCCAGAAACTACAGGTTTAAATGATTTAATTGGAAGGGTTCTTATTGGTGGAGAAAGTTTTTACGAGGAAATTAAGATAAATTTAGAAGAAAAAGATTATTTTCTGCATATAATCTTTGAAGCCGTAAAGGACAGGCATGGAAAAACTTCAGGGGCTGTATTGTTTTTCAAAGATATAACAGAAGAAAAGGCAAGGGAATTGGCAGATAGAGAGGAAGAGAAGCTTACTGCAGTGAAACAGCTTGCAGCTGGGGTAGCCCATGAAATGAGGCAGCCCTTAACCGTGATTAAAGGTTTTGCTCAGCTTTTACAGAAGGAAGTTGGTGACAGCGTTAAGTTAAACAGCTTCTGCCGGGTGATTGTTAATGAAATGGACAGGATGAACGAAATCATTGCGGATTTTATTGAATTGGCAACCCCCCCTGTTTGTCTACATCGAAAATTTCATTGAACAAAATTGTCCAGGATTGTGCTTTGATCATAAAAGATAGGTGTCAGGAAAAAGATATCAAAGTTAAGCTTAAACTGGCAAAATTTCTTCCGGAAATTGAGGCTGATGAAGCAAAGATAAAGCAGGCAATGATGAGTATTATTGATAATGCGCTGGATGCGATGGAAGGAAAAAGAGGAGGTATTTTAACCTTTGCCACTGGGCGGGAAAAGAATGGAGTTTTTCTATCCATTACCGATACAGGAACAGGAATTCCAGAAAAACGCATTTCTAAGGTACTGGAACCCTTTTATTCTACCAAAAATAACGGGTCAGGTCTTGGGCTGAGTGTTGCCAAAAGTATAATGGAACAGCACAGTGGAGAATTGGAAATAAAATCTCAGGTGGGGAAGGGCACCACAGTAAAGCTTAAATTTCCCCGTTTTTTCTGCTGGGCTCAAAATTATTTGTTAGTTGAAGACCTTTAATCAAGAGGGATCATTACTTAGCTTACTTAACTACAGATGTTGCCGGGAAGAATTGTATTGTTGGAATCAAGTCTTTGTGATAAATTAGATCATAGACAGAGAAAAAAAGAATCAAGGGGGTAGGGAAAGTGAGTGAAAAAGTTCCTGACAAGATTGTTGAGGAACTAAGGAAAGCTGCCCGTTCAGGGGATTTAAAAGCCTTTGGTAAGGCAATAAACAGAAACAAGCGTGATCTTCCAGAGGATATACTTGAAGCAGCGGAAGATCATAGGGTTTTAAAGGAAACCATGAGGCTTATTAATAAAAACATGGCTGAAATATACAGTGAAGGTGTTAGGCTTAACATGAAGTGCTGTGGTGAAGAAGAGGAAGAAAGGACCAAACATTAAAAGAGAAGCCCGGTTTTATATTGAACCGGGCTTTATTATGGAAAAAGGCAGTAATTTCCTGATATAAAATATTCAAAAATTCCACAAACTGAGTTTGTGATTGCAAGAGCAGCAGTATATGGAATATTAGGCTTGACAGCGGAAATACTGTGGACGGGTTTGGGCTCCCTTATGGCGGGAGACCCCAGCCTTAGAAGCCACACATATCTGTGGATGTTTCCCATTTACAGCTTGGCCGTTTTTTTGGAGCCCATTCATGACCGCATAAGAAATCATTTTTGGTTTTTTAGGGGATTAACATATATGTCTTTGTTCTTTGCCGGGGAGTATATAACGGGACTGCTGTTAAAGCTTTTGATCGGCCTGTGCCCCTGGCATTACAGCTCACCCCTTGCGGTTAACGGCTTAATACGTTTGGATTACGGCCCAGCGTGGTTTGCGGCAGGCTTAATTTTTGAGAAGGTGCATGATTTTCTTATTTTAAGGATTTTTTCTAAATAAAATTTTAAAAAATTGGAATAAAGCACGCCCAATATAACCAGAATATTCTTGGGGGTAGTTAGGCGGGAAAAACTCATCTTGCGAACCATATGGCCGCCCTGCAGCTGCCCCCTTTTGTTTTTTTAAATAAAAATTTAATCTCTATTAAAAAAGCTCATTGCCTTAGAATGAGTGATATGGTAGATTAATAAGAAATATTCTGGGGGAGGGAGCGGTATGGAACACGAACACAATATGACTGACTATACCCAATGTTATAAAAATTTCCGGCTTGATGTTCCGGAGTACTATAATTTTGCTGTGGATGTAGTAGATAAATGGGCAGAAAAAGGGAACAAGCCGGCTCTTTTTTGCGTTGATGATAATGGGAATGAAATTCGTTATACATTTGGAGACCTAAAAGAAAAGTCCGATAGAGTCGGGGCAATGCTGCAGAGAATTGGGGTAGAAAAAAGAGATGGGATATTTATTATGCTGCCCAGAATACCCCAGTGGTGGGAAATTATTCTGGGGATATTAAAAGTGGGAGCTGTGGCCATGCCTGGTACGGTGCAGCTGATGCCCAGAGACATTGCTTATAGAATTAAGATAAGCGAAGCAAAGGTGGCAGTAACGGATCTGGAAAATGCTCCGAAAATAGATGAAATTAAAGATCAATGCCCTCAACTGAAGACACTGATTCTTGTAGGGGGCAGAAGACCCGGCTGGATAAGTTATTCAGACGAAATTAAAAAATACGAAAGCTTTACTCCTGTAAAGACAAAATCTTCAGACAATGCCATTCTATACTTTACATCAGGAACCACCGGGTATCCAAAAATGGTTCTGCATACCCATGCCAGCTATCCCCTTGCTCACATGATTACAGGAAAATATTGACTTGATCTAAAGCCTGAGGACCGCCACTGGAATGTATCTGACAATGGTTGGGCAAAGGCTGCATGGAGCAGTCTTTTCGGGCCATGGCATATGGGTTCCGAGGTATTTGTACATAATACCAAAGGTCGTTTTAACCCAAAACGCACCTTGGAGCTAGTAGAGAAGTACAAAATTACTACCCTGTGTGCTCCTCCCACAGCATATAGGCTCTTTGTCTTTGAGAACCTGTCATCCTATGATTTTAGCTCCCTTAGGCACTGCGTCAGCGCAGGAGAACCTTTGAACCCTGAAGTTATATCCATATGGGAAAAACATACGGGATTAAAAATTTATGACGGCTACGGGCAGACAGAAACCGTTGTTTTGGTGGCCAATTTTCCATGTATGGAAATTAAACCGGGATCCATGGGAAAACCTGTTCCGGGATTTAAGGTAGACATTATAGATGATGATGGTGTTCCCCTTCCCAGAGGAGAAGAGGGTAATATTGCCGTGGATGTTTCTGAAAGCAGGCCTGTGGGCATGTTTAAAGAGTACTGGAAAGATCCCGAGGGCACAGAGAAGTGCTTTAAAAACGGCTGGTATCTGACCGGAGACAGGGCATACAAGGATGAAGATGGATATTTCTGGTTTGTGGGTCGTGCTGACGATGTTATTATCAGTGCTGGATACAGGATAGGGCCCTTTGAGGTGGAAAGTGCTTTAGTGGAGCATCCTGCGGTTGTGGAGGCGGCAGTGGTAGGTTCGCCGGATCCGGTGAGGGGGAAATTGTGAAGGCTTTTATAATCCTTGCAGATGAATATGAGCCCACTGAGGAATTAGCAAAAGAGATACAGGAGTTTGTGAAATCAAACACTGCTCCATATAAATATCCCCGGGAGATTGAATTTGTAAAAAGTCTTCCCAAAACCATAAGTGGAAAAATACAGCGGGCAAAATTAAGGGAGGAAGAAAGGAGAAGGAAGCTATACTCAGATAAAGATTAGTATAATTAAGGCCCGGCTTTTATACCGGGCTTTTTGCTTCTACTGTTGTGACTGGTTTGGAACATCCAGCCCTGTAACATTTATATCCACTGCCAGCACCTTTAAACCTGTGACCTTTTCAACCTCTTCAATTACCTTTTCCTGTATCCTGCTGCAGACCTCGGGAATATTAACACCGTACTTAACCACAACTTTAATTTCAATGACAACCCCTTCATCTGTCTGTTCAACCTTTATTCCCTTAGTCCACTGCTTCTTTCCGAACCTTTCTGCTATTCCATTGGTTATTCTTGTGGGAAAAGTAATTTCCTCAATTTCCTGGGCGGCATTTAAAGCAATGGCTGCGATTACCTCATCTGAGATAATGTGGCTTCCCTTTATTTCACTCAACTAAAGAGCCCTCCTTAAAAGCATTTTTTAACCCTACATTTATCTAATTTAATTTTAGCATATGATGGAATTTTTATTTATCCTGCTTTTAACTGTTTTTTGAGTAAAAGCAGGGAAGCCTCTAACTGTTCCAGATCAGTATATTTTGTATTGAGCTGGAGAAATTCGTCTGCATACTTTTCCAAACCCAGCTTCTTTAACATTTTTTTAAGCTTTGTCTTGGCTCCCTGATCGCTTGGTACAGACTGGAGGGCGGCAAGAAAGTGCAGTATTGCATGCCAATTTTGGTTTTTAAGCGTCAGAAGATCTGCGATCTTCTTATGGAGGCGGCACTGTCTCTGGTAAGTATTGGAAAACGGCTTTGCCATTTCATAATATTTCCAAGCTCTGTTGAGGTTTCCGCATCTTAGACAACTGTCTCCAGCCCGAATGAGGCTGTCGTAGTCGAGGCATCCATATTTTTCTGCAACGGGGATAATGAAGCTGTATGCTTCGGCAGCTTTTTTAAAATCTTTTAGTTTATAGTAAGAGAAAGCCCGGAATATGTAAGCCAATAATATCTGCTTGAACAGTTTAGGGGGGCATTTATCCTCAACGGTTTTAAGTATTTTATAGGCTTTTTCGTTGGAAGAGTTTTGAATAATCTCCTTTTCCAAAGCAGGAATGGCCGTTTCTTCAAGGACTTCTTTACAGGGATTATTACTTTCAGATACAATATTTAATCCTTTCTGAAGCACTTCAAAAGCTCTATTGAACTGACCTGTGTGAATAAGGCATTCACCGTAATATTTATATAATTTTAATAATTCATGGGATGAGCTACCCATTTCTTTTTCTGCTGAAGGAATAAGCTTCTCCAGCAGATCCAGGGCTTTATGGTATCTATTAAGCTGCATCAATTGGAAGATTTTTTCCTTTGAGGGGGCTTCATTTTTATTTCCTCCTTTTTTGCTCTTTGACAAAAACATTTTTTACCCTCCCATATTTTCAAAGGTGGATTTCTTTATTTCTTTTCAACCTCTCCATTAAAATTTCCTTTAAAATTCCAAAACTAGACAAAAATACCAAAAAACCAGAAAAAAAATTAGCAGATAAACATTTTTCTGCTTTTTTCAGGAAGTTATTTCTTTTAAAACGGCTTCGATTATTTGTGGTACAGCTTTTTTTACGGGTTCCGATAGCTTCATTTTAAATGGAGTTAGGTCTTTTGCTTCAACTCCGATAATTATGATTTCTTCAGGTGTTCTGTCTGGAAAAAGTTTTTTTGCCATTTCTAATATTTGCTTAATTTCCAATCTGTGCAGGCTTATGCTTTTTTCACATTTTTCCAGTTCCCTGGGCTTTAGGCGATAAACCTTTCCTGGAGGTCCATGGCCCTTTACTGCGTCTACTATTATGACCTTTTTGGTATTTTGTATTAAATCAAGAAGGCTTAAGGGGTTATTCCCTGCTTCCACAGCCTCTACATTTCGGGGCAGTTTCAGCTTTTTTAGTTCTCCAATAATATAAGCCCCCACGCCGTCATCGGAGGCGAGGGGGTTGCCGCAGCCGATAATTTTTATTTTTTCGGTTTTCATAATTATCTTTCCCTTATATTTATTTTCAAAAAATGGGCTGAGCAGGAAAAGCAGGGATCATATGCTCTCACCAGCATTTCGCATTTGAGCTGTATTTCCTCTTTTGGGAGGGAAATAAATTTGGGTACGAACTCTTTTAGATCGTTTTCTATATTGAAGGCGTTGTGAGCAGTGGGGGAGACAATATCAGCTTCTACGATTTCTCCTTTTTTATTTATTTTATACGAATGGTACAGAAGACCTCGGGGTGCTTCTCCAATTCCGAAACCCGTTCCATCTTTGGGAACAGCTGGGATCTGTTCAGCTTTCAGCTTAAGATCTTCCAGGAGATCAATGCATGTTTCTATGCTGTGAACCACTTCCACTGCCCTGGCCGGAATGCTGTAAAATGGATTCATTGAAGGAAACTTAAGTCCGTTTCGTTCAGCAGCCCTGCGGGCTTCCCCAGCTAAAAGGTCGTAGTTCAAGTTTACCCTTGCCAGGGGACCCACCATAAAGGACGATCTACCTTTAACGAAGGAATGCAGAGCATTGGAGTGGGACACATGGACTTCATGGATGTTTTTGCGATATTCATTTTTTTTGAATTTAAGCCCTTTGTTTGAAGCTATAAATCCGCTTATAATGGGATATTCCTGAGGAGGAGAAGTAAGGGCAACATATTCAAAATCCCTTGTGAAATCAGGCAGTTCAATTTGGGCGGCTATCTCAACCATGTTTTGGGCGTCCTTTCTTGCCTCTTTAAACCTTTTGATAAGGTCCTTTATCACGTCCCTGGGAGGGACATGGGTAAAACCTCCTACCACTGGAGTCACTGGGTGCACTTCTCTTCCCCCGATAGCTACTGTTAAGTCATTTCCCAGCCTTTTAAGTCGGAGAGCCTGCTCCACCAGTTCCCTATGTTCAGGAATCATGTCCAGTACGCTTTGGTATCCGAAATAGTCAGGAAGTGCCAGCATATAGGTGTGTAAAGTGTGGCTTTGTATCCACTGGCTCAATGCAAGAAGCTTCCTAAGGCGCATGGTTTCTCCGCTGGGGACGATTTCCAGAGCGTCTTCTATGGCCTGAATTGATGTGAGTATGTGGGAAACGGGGCATATTCCGCAGATCCTTGCGGCAATTTCAGGCACTTCATCAAATTTTCTTCCTATTAAAAAACTTTCAAAAAATCTTGCAGGCTCAAAAACATTAAGCTTAAGGTCTACAATTTCTCCATTGGAAACTGTTATATCCAGTGCTGCTTCTCCTTCGACCCGTGCCATATAATCCACTTTTATTTTTTTCTCATTCACCTTACTCCAGCTCCTTCTTTAAAAGCCTGAGTTTCTCCGGCGTATTTAATAAATTTTAATCTAACTTCTTCGGGAGTAAGCCCGTATTCCATCATGGTTCTGGCAAGGGAAGAGGTATTGGGGTCGCTGGCAGGTCCTCTGCATCCTTCGCAGGCTCTGTGCTTTGAAGGACAGAGAGCGCCGCATCCAGCGCTTGTAACGGGTCCCATGCATACTTTCCCTTCAGTCAAAAAGATGCAGGGATATTCTCGAAGTTTGCATTCCACACATACGCTGTGGGGCCGTAAATTGGGCTTAATTTCCATAAGAGTGCTTTTAACCACTTCCACAAACTCATTTTTATCTATGGGGCAGCCCTTAACGTAAGCGTCCACCTTTACATATTGGTCAATCCCATAGGCTTTTGTGGAGTGAACAGCTGTTAAATCGGTATAAACCCTTTCTTCCAGCTCCCGTTGGGGCTTGTGGTTTTTTATTGATGCTATTCCTCCGTAACATGCGCAGGAGCCCAAAGCCACGAGGATTCTGCATTGTTCTCTGATTTCTTTGATTTTTATAATTTCCTCAGTGCTGGTAACTGCTCCTTCCACAAAGCCTATGTCAAAGGGACCTTTTCCATAATTCCTGCTGGCCATAGGGAAATAGGCTATGTCAATAAGTTTTAAAAGCTCCAGGAGCTCTTTTTCCAGATTGAGGATCTGAAGCTGGCATCCTGCATCTGAAGTAAACTTAAAAATTCCTACCGTAGGTTTTTTCATCAAAATTCCCCCTAAAATATCTTTTCGGTAAGGTTGCACAGCTCAAAATAGCTGAAGACAGGGCCGTCTTGGCAGACAAACTTAGGCCCAATTTGGCACAGCCCGCATTTTGATATTCCGCAGTTCATTCTTCTTTCCATGGAAAGATAAATATCTTTATCTTTAAACCCCATTTCAAGGAGCTTTTGCACCGAAAATTTCATCATTATTTCAGGACCGCAAATTAAAACTGCGGTTTCAGTGGGATTGAGGCTTATTTTATCAAACAGTAAAGTGACCACTCCTACGTCGTGTTCCCATTCCATTCCTTCAGGAACTGAGTCCACCGTCAAAAGAAGCCGGGTATGGGGTATTTTTTTCCACTCATCATATTCCCTTCTATACAGGCAGTCCCCGGGAGTGCGGGCACCATAAAGAATTTCCATTTTGCCGTAGTTTTCTCTTTCATTTTTTATTGAATAAATAACGGGGCGTAAGGGAGCTAGACCGATGCCTCCAGCAATAATGAGTATATTTTTATCCTGAATTTTATCCATGGGCCAACCATTACCATAAGGCCCCCTGGCTCCGAAGGTATCGCCTACGCAGAGCTTAGTGATTGCACCGGTAACGTTTCCCACCCTGCGTATGGTATGGCTGAAATACTCCTTTTCGCCTGGATCTGAACTTATGGATAAAGGGGCTTCTCCAACCCCCAGCACTGTAAGCATGTTGAACTGACCTGGCTTAAAGGAAAATTTATTTCGGACTTCATCATCCACAAAGGTAAGCTTTATGGTTTTGGTATCCTTGGTTTCTTCAGTGACATCAATGATCTTTACCATGGAAGGCATATATGGATTACTACTGCTCAATGGGCTCCCCCCTTAACTCTGCTATAATTTTGCGAGGGTCTATTTTTTTGAGGCAGAATCTAATACATCTTCCGCATCCTACACAGCCTCTGATATAGTACTGATGTTCAAAGGAGTAGAGCTTATGATAGACCCTCTGTTTTATCCGAGCAGCCCGCTCGCTTCGGAAATTGACGCCCAAAGCAACCTCTGCAAACTCCAACAGCATGCACGAATCCCATACCCGCTGCCGTTCGCCGCTTTTTAAAGTCAGATCCACTTTGTCGATAATGGTGAAGCAGTAGCAGGTGGGACAGACAATGGTGCAGGAACCGCAGGCAAGGCACTCTTCCTTTAGATTTTCCCAAAGGGGATGGTTTATATTTTGCTCCAGGAGCTCGGCTATATCTTCTGTATCCATTTTACTACTGATTTTATTTTCGATTATTTCCAGCTTGGCATTTTTGAGTCTATGGTATTCCATTAAAATGGAACTGTCGGTGCTTAAAGCATCAGCATATCGGCTGAGAATTTCCCTTCCCCGGGCACTGCCGATTTCAACTAGGTAATTGCCTCCTAGGGTGGTTATCAGAAGGTCAAATCCGCTGTCTATTCTAGGTCCTGTACCAAAGCTGGTGCAGTAGCACGCTTCATGGGCATCGCTGCAGGTTAGGGCTATAATGATGGAATTTTTTCTTCTCTTCATGTAATAGGGATCTTCATATCTTTTTGTAAAAACCTTATCCAGTATTTCTATTGCTCTAACATCACAGGGATGGAGGCCTAGAAGAATCTGGCTCTTTTCTACAACATCTTTATTTTCATTGATAATTTTCCCTCCATCTTCAAAGGAAAAAAGAATTTCAAAAGGCTTGTGGAGAAATTTTTTGGGTGATATTTGGGTTGTTTCGTAGTCCCAGGCAATGTCTTGGGGATTTTCTACTTTTTCAAATACGACCAGTTTTTCTCCTTTAATGGGGGCATATACTTCGTAGTAAGCTGAAAGTTTCCTGATAAATTCATTCATGCCGTTCGGGGATAAAAGACGAGAGTTTTCTATCAAAACCGAAATTTCATTTTCTTTCTGCAGCATTTAATTGATAACCTCCTAAACAAAAAATAAAAATAATAATTATTGAATAATTTATAGAAGGACCTTCCCCAAGGGTCCCATTACATCATAATAAAAATGGGACATTTTTTCTGCGTTTTTTTCTGGAGGGAGAAGAAAAATATGTTCATTCTAATTTATTTTATTTTTTTTCTGATGTAATGACTGCACCAATTTTTTAGAGTGCAGAGGGAGCATTTAGGATTTCTTGCGGTGCAGATGTTTCTTCCGTGGTAGATAAGCCAGTGGTGCAGTTTAGACCACAGATCTTTTTTAACAGCCTTCATAAGATCCTTTTCTGTACCCAGGGGTGTGCTGCTTTGAGCCAATCCCAGTCGGTTTGCCACTCTAAAAACGTGGGTATCCACAGCAATGGCGTCCTTTCCAAAACCGCTGCTTAAAACCACATTAGCTGTTTTTCTTCCCACACCGGGAAGTTTTATAAGGCTTTCAAAATCCGAAGGAACTTCTCCGTTGTACTTTTTGGCTAAAATTCTACATGCTGCGATAATATTTCTGCTTTTGTTTCTGTAAAGTCCGCATCCTTTGATTTCTTTTTCCAGTTCCTCAGGCTTTAGGGCTGCAAAATCTGCTGCGGTGGAATATTTTTTAAAAAGGTTTTTTGTAATTTTGTTGACCTGTTTATCCGTTGTCTGTGCAGATAGAATTGCGGCAATAAGAAGCTCAAAGGGATTGGAGTATTCCAGGGCTGTTCCTGCATTGGGATACAGCTTTTCCAGCTCTTTTATAATGTTTTCAACTTTTTCCTTGTCCAGTGTCAAAGATAATCACCGTGTACCCTTTACTATCTTCAATATTTTATAATTAAATTTTTAATTTGTATATACAATTTACCTTAATTTTGATGCACATTTGGTTAAAAAAGTATAACATTTTTATTTAATTATAAGTTTTTAGAAAAAAGAAAGCTGCTTTATTGACATCAGCTCCTATGTAAATTTAAATTTAATTAAAAGAATGAATCTCTTTGGAATAAATGGAAAAATCTACAAGAAAGAGCTTTTTGATTGGGGGATAATTATGTCAAAAGAAAATTTTGAGAATTTAGAAAATGCTCCAATAAAGAACGGGACCGTTAGAATTGAAAAAGGTAAAGTTGTGGTCAAAGATCCCGAAGGAAAAGGAAAACCAGCGGCCATCGCGCCTGGTTTAAATGTTGATGTATATGTGGATGGAAAGAAGATAACCCAAAAAACGGAAGTTACAACAAAAAACAGAATCGAAGTGGTCCCGGCTGTTATTCCTCCTCAGCAGGAGATAAAAATTAGAGTTGATAAGGATAAAATGAAAGCATATCTTTCCATAACATACATACCCGGCAGAACATATGAAATAGAAGACAGCTGGGAAACAAGGGAGCTGATTATAGAAGCCGTAAAATATAAGGAGCAGCTGTTGGACCCTCCCACTTTGGATGAGATTATGAAAGCTTTATCAGAGAAGGGGATAGTGTATGGTATAAGCCGAGAAGCCATTGCCGAGGCTGTATCCACCAGGGATGGTCGGGAGGTTGTGGTTGCTTCGGGCGTCCCTCCTGTCAAAGGAAGAGACGCTTTTATAGAGCTTTGTTATGAAAAGATGTTTAAAAGAAAAAATGAGGATTCCCTTTGGGTTGATACCCTTGATTATGGAAAAATAATTTCCGTTGAAGCCGGCACGGTAATAGCCAGAAAAATTCCTCCTGAGCCGGGAACCCCGGGGATAAATGTGTTTGGAGAGAAAATAGATCCTCCTCCACCAAAGGATTTGGAACTCAAAGCTGGAAATGGAGTGGAGATAAGAAACAATGGGCTTGAAGCAGTGGCTCTGATAAATGGTCGCCCGGAAGTCAGAGGCAGTAATGTATTTATATCGCCTGTACATACGGTTTACAAAGATGTGGGGAAAGAAACGGGTAATATTTATTTTAAAGGGGATGTTGTAATAGAAGGAAATGTTTCGGACGGTATGACGGTAAAAGCTTCGGGAAATGTTACTGTCAAAGGTTCCGCTGCCCACTGTCATATTTCTGCGGGCGGGAATGTTGTAGTGAACAGAAGTGTGATTGGGGGTACCATTAAGGCAGGGGATAAAGGTGTTAAGCTTTACTCCATTAGAGAAAAGCTGCTTTCTTTAAGCAGTGAAGTGGAAAAAGTGGTGGATGTGGCATGCAGGCTTGCTGAGAATCCAAAATTTATCAGAAGACCTGAGGTGGAAAAATACGGTATTGGAGTTGGGCTGAAGCTTTTATTTGACACTAAATTTTTTGATATCCAGGAGAAATTTAGGAAATTCTATAAAGAAATAATGGGCATGGAAGAAAATGCAGCGGAAAGATATTTAGGTAAGGGATTTGTATTGTTTTTAAATAGGGCTAAGGAAGTAATAACAGGGCGAGGAGCCCTGGAACTCAAATCTGTGGAAAGAATCAAAGGATTTGCTTCTGACTTCAGAGAAACTGTTGCTGAGGCAGTTGCAGAAATAGAGCGTTCCCTTAAAAACAGGTCCAGCATAACCGTAGGATATGCTCAGCATTCTATTCTGGAGGCTGCAGGGGATGTGATAATTACAGGCAGGGGTGCCTACAATACAAAAATTTATGCCGGAGGCAATGTGGTGGTTAAAAACGAAAGGGGCTTTTTTAGAGGTGGGGAAATTGTATCCGAAGGAAGCGTGGAAATATATGAGCTGGGATCTGCAGGGGGTGCAGTGACTTTTGTTTCCGTACCAGCAGGGCAGAAAATAAAATATACGGTGGTTCATTCAGGGGTTAGGCTTAAAGTTGGTTCTACTATTAAAAAGTTTGAAATGAAGATAGGGGATTTGGAAGACCAGGAAAGAAGAAAATAACTCCGGAGAAGTCCGGAGTTATTTCTTTTTCAATTCTTCTACCCTTTTTATAATAACCTGGGTTATTTCATTTAATACGTCCTGCCCCTGACCTCCTCTAAGGGTCACAGGATTACCGTCATCGCTTTTCTCACGGATTTCAGGCACCAGGGGTATTCGCCCCAGTATGGGGGCATTAAGGCTTTTAGCCATTCCTTCAGTTTCCCCTTTGCCGAAAATCCTGTATTCTTTACCGCAGTTGGGGCAGGTAAAAAAGGACATGTTTTCCACTATACCCAGAATTTTAACGTTTACCTCTTTGGCCATAAATCCTATCCTTCCTGCAATATGAGAAGCCGATGCCTGAGGCGTGGTAATTACCAGAAGAAATGAGTTGGGAAGCATATTCATTACGCTTAAAGGTGCATCTCCTGTTCCCGGCGGGAGGTCTACAAAGAGATAGTCCAGATTTCCCCAATCCACTTCCAGGATAAACTGCTTCAGCACCCCACCTATAACAGGACCTCTCCATATAATGGGCCTGTCCCCATTATCTATAAAACTGCCCACAGATATGACTTTTACTCCGTTTCTTTCCAATGGTATCATTTTATTGTTTCTTCCCTGAACCCTTAAACCCTCCAGTCCCACTAGGCGGGGAATGCTGAAACCATAAAAATCAGCATCCAGTATTCCCACATTAAAGCCCAGCTTTCCTGCGGCAAAGGCAAAATTTGCGGTTAAGGTTGATTTTCCAACTCCTCCCTTACCGCTGCCCACCAGAACCACATTTGTATTTTTGAAAACCTGGGCTATCTTTTCCATATCCAGATTGAAGAATATTCTCTTTTTCATCTCAGGGGACATTTCACCAAAAATAACTTCTACCTCTTTTATCCCTTCAATTTCTAAAACTGCCTGCTCCACATCAGATTTAATTTTGTTTTTTAAAGGGCATCCCTTTGTGGTAAGGACAATTTTTATCTTAGCTGAACCTCCCTCTGCCTCCACTTCTTCCACCATACCCAACTCAACTAAACTTTTTTTAAGCTCAGGATCCTGAACCTTTTCCAAAGCTTTATAAATTTTTTCTTTTAAATCCATAGAAGTCACCCCACCCGTTTGTTAATATGTATCCTGCCCCTGCTCAGCAGCTTTGCCGGCTATTTTAATAGATACCCTTATTAGGCTCTCATTATTTCTGCTTTTTTTCAAAGGGGAAAAATAACAGCAATTAAAGGTAGGGATGGGTTTTACGATGAATATCGCTCTAAAAACGGGGAAAATACTTTTTTGAATATTTTGATGGCTTTTCCTTTATAAATCTACAATAATTGTTATTGACTGGCATCTGTGCTATAATCAGGGTATGGAATAGAGGTGGCTAAAATAATGTTGGATATAAATGTTCTTGACAAGATATTGAGGGAAACTGTAGAAAATATAAGAAAAAGCCAGGAACAGATTTTCAGCATTGCGGAAAATGCTCGGGAGGAATGTGAGCGCGTAAGGCTTGAACTGGAAGATGTCAAACAGAAAACATCTTTGGTTATTGAACAAGTAGACAGCTTGGAAAAAAGGGAAAAACTGGCTCGAATCAGATTGGCCCAGGTAAGCAAAAATTTTAACAAATACGGAGAAGAGGACATTAAAAATACTTATGAGAATGCCAAAAATCTTCAGATAGAGCTGGCACTTTTGAGAGAAAAAGAAAAGCAGCTAAAGGAAAAGCGATACGAGCTTGAAGTGCGCTATAGAAGACTTAAAAAAACCGTTGAAAAGGCTGAAAATCTTATTTCCCAGATAGGGATTGCCCTTGATTTCTTGGAAAACAATTTAGAAAATGTATGGGAAGAGATAGAGAAGCTTCAGGAAAGGGAAAAAACGGTTTATGCAATAATAAGGGCCCAGGAGGAAGAAAGGCTTCGCATAGCCAGGGAAATTCATGATGGTCCCGCTCAATCCCTAGCTAATATGGTAATGCAAGCTGAATATTGTCAGAAACTTCTGGAAATACGACCGGAAGATGCTGTAAAAGAGCTTGCTCTTCTTAAAGAAACCGCAAGGGCAAATCTTGAAAGCATTAGGAAAATAATTTTTGCTTTGAGGCCCATGGATCTTGACGACCTTGGCCTTGTACCTGCGGTCAAAAGATTTTTAAATGAATTAGGCTGCAGCAGTGGTTTAGTTGTGGAGTTCAAATTTGTGGGACGAGACTGCAGATATTCATCCGCGATTGAGGTTGCGGTTTTTAGAATTATTCAAGAGGCTGTTAATAACGCGGTTAAGCACTCAAAAGCCTCGACCTTGAGGGTGGTTTTGGAAACCCAGCCTTCTATGATTGCGGCGATTATAAGAGATGATGGTATTGGATTTGATGAGAGCAATATCAAAGAAGACAGCTACGGCATAAAAGGAATGCGTGAGCGCACAGCTCTTTTGAACGGAGATATAAAAATCAGCAGCTGGCCCGGGAGGGGGACAGAAATAATGGTTAAAATTCCCGTACAGGAGGAGGAGCTTTGTGGAGCCAATTAGGGTTTTTGTTGTTGATGATCACCCCCTGGTCAGAAAAGGGATATTAAAGATTTTGAGCTTGGAAAAGGAATTTGAAATAGTAGGAGAAGCCGGTACTGGAGAGGAAGCGTTAAGGCTGATAAAGGAGGCTAAACCGGATGTAATTCTTCTTGATCTCAATCTTCCCGATATAACAGGGATTGAAGTATGTAGGCAGATAAAAAAGGTGTACCCTGAGGGAAGGGTTATTGCCCTTACTATTTACGATGACGAGACGCACGTTATTGAAAGCGTAAAAGCTGGGGTTATTGGTTATTTGCCCAAAGATGTGGAACCGGATACATTTATAGAAGCTGTAAAATTTGCTGCTAATGGCAGATCCTACTTTCACCCAAGCATAGCGGGTAAAGTCATTAATGACTACGAGAGGCTCTGTACAAGTCTTGAGGCAGGCCGAAAGAGCAGAAGTCTTCTTACTGCCAGGGAAATTGAAGTGTTGTCCTTGGCCGCGAAGGGTTATACGAACAAAAATATAGCAAAGGAGCTTTTTATTAGCGAAAAAACCGTTAAAAACCATATGACAAATATTTTTAGAAAATTGGAGGTTAAGGATAGGACGGAAGCGGTGGTTTATGCCATACGGGAAAGGTTGATTTAAAAGTATTTTAAAGATATAAATTTGACACATAAATGGGACTTTGTTCTTCAAATGGGAACAAAGTCCCATTTTGTTTTTAGGATATTTGCTGCTTAAAAACGGTAAAACTGTCGGATTTTCGGTTTTTTTATAAGATGCTAAATTTAAATCAACAAGACTGCCGGGGGGTGGATTTTAATGCTGAACATTTTAAAGAGATTGTGGGTTGAAGAGGAAGGGCAGGGTTTAAGTGAGTACGGTTTAATTTTAGCCCTAGTTGCCATAGCGGTTGTAGCTGTTCTGGGACTTTTGGGAGGCAACCTTAGTAATATATTTGATCAAATTGCAAGTAAACTTAATATTGGCGGCTGATGTTGAATATAAGTATCACTTTTTCATACTATCCTGCCTTATTATGGCCAGCAGCTGCTTAGAAAAAATACATAACCGCTGCTGGCCATAATAAGCGAAAGTGGTGATTGATGTGTTGTTTCTTAATACAGTTTTAATATTTATGCTTTTAATTTCGCTCTACACAGACATTGTAGAGCGAAAAATTTATAACTGGACCACCATTCCTGCTGCTGTTTTGGGAGTGATCCTAAATTTTCTTGCCGACGGTGCTCCAGGGCTTAAAACAAGCCTCATGGGGCTTTTAACGGGGCTGGCAGTTTTTCTTCTGCCGTTTTTGTTGGGAGGAATGGGAGCGGGAGATGTTAAGCTGATGGGAGCAATTGGGGCTTTAAAAGGTCCCTTTTTCGTTTTTCAGGTAGCCCTTTATTCCGCCGTTGCTGGGGGCATAATTGCCTTGGCAGTCCTTGTTTATCAAAGGGAACTCGGTGCAGCGTTAAAGAGGATAAGAACTGCGTTTATACTGCTGTTTTCTGGAAGTTTTTGCTGTAGGGGATTACAAAATCAATTGGAAGTTACCGATGCTGGTCGCAGTTCATTTCCTTATGCTTTGGCAATTGCCAGCGGAATATTAACAGCTTTTGCAGTGGGGGGAGGTCCATGGCTGCCTTAAGATTTTTTGCCAGAGATTGCAGAGGTCAAGCCCTTGTTGAGCTGGCAATGGTAATTCCCATACTCTTAATGCTTCTGTTTGGAGTAATCGAATTTGGTCGCATATTCAATGCTTACCTGATGGTAAATCAAGCATCCAGAGAGGGTGCCCGAATAGCTGCTGTGGGAGGCAGTGATGAAGAAATAACCATGACGGTTGAAAACTTCTTAGCGCCCCTTGAAACTCAAAAAGTAAAAATTCTGATAGAACCCCAGGAAGAAAGAATAAGCGGGGAGGGAGTTAGTGTTACTGTTGAATATCAAGTTGATATTATAGCGCCTATTATTTCCAGCATAGTTCCCGACCCCTTTAATGTTTCTGCAACTACAGTTATGAGGGTGGAATAAAGGATAGGGGCTGGTGGTTAAAGTGCCTAAGGCAGTTAGGAAGCTTATAAGTGAAGAAAAGGGCAGTGCTGTTGTGGTTTTGGCTTTGGCTATGGTTGCCCTTATAGGATTTGCTGCCTTGGTAATAGATGTAGGATTGCTGTTTGCCGAACGTACAAAGATGCTTGCCGCAGCGGATGCAAGTGCCATGGCAGGGGTACAGGATATTTTTTCCTCGGAGCAAAAAGCGGAGGTGTCTGCCGAAGAGTACATTGAAAAAAATGGTTTTGCTTCGTCTTATTTTGAAATAAATGCTGATGCTGAAGAAAGGACAGTTGCAGTGAAGGGGAAAAAACTTGTCTCACTGTTTTTTGCACGGATTTTTGATGAAGAAGCAGCTTTTGTATCTGCAGAAGCAAAAGCTCGTGCGGAGGGGCTTGTCAAGGCATCAGGGGTTGTCCCTTTGGGCATAGAGGAACAGCCCCTTGTAAAGGGGCAGCTATATACGTTAAAAATTGCTGCTCCTCCCACAGTTAGAGGGGGAACCTTTGGCGCTCTCTCCCTTGGGGGTACAGGGGCAGACAGATACAGGGAGAATTTGAAATATGGGTATGACAAGCCAATTTCGGTAGGAGATATCATTGACACGGAAACAGGAAACATGGCTAACCCCACAAGAACGGCAGTGGAATATCGAATGCAAAGCTGCAACCATGTTCCCCAGTGCACCCATGAACATTACGAAAGAGGCTGTCCGCGTATAGTAATAGTTCCAGTTTATGAGCCCTATTTGATTGAGGGGCAGCAGTTAAAAAAAGTGGTCGTAAAAGGGTTTGCTGCTTTTCTTCTGGATGGACAGACTAAGGTTGGAACGGATTGCTATATAAGGGGATATTTTATTGATTATGTCTTTAAGGGAGAAACTGATGATACCCAAGGAGATTATGGAGCTTATGGAGTTAAGCTTATCCAATAGGGGAGCCCAAAAGTAGAAATGGAGGCATATCTGCCATGGGTGGGAGAAAAATTTTAATTTTTGCAGTTTTTTTAAGTCTCGTCACAGCAGGAAGTATTTATTATTATTTAATACAGTTAAAAACGGGAGCAGGTGATAGTGATTATAAGACCGTGATAGTGGCAGCGGAAGATGTCCCAAAAAATACCTTAATAAAAAGGGAAATGCTAAAAAAAATCAGGATTCCAGGTGAGTACGTCGATCCCAATGCTGTAACAAATATTGGAGAAGTGGTGGGGAAAATATCTTCTGTGCCCATTTTCAGGGGGCAGCAGATAAACAGAAAAGTTCTTGTTGCCATGGGAGATTACAGCAAAGGGCTCTCTTATAGAGTGCCTCAAGGTAAGAGGGCTGTATCGGTGGCGGTTAACGAGGTTTCCGGGGTGTCAGGACTGATTATTCCAGGTGATCGAGTAGATGTTGTTGCTACATTAGATATTGGCAGCGGTCAGTATGATATATCTCAGACGGGGTTTGTTTTGCAAAATGTTGAAGTGCTTGCTGTGGGGAAAAAGCTTGATGTTGAACAGGAGAATTTAGGGGAAAAAGCGGAAGGCAGCAGTGTTGAAAAAACAGTAACTTTAGCGGTTATTCCGAAGGAAGCTCAGTCGCTGGTGCTTGCTTCCGAAAAGGGAGTTATAAGGCTTCTCTTAAGATCACCAGTGGATAAGGGAAGGGTAAACATAAATGAATTGCGCTTACAGGACTTTATTACCAGGAGGTGAGAGGGATGCCCGTAAAGGTACTTATAGTAGATGACGTTGCGGAAACCAGGGATAACGTAAAAAGGCTGCTCAGCTTGGAACCTGATATTCAGGTTGTAGGTGAAGCTTCTAACGGCAGGGAGGCTGTTAGTGAGGTTGCAAGGCTTCAGCCAGATATAGTTCTCATGGATATAAACATGCCCATTATGGACGGTATATCCGCTACTGAGCAGATATGCCTTCAGAAATCCGGCGCTTCTGTCATAATTATGTCAGTTCAGGGGGAAGTTGAATATTTAAAAAAAGCAATGCTTGCCGGAGCAAGGGATTATGTTGTAAAGCCCTTTTCCAATGATGAGCTTGTGGATGCTATCAAACGTGTTTACAACCTTGAGATGAAAAAACGTAACGGCATTATTCGCAGAGCTGTTGATAGTGAACCCCGAATAATATCTGTATTTGGAACTAAAGGCGGTGTTGGAAAAACAACAGTTGCAGTAAATTTGGCTATTGCTTTGAAGGAAATTACCAACACCGAAGTTGCCCTTGTGGATTTTGACCTTCAGTTTGGTGATGTGGCTGCTGCTTTGAATATCCTTCCTCGCCGGACAATTGCAGAATTGGTTCAGGAAACGGTAGAGTTTGATTTGGGGCTTTTGGAAAGCTACATGCTCACTCACAAACAAAGTGGGGTAAGGGTTTTGTGTTCACCTATTAAACCTGAACATTCTGAATTGGTTACACAAAACCATGCGGAGCAGATTTTAAAACTACTTAAAAAATCATATAAGTTCGTTATTGTTGATACTCCTTCTTATTTTTCAGATCCGTGTCTTGCTTCGCTGGAAATAAGCAGTCAAATTCTAATGGTTGTCACTCCCGATTTGTTGGCGCTGAAAAATGCGAAGTTGGCTCTTAATATAATGGAATCTTTAAAAATGAAAGACAAGGTTGAATTTATTCTCAATAAAGCTTCCGATGCAACGGGCATTAAGCTTGAAGATATAGAACATGCTCTGGACAAAAGGATATGGGCAAGCATATCTACTAACGTCAAAACCGCTACAGGGGCGATAAATAAAGGTATTCCCTTTGTAATAAGTCAGGCTGGTTCAAATCTTTCAGAGGATGTTTTTAATATGGCAAGGTTGTTAGTTCAAGGAAAACCTGCACAAAAGACTCCAAAAGTGCGACTGCTTACGGGAATTTTTTAAAGAACGGGGGTGGCTTTTATGTCCCTGCTTCAGAGACTTGAAAAGGAAAAGGGATCAACGGTCATTGCGGCAGAAAGCAAAGTACAGGAAATATCTCCTGATCCATACCGTCAGTTAAAAACTAAGGTTCATTATAGGTTGATCGAAGAGCTGGAAAGCAGTTCCGAACAAATGGAAGAAAACAAAGAAGAGATTGAGGATCGGGTCAGGAAGTTAGCACTGGAAATTTTGGAACAGGAGGCCGATTTTGTCCCCCGCAGTGATAAGTATAGAATAGTTGAGGAGATGATTGATGAGGTTTTGGGATATGGGCCCATAACTCCCTTAATAAACGACGACACCATAACGGAAATCATGGTTAATGGTCCTTATGACATTTATGTGGAAAGAAAAGGAAAAATTGAGAAAGTTAAGGCTAGCTTCAGGGACAATGAACATGTCTTGACTATTATAGAGAAAATTGTCGCTCCCCTTGGGCGCCGCATTGATGAGAGTATGCCCATGGTTGATGCCAGGCTTCCGGACGGCTCGAGAGTCAATGCAATAATTCCTCCTTTGTCCTTAATAGGTCCTTGCATAACCGTAAGAAAGTTCTCAAAGGATCCCTATACTATGAAAGATCTTATAAAATTTGGGACGCTGACATCAGAAATGGCAAAGCTTCTTGAGGGGTGCGTAAAATCTAGGCTCAATATAATTGTGTCTGGGGGTACTGGAGCGGGGAAAACCACCCTTTTGAACTGCCTATCTGCTTATATTCCCGCTGATGAAAGAATTATTACCATTGAGGATGCTGCAGAACTTCAGCTAAATCAGCCTCATGTAGTGCCTTTGGAGACCAGGCCTCCTAACATTGAAGGCAAAGGAGCGGTTACAATAAGGGATCTTGTTCGCAATGCCCTGCGTATGCGCCCCAATAGGATCGTTGTGGGAGAAGTAAGGGGAGGAGAAGCTTTGGACATGCTGCAAGCAATGAATACGGGGCATGATGGTTCAATTACTACGGGTCACGCCAATTCTCCCAGAGATATGCTGTCAAGGTTGGAAACTATGGTTCTTATGGCGGGCATGGATCTTCCTGTGAGGGCTATGAGGGAGCAGATTGCTGGTGCCATAGATATTATTGTTCAGGTAAGCCGCTTCCGTGACGGCTCCAGAAAGGTTACCCATATTACCGAGGTTTTGGGTCTGGAAGGAGATACCATAGTTACTCAGGATATTTTCCGCTTTGTGCAGGAAGGGATTGATCGCGAAGGCAGGATAGTTGGTAAATTTACTGCCACGGGAATCGTTCCGAAATTCAAAGAAAAACTTATAAATAACGGATTTGTTATTCCCGACGATTTGTTTGTTCCCCTTAACGGTATTAGGGGTGAGTATTCATGAATCTTTGGGTGCCCGTTGCCTTAACCTTTGTTACCACTGCATTATGGGTGCTTTTTGTCCATGACCTTACAACAAAAAGACGCAGAGAAATTATAAAAAGAATAAATGAGCAGATAGATTATTACGGAAAACAGCAAACCAAGAAAAAAACCTCAGCTACCTTTAAAGAAGTTCTTCGGCAAATAAGCCGAATATTTGCGGCTCGCAGAATTGCCGTCAAAGTTGAGAGCAGGCTGGTAAAAGCTGGTATTCCTCTTAAAGGAGAAGAAGGTTTGACGTTGTGGCTTCTTTCAGCAGTGGGTTTTGGTTTTGCCGGCTTTATGATGACGGGAGATTTTGCCTATGCTGTTCTTTTAGGAATTTTGGGTTCGATCCTGCCTTGGCTTTTTGTAAACAGCTCTATCAATAAGCGCCTTAAAAAACTGGATGCCCAATTAGGGAGTGCCCTTACAATTATGTCCAATTCTCTCCGTGCGGGCTTCAGCTTTCTGCAGACTGTAGAATTGGTGAGCAAAGAGATGCCCGATCCCATTGCTTCTGAATTTCGCCGCATGCTTAGGGAAATGCATTTGGGAACTTCTACCGAACAGGCTTTGATTAATTTAAGTAAAAGGATCGGAAGCAAGGATATTGACCTTGTAGTGACTGCGGTACTTATTCAAAGGCAGGTGGGGGGCAATTTAGCTGAAGTGCTGGATAATATATCAAATACTATAAGAGAAAGGATCCGTGTGGCAGGAGAAGTAAAAACTCTAACTGCCCAGGGAAGAATTTCAGGAATAATAATCGGACTTCTTCCGGTTTTTATTGCTTTGGTGCTTTTTATAATCAATAGGGAATATATTATTTCACTGTTTACTGATAGAAGGGGAGTAATAATGCTGTCTGTGGGTTTGATTCTGCAGGTTTTAGGGTTGCTGGTAATAAGAAGGATAGTAGATATAAAGCTTTGAGAAAAGGATTGTAACCCCTTGTAAAAGGAGTTGTTTGCGATGGAATTTAATTTACTAGTAATTTTTTTTCTTGCTTTTCTCAGTACTTTTTTTTTTAACGATGGCTCTTTATGAGATTTTTGTTCAAGATAGAATGGTTGTAAAACACAGAATCATGGAATATGTAAGCAAAGAAGTGGTAGAAGATGCAGTTAAGGAAGAATTGAGCAAACCTTTAAAGGAAAGGATTTTTAAACCGTTCATTAAAAAACTGTCAGAGGTATTTGAAAGGTTTTTGCCTAGGGGATCTCAGGAGAATTTAAGAGAAAAGCTAATTATGGCTGGCAATCCCGGCAATTTGAGCCCCAATGAATTTTATACAATAAGATATACGATTACTTTCCTTTTTGGAATTGGAGCGGCTTTGGCAGGGAGGTATTTCCACTTCAATATTTTTAGAACCGGTGCACTATTTGTGCTTTTTGCTGCAGTGGGCTATATGCTTCCTGAATTGTATTTAATTAGAAGGAAACAAAGAAGGGCTCTTGAGATTGCTAAGACTTTACCTGACGTGCTTGATCTCCTTACTGTCAGTGTGGAAGCTGGCCTTGGCTTTGACGCTGCGTTGGCAAAGGTAGTGGAAAAAATGGACGGTATAATTTCCATTGAATTTTCCCGGGTGCTTCAGGAAATCAGAATGGGAAAGCCGCGGAGAGAAGCTTTGAGAGATCTCAGCAGAAGGACGGGGGCAGAGGATCTGAATAATTTTATAAGTTCCTTGATTCAAGCAGATCAGCTGGGGGTCAGCATCGCAAATGTTTTAAGGATTCAGTCAAGGGAAATAAGGCAGAAGAGGCGGCAAATGGCTGAAGAAAAAGCAATGAAAGCTCCCGTCAAAATGGTTATCCCCCTTGTTTTGTTTATTTTCCCTACAGTATTTATAGTTGTTCTTGGTCCCGCCCTTTTGAGGATTTTCGATGTATTCCTTGCTAGATAAAGTTTTTTTCCTTTGTTTTAACTTCTGTCTTAGCCAAGACTAATTTTTTATCATTAAAGGATTTTTTTGCAAAAAATAGAAATATGTAAAATGTTTTAAGCCTTCCAAAGACAGCAGCCCTTATTAATTTTTTCACGGCAGACTTTGGCTGTCTTAAATACCTTCTTTTTTGTTTTCTGAGGAGGGGGTAGGGTATTTGAAATCCAGCTCTGGCAGGTTTAAAAGCTGCTATCAGTGTGTAGCTCTGCTCAGCTGTTTTCCTTATACGAAACTGGATAGGGAGGAGGCGAAAGAAATAGCAGCTTCCTGCACAAAGCCCTACAAGGGCATTACAACGGATGTTGTTGAAGTTAAGGGACAGAGTAGAGGCATGAGCCGTAAAAAGGCGTTCAAATATTCCCAGCAGGGTAAAGCCAAATGGATAGGCAGGGACCGCATTGAACTCTACTTGGATTAACCAGGGGAGGGGGAATAAATTTGGAAGAGGGTAAAATTTTATCCTTTTCGGGTCTTAGGGGAAAACTGACGGCTGTTTTTTTGCTGACTGCCATTGTTCCCCTAGTTGTATTAGCAGTCATAGGATTAAGGGAATATTCCAAAAACTTGACTTCGGAAATAATGAAGGGATACGAAGAAAGGGCTGAAGGGATATTCAACTGCATAGAAATGACCATCAATGAAGGCAGGAAAACCGTGGAGGTAATTGCAGCTTCGCCCCAAATAAGGGACTGCCTTACGGCTGCGGCAGGTGCTGCAGAGGAGGCGGGGCTGACCAGCATGGGCGTTGAAGAGATTGAGAGTGCCATGAAGGGGAAAAGCCTGGATGTTCCCGGAAGGAGCAGCGTAAATCTTTATCTTAAAGAAATAGTCGACACGTCAAAAGGAAAGTTTTCAGAACTCTTCATCACTGGTAAATACGGCAATACCGTTGCTTTTTCAGGCAGGACTTCCGACTTTGTTCAAAAGGATGAAGAATGGTGGCAGGAGGCTTTTTCAAAAGGCGAATATGTGGGCAATGTGGAGTATGACGATTCTGCTGGTACTTATGCAGTGCGCATTGCCCTTGCCATAAAGGATGCAGGGGGATCAACCATCGGGGTTATCAGCAGTGCTTTCAACTATTCCGTAATATTGGCTGTGCTGGATGAAGCTGTGGCGGACATTACCCAGGGGGAAGCTTTTTTGGTGGATCATCAGGGAATGCTCCTGGGGGATACATCTTCCGGACATAAAGATATTTTAACCAGAAATCTTTTAGAAGAAAAAGGCTCCCTAGGGGAGCAGGTTCTCAAAAATTCAAAGGAAAAAGGTTCCCTTATTTTAAAGGGTAAAGGCGGAGAAGAATACATCACAGGTTTTGTTAAGAAAAAAGCTGTCAGTGGGTTTGAAGATTTAAACTGGGCAGCGGTGGTTTCCGTTCCCACAAAAGTTGTTCTTGCACCTGTGGCAGCTATGCGCAATATGGTAATAATTTTAGCATTGGTTTTTGCTGTATTGATCTTTATTGCTGGAAACCTGCTCATCCGCAGAATAACCGATCCCATAGTTAAACTGGCAGAAGAAGCCGAAAGGATCAGCAGGGGAGATTTTACAGCTGCCCTTTCAGTGGAAGACCTGGGCAGTGATGAACTGGGTATTCTTGCCCGATCTTTTGGCGCAATGCTGGAAAATATAAAAGATATAATAATGCGGACCAGGGAAATGGCAGAAAAAACTGCCGGTTCAGCCCGGGACCTAAGCGCAGCTGCGGAAGAAAATACCAGAGGGGCTGAGGAGATTGCTGTCACTGTTCAGGAAATTTCCCAGTCTGCTTCTAAGCAGAACGAGATGGCTGAAAACGTTTTGAATTCCATCAACCAGAGGGCTGAATTTATAAATCAGCTTGCTTTAAGTGCTAAGTCCGTTTCAGATTCTGCAGAGGAAGCAGCAGGTAAAGCGGAAACGGGTAACAAATCCATAGCCACCGCTGTAAGGCAGATGAATTCCATAAACAGAGTGGTAAAGCAGTCTGCTGATGAAGTTTTTCAGCTGGGAGAAAGGGCTAAACATATCGGAAAAATTGTTGATACCATTACCGACATAGCTGAGCAGACCAATCTTCTTGCTTTGAATGCTGCCATTGAAGCGGCTAGGGCTGGAGAGCAGGGCAGGGGATTTGCTGTGGTAGCGGACGAAGTGCGTAAGCTTGCAGAGGAATCCTCTCAGGCTGCTGAAGAGATAGGCAGGCTTATCAATGAGATCCAGAAGGATATTCTGGAAGCTGTGGAAGCTATTGAATCAGGAATTGGAGAAGTGGAAACGGGCATGAAGGCTATGGGAGAGGCTGGAAAAGCCTTCCAGGAAATTCGCAGATCCATTAAAAATATATCAGAGCAGGCGCGGATGTCTGCCGAGGCAGCTCAGGAGCTGGATCAGGGAAGTGCGCTGTTCCAGGAAGCTGTGGAGGGTGTGGTTAAATTTACTCGGGAGACTGCTGCAGGCACTCAGAATGTGGCAGCGGTTACAGAGGAACAGACTGCTTCTATGGAGGAAGTTGCTTCTGCTGCCAATACCCTTTCTGAAATGGCAGAAAACCTCATAAAATTTCTTGAGGAGTTTAAGCTTCAGGTCCATGAAATTGAAGAAAGTGAGTCAGAAAGCGTGGAGAATAAAGAAACATCTCAAGATTCAAATGGTATAAACGAAAATCATAATTAGGCTTGATATAGAAGATTATGAGGTAAAAATAAAATCTGTGTAAAAACGACAGTATGGGCAGGAAATAAAAAATATCAGTGGAAAAGGTTAACTGCCCTCTATTTTTTAAACTAATTGAAAGAGGTGTATGGGGAATGGAGGAAAAAAAGAAAGATACAGCGGGAGAAGAGCAGCTGGTTGTTTTTACTCTGGCAAATGAAACCTACGCCATAGATATTTCCGCGGTTAACGAAATAATAAGAATGCAGGATATAACTGAAGTTCCAAGAACCCCGGATTTTGTAGAGGGGGTAATCAACTTAAGGGGAAGAATTGTTCCTGTTATAGACTTAAGAAAGCGCTTTGGACTTGAAGCAGCAGAGAAAACCCAGGCTTCCAGAATCATTGTGGTGGAAATGGATGATGTCACTGTGGGCATGATAGTGGATTCCGTTTCCGAAGTGCTGAGGCTTCCCAAAGAAAACATTGAGCCCACTCCCCCAATGGTTTCAGGGGTAGACTCCGCATATCTTAGGGGTGTTGGAAAGTGGAACGACCGCCTTATAATACTCCTTGATGTCAATAAAGTTCTGTATAAAGATGAAAAAGAAGAGATGAATCAGGCTTTAGAAGAAGCGTCTGCTGCTGTGGATGACGGTGGTGGCAGGTAATGAGCGACTTTGATATGTCTCAATATCTCAACCTTTTTTTGGAAGAAGCTGAAGAGCAGCTGCAGCTTTTAGATGAAGGGCTTATCCTTTTGGAACAGGATAGGCAGAATCGGGATCTTTTAAACCAGATTTTCAGGGCTGCCCACACTATTAAAGGTTCTGCAGCTTCCATGGGGTTTGATAAAATAGCCGTTCTTACCCACAGCATGGAAAACGTACTTGACAGATTCAGGAACGGGGAGCTGGAGGTAACTCAGGAAGTTGTGGATGTTCTTCTGGAATGTTTGGATGCTCTCCAGGCATTAAAGGAAGAAATCATTGAACAAAAGGATAAAATCGACATATCCGGGCTTTTGAAAAAGCTTCAGACTCTGCAGGAAATGGAAGCACCAGAAAAAAATGAGGATAGGGTTGCCCTTTCAAGCCCACAGGAAAGCGGAGAAAAGGAAGAAAATGCTGCATCAGCTTCTGAAACTGAGCTTATCTTAAACGAAACGGAAAAAATAGTGCTTAAAAGCGCTTTGGAAAAAGGCTACAAAAGCTACCACATAATTGTTGATTTAGAACCGAACTGCGTTATGAAGTCCGTTCGAGCTTATCTTGTCTTCAATAGTTTGGAAAAAATTGGTGAGATAATAAAAACTGTTCCAACCACTGAAGAAATAGAAGAAGAGAAATTTGACTACTGCTTCGAGCTCATACTGGTGACCCAGGAATCCCTGGAAAAAGTAAAGAACACTGTGCTGTCCATAAGTGAAATCCGAAACGTGTCAGTAAGGGAATTTCCAAAGCTTGAAGACTTAAATGGCGAACAGGCAGCGAATCAATCGGAGGAAAAGACGGTTAAAGAAAAAACCGAAGCCGTTGGTTTTGAAAAAATAAAAGAAAAAACAGAAGGGTTAACTACTGATGACTCATCAAGGGCACAGAAGATCAGCAGCGGCAGTGGCGGAGCAGATAATAAGAGGATAAGCCAGACTGTAAGGGTTGATGTGAACAGGCTGGATAAGCTCCTTAACCTTGTGGGGGAGCTGGTGATCGAAAAGTCCAGGCTGGAATCCGTGGGGGAAAGCATCAGGGACACCCTGGGAGGAGGGGATCTTACCGATTCCCTGGAGGAGATTTCCCTGCACATAGGCCGCCTAAGCGGCGAGCTTCAGGAAGAGATAATGCGCGCCCGCATGTTCCCCATTGAGCAGGTCTTCAACCGCTTTCCCAGGATGGTAAGGGACCTGGCAAGGAAGTTCAGAAAAGAGATAAACTTCATCGTTGAGGGTAAAGAAACGGAGCTGGACCGCACCGTGATTGAGGAGATTGGCGATCCCCTGATTCACCTTTTGAGAAACGCCATAGATCACGGCATTGAGCCTCCGGAGGAAAGGAAAAAGCTGGGAAAACCCCCGGCGGGAACGGTGCGTTTGAGAGCTTTTCATCAGGAAAATCAGATCGTTATTACCGTGGAAGATGACGGTAGGGGAATGGATCTCGAAAAAATTAAAGAAAAGGCCGTAAAGAAAGGCCTAATCACCCCTGAGGCGGCAGAAAAGCTGACGGATCAGGAGGCGCTTAACCTAATCTTCATTCCCGGTTTTTCCACAGCGGAAAAGGTGAGCGATGTTTCCGGCCGCGGCGTGGGGATGGATATTGTTAAAAGCCACATCGAGAAAATAAACGGCATCATGGATATAAGCACCAAAAAGGGTACGGGAACGAAATTTACCATTAAGCTGCCCTTAACCCTGGTGATCAACAGGTCCCTTCTTATCAGGCATCGTGGAAGGATGTTTGCCTTCCCTTTGGCAAATGTGGTGGAAATTGTTGAGGTTAAGGAAGAAGAAATCCAGTACATGCAGCAGCAGAGGGTTGTCTTTATCAGGGACAGCTTCCTGCCCCTCTTTGATCTGGAATTTCTTTTGGGAGAAAGGGCAGAAAAAGACCACAGCTCTCAGGGGCAGGATGGACTGCTCTCTGTGGTTGTTGTGGGAGTTTCTGAGAGAAGAGTGGGTATAGTGGTGGAAGAGCTGATAGGGGAACAAGAGATTGTGATCAAGTCCCTTGGGAATTATATAGGGGATGTTCCCGGTCTTGCGGGAGCTACCATCCTGGGTGACGGAAGCGTTGCTTTAATTCTTGATGTTAGAGGTTTAATTGAAGGATCGGGAGTGGAAAAATGACCACAGGTCCCATTAAAGTTTTCATCGTTGATGATTCTGCCTTTATGAGACAGATGATAGCGCTGATGCTGGAAAAGGATCCCCACATTAAAGTGGTGGGGAGGGCGAGAAACGGAAAGGAAGCCCTTGAAAAAATTCCTTCGGCAAAGCCCGATGTAGTAACTATGGACGTAGAAATGCCCGTTATGGACGGGCTTCAGACTCTCACCCGCCTGATGGAAGTTTATCCTGTTCCGGTAGTGATGGTGAGCTCCCTCACCCATGAGGGGGCCCTTACCACCATTAGGGCGCTGGAGTTGGGTGCCGTAGATTTTATTCCCAAGCCGTCCAAGGGAAGTGAAATCGGCGAAATTGCCCAGTCCCTTGTGGGAAAAATAAAGCTTGCGTCCACTGTGGATGTCAGAGCTGGGATAAAGGGCATAAGGCGGGTACCGCTTTCTGGGGATAAGGAAAGGGATAAAATTGTTCCCGGCAGTATAGAAGCAGTGGTCATAGGCACCTCCACAGGCGGCCCCGCGGCTCTGCAGCAGGTGGTTCCCAAACTGCCCCAAGACTCTCCGCCGGTGATCATAGTCCAGCACATGCCCAAAGGGTTCACCAAAGCCCTTGCCGAGCGCCTGGACCGCAGCAGCGTGCTTGCAGTGAAGGAAGCGGAGGATGGCGATGTTCTAAAGAGGGGCACTGCCCTTGTAGCTCCCGCAGGAAAGCAGATGGTATTTCAAAGAAGGGCAGGAGGAGTATCTGTCCATTTAACGGAAGAATCCCCTGTCCCTACGCTTTTCAAACCATCAGTGGATGTGGTGATGCTTTCTGCAGCGGAAATTTTTAAAGATAAGGTGCTGGGAGTCGTCATGACTGGCATGGGAAGCGACGGCGTGCGGGGGCTGAAAAAAATTAAAGAATATGGAGGAAAAGCTTTGGCTGAATCTGAAGAAACCTGCATCGTTTACGGCATGCCCAAATCTGCCGTTGAAGCGGGAGTGGTGGATGAAATTCAGCCCCTTTACCGCCTGGCTGAAAGGATTTCAGAAATTGCTGCCGGCTGAGCCCAAGCTTAAAAAGCGCATACCGTTTGGCTGTAGGCAGAGTGCAATCCCCTTTTTGGGGGCTGATTTTTTTATTTTTTCTTATTTTGATAAAGTTTTTCTTATGTGTGCCGATAACCTTTATAGAGACTGAAGATGTAAGAAATCTTAAGTTGGGTGATAGCGGTGAAAATAGGTGGAATAAATGGGCGGCAGGTTACAGGAATATACAGGCAGAGCCATGTCCAGGGGAAAAATACAACTGACAGAACTGTCGCTGCAGATAAGGATGTAGCTGATATTTCTGTTGAGGCTCTTGAAATACAGCGGCTTGCGAAAAAGGCGCTGGAAATGGAAGATATAAGGGCAGAAAAGGTTGAAGATTTAAAGAAGAAGATCGCTTCTGGGGAATACAAGATTGATTCAGCTCGCTTAGCGGAGAGACTTGTTGAATTCCTAAAAAACAAAGTGGAGGACCTCCTATGAAGGGTATTGTAGAGGACCTTATTGGAATAACTTTGAAGCAGATTAGGTGTGTAAATGAGCTTATAAAGCTTGCAGAAGAAGAAACTGAAGCCCTTAAAAAGAATGATGTGCCGTTTCTTTCTAAGCTCTGCGTCAAAATGAATGAAGCGGCTCAAAAACTCTTGGAGCTTGAAGGGGAAAGGATGCAGGCTTGTGAAAAGCTTGCATCTTTTTTAGGTATTCCTGGGGACGCTCCATTCAGCGAGCTTAAAAAGGCTTTGTCCCAAAATGGCCAGGGTTCATTTGAAGAAATCGAGGAGCTGGTTGAAAAAACGGAGAGTTTGAAGCGGGCGTACGGCAGACTTCAGGATCAGAACAGACTTAACAGGCAGCTCCTTAAGCAGTCTTTGAGCTATATAAGAGGCCTTGAGGAAACCCTGGGTTTGCGAAAAGGGTCCATTTATGGAAAGGATGGGGAATACGAACGGATTTCAGAAGAGGGCACCCTCTTAAATAGGGAAGTTTGAGAAAGGCGGTGGCTGTATGACTTCGACTTTCAGCGGATTCAGCATATCTTTAAGGGCCCTTATGTCCCAAAAGCTCATGCTTGACATAGCGGCTCACAACGTTGCCAACGCAAGCACCCCTGGCTTTACCCGCCAGAGAGGTGTATTGGAAACGACACCACCCCTTCCATATCCTTCCATTAGTAGTTCAAATCTGGTGGGGCAGATTGGCACAGGTGTAGATGTGGTAAGGGTGGAAAGGCTCAGAAATGAATTTCTCGATGTCCAGAGGAGAAAGGAGATCCACACGCGGGGACAGTGGGCCATAAAAAGGGATACTTTAGAACAGATTGAAGTTATATTTTTGGAACCTACGGACACGGGTCTTAGTTCTCTTTTGAACGAGTTCTGGAGCAGCTGGCAGGAACTTAGCAAGAATCCCGAAAGCTTGGCGGTCAGGACCACTGTTAAAGAAACAGCTGCTGCCCTTGCAGACGCCATACGCCATACTTACCAGCAGCTTAAAGACTTGTCAGACGATATAGACAATATGATTAAAATAAACGTGCGGAATATAAATTCCTTGGCAACCCAAATTGACCGTCTTAACAAGCAGATAAAGGCTGCAAAGGGTGCGGGTTTTGAACCCAATGATCTTTATGACCAAAGGGACAAACTGGTGGATGAGCTAGCTGAGCTCATTGATTTTAAATATAAAGTAAATGATGACGGCACGATGGACATTTATTTATATAACGAAAAGGATGAATCCTATTCAGCAAGGCTTGTGGATGGGATAGAAGGCCACACCAATACCCTTAAAACTGCGGACTATACTTCGGGGAAAACAGTAATACTTTGGGATTCCTACATATCTGCAGAGCCGTCAGGAAGCACCCCAGCAGCGGGGGATGTTCTTGGCGTGAGTGACGATACTGATAAGAGGGCAATTTCCGACGGCAAACTTAAGGGTCTTTTTGATGCAAGGGATGTGCTTTTAAAAGGATACATGGAAACTTTAAATTCTTTTGCCTTAGGGCTTATAAATGTTATCAATGAGTACCACAAAAACGGCTATGACCTAAACGGTAATGCCGGTGGAGAGTTTTTTTCCGGAACGGGAGCCACTGACATTACAATTTCAGATAACATAGAAAGTGACGTTTCAAGAATTGCTGCTGCGCTTTACAGTGAAACCATACCAGGCGACGGCTCAAATGCTCTTAGGATTGCAGAGCTTCAAAGCACAAGGCTTTTTTACGACAGCAGTGCGGGAGAGCTTCGTCTGCCGGGAGGAGGTGAAATGGGCAACACATCCTTTGAGGATTTCTACAACAACCTTATTTCCAGCTTAGGCGTTGCCACAAACGAAAGCCAGCGCATGTTGGAAAACCAAGAAGCCCTTGTAGACCAGCTTAATAATTTGAAAGAAAACATCTCAGGGGTATCCATCGATGAAGAAGTGGCCTACATGCTTCAGTACCTAAGGGCTTATCAGGCTGCTGCCAGGTTTATGACCGCCATGGACGAAATCCTCGATACTCTTATCAATAGAACCGCCGTTTAAAAATAGGGGGGATTCAAAATGCGGGTAACCAACAACATGCTCACCACAACGGTGCTTAGGAATTTGAACCGAAATCTAAAAAGGCTTAACACCTATATGGAGCAGCTTTCTTCGGGAAAAACCGTAAACAGGCCATCGGACAATCCCGTTTACGTATCCCGAATAATGCGCCTCCAGAGCATGATAAAGAATCAGGAAAAGTACCAGCAGAACATGGAAGATGCCCAGGGCTTTGTGGACATGTCTGAGACGGCTTTGGGAAACCTAAGCGATATTTTGAACAGGACGAGGGAACTTACCGTATACGGAGCCAACGGCACCCTTTCAGAAGAGGATCGGGAAACCCTAGCGGCGGAAGTGGATGAGCTGATAAATGAGGTTGTGGAGGTGGCCAACAGCAGCTATGAGGGAAGATACGTCTTCGGCGGGCACAAAACCACAAAAGCGCCTTTTGTGCGGATTGGTGCAATTACCAGTGCAACGGTGAGCGGGAGCATTTCTGGTGTATATACTCTTACTTTTAGAGTTGATGGAACGGCGGTTTTAAGGGATTCTCAGAATAATGTCGTTGCCACGGCAGTTTACAATAATAATACAGCTGAAACTTTGGTTTTTAATGTGGCTGGAAGCCAGCTTTCTGTCGAAAAGGATGCTTTGGACATAGCAGGATACATGTTTAGCCTTGAAATTGAAAATTCTAATGCTTTGGCTAGCGAAGTTGCCTATAGGGGAGATTCCGGCTACCTTGAATGGGAGGTTGCCCAGGGGGTGACTATGTCCGTTAATCTCCCGGGGGACCAGGTTTTTTTAAGGGGTGGAGTATTTCTTGCTTTAGAGAAAGTTTTAAAAGCCCTTAGGGATAATAATGCACAGGAACTTTCGGGAAGCGCATTGCAAAAGTTGGACCAGGCCTCCGAAGGGATACTTTCTTCAAGGGCCGTTTTGGGCGCCAAAAGCAACAGGCTTGCCGTATCCATTGAAAGGGCTTCCCAGTTCAGCTTGAGCCTGACGGAAATTTTGTCAAAGATTGAGGATGTGGATCTTGCCGCTGCCAGCATGGAGTTTTCGACGGCGGAAAACGTATACAGGGCTGCTCTTTTCACGGGCACCCAGGTGCTTCTGCCCACACTTTTGGATTATCTGGGGTGATTTAAGATGAAAGTGGAAACCTCTCGCTTTGGCTGTATAGAAGTGGATGAAGATAAGATAATATATTTTCCGTGGGGCATCCCGGGTTTTGAAGATTTAAAAAAATATTTTCTTGTTCCTGTTAATGAAAATCCATTTTTTACATGGCTTCAGTCCTTTGATGATCCCAACGTTGCCTTTTTACTGGTTGATCCTTTTTTGTTTTTTGAAGGGTATGAAGTGGAACTTACGGAGGATGTTAAGAAGGAACTTGAGATTGAGGATCGAAAAGATATAATAATCCAGGCTGTCACCAATATCCCTAAAACAGGAGTGGAAAATGCCACAGCGAATTTAGTGGGGCCTATTGTTATAAATGTTAGGAAACGCCTCGGCAGGCAGGTTATCCTTCAGGATGTGCCCTACGGCATAAAACACCTTCTTTTTCCCAAGAAAAAGGAAGGGGACCGCAGAATTGCTGCCGGATAAATTACTGAGTGAAATGGGGCGGGTGCAAAAGAATGCTCGTGCTGACGAGAAAAAAAAACGAAACCGTAGTTATCGGCAGCGATATTTTTGTTACTGTGGTGGATGTTGACGGCGATAAGGTTAAACTCGGTATTAATGCGCCTAGAGATATCTCCATATACCGTAAAGAAATTTATGATGCCATTGTTAGGGAAAATGTTTCCGCTTCAATGGCACAGCCTGAAGATGTAGAACATATTATAAAACTTTCCAGGATTCAGCAAAAAGAGTAAAAATTCCGGTTTAATGCTACGGAAAGGGGCACTTGTATTCCTATGAGAAGAAAGAGAAGCCGGCTGGAATCACTGGGTTTTTTTATTTTTTTAACTGTAGTTTCCTTGTTTTGTCTATTAAATTTTGGTCCTTTTTGCGCCTATGGGGAGGAAACCCTCAGCATCGTTTCTGTTACTCCAGATAAAGTCAGCAACGATGGGGGACAGATTATAACCATTAAGGGAACGGGCTTTATGACCGGAATGAAGATCTACTTCAACGATGTGCAGGTGGGCCCCGGCAGTATCAGCATTAAACTCAGCAGTATAGGATATGATACGGCAGAAGTGGTGGCTCCTCCCGGTAATACGGGTTATGTGAAAATAAAAGTGGAAGATCCCTCCAACCCAGATAATTATGCCGTTCTGTTAAACGCTTTTTGGTATCAAAGCACCCCCACCATAACCGGCATAAGTCCAAATTCCGGCTCCACTGTGGGAGGAACGGTCATAACCATAACGGGAAGCGAGTTTGGTGAAGCCGGTTCCATGGGAAACAGCATAGAACTGTACATCGGTTCTACGCGGGTTCAGAATGTTACACTTGTCAATTCCACAACCATAACGGCGGTTACTCCTCCTTCAACCTTAGGGCCAAAGTCCATAACCCTGATAAATGCTGACGGCGGTACCTGCACGGTTCCTTCGACTTCTGCCAATGCATTTACATATGTTCCCAGCAGCCCAAGCATTACATCGGTATCCCCTTCGTACGGACCCACCCTTGGGGGCACTGAGCTTACAATAACCGGGCAGGAATTCAGCGAAAACGCCAAGGTTAAAATAGGTGAGCACTGGGCGCAGACGGTAACCTATGTAAGCAGTACAAAGCTCATTGCCACAGCTCCTGCTTCTGAAAATGTGGGATTTGCGGACGTTTTGGTGGAAAACCCTGACGGTCAGACGGCCGTATTGGACGATGCCTTTGAATATATAGCGGTTCCGGTTGTACAAAATATCACTCCCAACTATGGTCTTCCCGGTGAAGACAGGACAAGCAATCCCGTCGTCATCACCGGAGCAAACTTTGACCCTAGTGGGGTTAATGTGTACTTTGGCGGAAAAGAAGCTCAGGTTAATCTCAGCACTCTTACCAGCACGAGGATAGAAATAACGAAGCTTCCGGACGTTACGCCCGGAACGGTGGATGTAAAGGTTGTTAATTTCAGGAATTCGAGAGAAGAATACACCTTAAAAAGAGGATTTACTTTTAAAACTCAAACGAGTCAGCCCGAGATTTACAGCATTGATCCCAATTCTGGAAGCACCGAGGAATATACGAGGGTAACCATTAAGGGTAAGGAGCTTCTTACCGGGGCAACACTGTACGTAGGCGGTGAGCCGGTTCCCCTTGACGATGCGGAGTTCATAAGCACAAGCGAAGTGAAGGTGACCATTCCCCCATCGTCCAAAACTGGTGCCAAGGATGTAAAATGGGTTAACTACGACGGCGGAGAAGATACTTTAGAAAGCGGATTTATCCACATAAGACCAGAGGAACAGGTAAAAATAACGAGCGTTACGCCCAACAGGGGGCCCGAGGACGAGCATACGCCCATAACCATAAGCGGTGTGAACTTCATGGATCCAAATGATCCCGATTTTGTCAGCTGTACCGTTACCATAGGCGACGTGCTCGTTTTGGATTTGGAGTGGGTTGACAGCAGGACTTTAAGAGCAAAAACGCCCCTTGGCTATGTCAGGGAAGGGGAAACGGAAACTTCCTGGGACGTTGTCATCGTGCAGGTTTACAAAGACAGCGAAGGGAATGAGATAGTCCAGAAATACGTTTTTGCAAACGGCTTTACTTATGTGCTTCCGGGAAGCAACCCCACAATAGCTGAGGTTTATGATTACGAAACCTTTAGGAAGAGTCATATAACCGTTAATTCCGGTCCCCTCTCGGGAGGAAACAGGGCAGTCATTGTTGGTACCGATTTCCGCACCCAAGGGTCAACCCTTCCGAAAGTTGAATTCGGCACGGGTTACAGCTGGCGCGAAGCTCAGGTACTTCAGGTGATAACCATTTCTTCGTCCCAGAGCGAGCCGGATTACGAAAGGGGAATTCCTGCATACGAGAGCGGTGTGAAGGAAATGGCGCTTGTTGTGGAAGTGCCTGAAGGTTTTTCCACGGGAAGCGTTGATGTTAGGGTAACCAACCCGGATTTGGGAACGGCAGTTCTTAAAAACGGCTGGATTTATAAGGTGTGCAGCCTCAACGTGACCGCCATCACACCGAACAGAGGTCCCGTGACGGGCGGTATCGTGGTGGTGATAAGCGGTGCCAACTTTACCGAAGATTACTCCCTCTGGGTCAAATTTGTTCACAACTATGGAGACGGTTCAACTGATACCACCGTTGTGGAGAACATTATCGAGATCAGGGACAGCGCTGTAAGGTTTTACCTTCCCAGAAGCATTGAGGGTTTAAAAGACGTAGTTGTTTACAACCGCTTTGGAGAGAGAACATTAAAGAACGCTTTTACCTACTATGCTCCTTTAAGCACCCCTTCCATTTCTTCTGTTACTCCCAGTTCGGGCTCTTCTCTGGGCGGGGACACGGTTGTTATAACTGGTGAGGACTTCAGGGAAGGGGCTGTGGTTACCATAGGCGGAAGGGAAGCCACGGTTGTCAATGTGACATGGGATACCATTGAAATAATAACTCCTTCCGGCACCCCGGGCTTAAAAGATGTGGCAGTGAGAAATCCCGACGGCGGATATGTGGTGCTGAAGGAGGGATTTAAATATATAAGCAGTCCCGAAGTGATCTCCGTACAGCCTTCCGTGGTTAGCGCATCGGGAGGCACCATCGTGACCATAAAAGGAAAGCAGTTTTACAGCGGGGCTTCCGTGTATTTCAAAAGAGGGGAAGCTTTACTTCAAGCTCCTGACGTAAAGGTTGCTGACGAGAATACTATTATAGCAAGGGTTCCTGCCGGAGATACAGGGACCTACGATGTAATTGTGAGAAACGTAGACTATGATGTGGGCACTGGCTTTGGGGAAGGAGTTTTAGAAGACGGTATTACTTTTTATGAACCGCCGTCCCTTCTGCCTGAAGTTGAAGGGGTTTACCCCAATTCTGCCTCTGAGGGAGGAGGAATTCCTGCTGTTGTAACGGGGCAGAATTTTCAGCCGGGAGCAGTGGTATATTTCGGTCTTGAAGAAGCAAGGGTTCTGGAATATTTAGGCAGTGAAAGCATCAAAGTGCTTGTTCCTTCTAATTCTGAAGGAGAGTATTACATTACGGTAACGAACCCTGATGGCGGAACGGGAGTATCTGAAAGTGCCCTTTTCACATACAAAAAGGCTGTGACCTATCCTGAAATTATAAGCATTTCGCCTTCCGCGGGAAGCGTTGAGGGAAGCACATTTGTGGTGATAAGGGGCAAAAACTTTCGCACTGGAGCTGTGGTTTACTTTGGAAGCCGGGAGGCATCTTCTGTGGTCGTTTCCCTTGAGGATACATCTGCTGGAATATATAAGATTACCTGTTTTACGCCTCCGGGATCCGTGGGCTTCGTTGATGTTATTGTTATGAATCCTCCAAGTTCTTACGGTGTGGCAGTTTTTGAGGACGGCTTTGAGTACAGGAGGCCTGCCAGCAGTCCCAAAATAAACTCCGTTATGCCTCCCAGCGGTCCCACTACAGGAGGCACTAAGGTTACCATTAAGGGAAGCGATTTTAGGACAGGAGTTAAAATATATTTTGACGGAATATTGGCCCAAAGCGTAACCCTTGTGGATTCGGAAACCATAACTGCAGTTTCTCCGGCTCACGGTGCGGGAAAGGTTGCCGTGACTGTGGTTAATTACGATGGGGGTTCCGATACTTACGGCGACAGCGCCGATGAGCTGGGATTTACCTATGCGCTACCCGCAAGCAGTCCCGAAGTGCACTCTGTGGATCCCAAATACGGGCCTTCCTGGAAGGAAACCTGGGTAACCATATACGGCTTGGATTTCAGACCAGGGGCTAAGGTTTACTTCGGCTTTTTGGAATCTTCCCAAGTGGAATACATTGACTATCAAACTTTGCGTGCCCTTGCCCCTGCCCAGCCGAAAAGCACTGTTGACGTTACTGTGGTGAACGAAGATTATGGGACGGGCACTTTAAAGAACGCTTTTACATACAGGAGCTCGGCTCCCGAGATTGAATCAATTGCTCCGGAATTGGGAGACAAAAACGGCGGATACGAAGCTGTTATATACGGCAGTGAGTTTATCGTTGAATATGATGGAAGCGGAGAAACTATAGTCCTGTGCCCAAGAGTTTACTTTGAGCAGGGGACATTGAGGGCTGAAGCTGAAGTTCTTGTGGGTTCGGATTCGCAGTCGCTTTTAATTGTGGTTCCTGCTGCCCCAGGTGGTATTATTGGCTATTACGATGTGAGGGTGGTAAATCCCGATGGATCAGAAGCTGTCCTAAGCAAAGGATTTAAATACACGGTTTCCGCAAGCAGTCCCACAATAACTGGAGTTGAACCTCAAAAGGGTATTGTTTTGGGCGGCACCCCCATAAAAATTTACGGTTCCGATTTCAGGGGTGAGGCTTTGGTTTTCATTGGAGGAAAGAAAGCTTTAAACGTTGTTGTGGTAAGTGAAGGATTAATAAGAGCGGTTACTCCGCCGCACAGTGCAGGCAAAAAAGACATTACCGTTGTCAATTACGACGGTGGCCGCTATACATTGGAAGATGCCTTTGAGTACGGCATGCCTTTAAGCGAGCCCATAATAACAAAAATTGAGCCTTCCAAGGGGCCCAGCACAGGAGGAACAAAAATTACCGTCACAGGAAGGGATTTTAGAGCCAATGCATCCCTGTACATTGGCGGAGAGCCCTGTACTGATGTAGTGGTTGTGGATTACAAAACCATTACGGCAGTGACTCCTCCAGGAGAAGTGGGTAAGGCAGACGTTATAGTAATAAACGAAGACCTGGGCACAGCGGTTCTTCCAGGAGGATTTACCTACATTTATGTAGAGCCTCCAGTAGTTGAATCCGTGATTCCAAACCGAGGGCCCACTACGGGAGGTACCGAAATCATCATATCAGGAAGTAACTTTAAAAAAGGTGCCGTGGTCTATATAGGGGAAGCAAAAGCCGAAGTGAGAGAGGTTTCTTCTGATAAGATAACTGCGGTTACTCCTGCAGGAGGTCCAGGCTGGCATGATGTGATTGTGATTAATACGGACGGGGGAAAAGGAGTTCTTGAGGATGCCTTTTACTACTACGAGCCAAGGACGGAACCTAGCACACCGAGCTGGCTTAAAGCGGAAGCCTTCGACGAGCGGACGGTGAAACTTTCTTGGGGAGAGGCAAAATTTGCTAACTACTTTGAAGTTTACGTCAGGGAAAAGGGAGACAACATCTTTAGATTTGTCGATCAAACGAAGAATGACGTTCACGAGTACTATGTTACGGGACTGAAGCCTGGTACCCTGTATGTTTTTAAGGTGAGGGCTGTCAATGAGCTGGGTATTTCCCAGTTTACAGATACCGCTGAAGCAAGAACAAAATCTGGTGATGCTGATGAAGAAGCTGAAGAGGATAAAGAGAAGGCTCAGGAAAGGGTAAGGATAGAACACGGCCAGAATTCGGTTTTTGTCATCATACCCGGTGATAAGGCTCTTAAAAGAGAGGACTATATCTTTGATTTCAGCGGTGCTTCATATTACGGTGTAAAAACTTTTGTGCTGCAGGTCAGCGCGGATGCTGCAGGGGATATTGCAAAGGAAGTGACTGTGAGACTCAGCGGTGCGGAAATTACATTGCCCCCTGTGCTTTGGAACCTTTCTGAAGTGAAGTCTTTAAAGAGTTCGGATAGAAAAAATGCTCTTATCCGATTTAGGGTGTCCGATGCGGGGTACAGGGATGTAGAAAGCGCCCTTTCGGTTTTGCCCAAAGGGGCAAAGATTGCAGGTAGAGCCCTTGCCGTAAGCGTAGACGTATGGAACAGAGGAGTGGTTCTGAAGCCTGCTGTTTACCCTGCTTCCATAAAAGTATTGTTTAAGATGGCTTCAACTTCATATTCATATGGCAGCTCCCTTTCTATATTAAGGTACGATACGTCGGGGAGCTGGCGTTATGATACTCAAGCGGTTGCTTCAACCTCGGGCGTTTATACCTATACGAAAGTCCCGGCAACACTTCTTCCTGTTTACCGGTAGCGGCAAAATTATCTTCAAGGGAGATGGGCAGGGTGAAAGCAAAGAATTTTAAAGTCTTTTTCACGGCTTTTGTTTTACTTGCGATATTCTGGTGCGGGGAGTTTTTCCTTGAGGCAGAGGTTGCAGAAGGCACTTCATATACCCAGTATAGAGGTGTAAGCTACGGAGAAAAGTACCTCTCTGCCATAAAGTTTAGGGACGTGGGAAGTCACTGGGCCAAGGTGCCTATATATCGCTCTGCTGCACAGGGCCTGATATTCGGATACGGCAGCGGGTATTTCCGCCCGAATTCTCCCGTTACTAGAGAAGAAGCTGCTGCCATGCTTGTGCGCTTAAAGGGAGTAGGCGGAGATGACCTCCAAAATAATGGGGGTACAGGGGGTTCATGGGCATCTCCCCATCTTCAGGTTGCCTTGGATGAGGGCATCATAACAGAGCAGGAAAAAAGTGCAATGGAAAAAAATCCGGGAAGATATGCCCAAAGACAGCAGGTGGCAGCTTGGGCGGCAAAAGTTCTTGAATTGGAGCCCGACTACAGCATAGGATATCAGCTTCTCCGTTCCTTTAAGGACTGGCAGAAAATAACTTCGGAATACACTCCCTTTGTAGCCGCTTCTGTAAGGGAAGGGGTTTTTGCCGGCAGTGCATCTGGCTACTTTAAGCCCAATGCTTCTATATCTAGGGGAGAGATGGCTGCGGTTTTGGACAGGCTGAGCCAACGACTGGCTGAAGATAGGGGGTTGGTTTTTGCTGAGGGCAAGGTAACGGGAAGCGAGGCGTATTGGGAGGAAACTCCATCGGGACGGAAAAAGAAGGTTGAAGTTATGGTGCAGAAGAGCTCCGGAGAAACGGTGCTCATAAAAAGCGGCGGAACTGACGGGGATTACCCCGTATACAGAGGAGGAAAGCTGGGACTCAGTGATCTGCTGAAGAGCGGGGATTACGTAAAAATGGTCCTCACGGAAAACGGAGAGGTGCTTTTCGTCGAGGTTTCCGCATCAGCCTCTCGGGCGCTTACGGGCACTTTTGTGGGGCTTGACCTTGACGGAAAGAAAATCTACATAAGGGATTTCCAAGGTAAAGATCTTGTTCTTCCCATTCAGTTGCCCCTGGGGGTTACCATAAACGGAATGGGGGTTGAGCCGCAGGACCTGATTCCCGGGCAGGAGGTTTCCCTAACCGTTAAAGGAGGGGCTGTCACGGCAGTTGCGGGAATCCTTGACAAGATTCCCGATATTTATGGTGAGAGCCGCAGGGAAGTGGTTGAGGGAGTTGTCAAAAATGTGAGCTCCTCCGGGGATGAGATAACCGTTGCCTCCGGAAACAGACAGCTGACTTTTAGAATTGATTCCCGAACTGCCGTAATTAAGAGGGGAACTCCCTACTCTCCCAAGTGGATAAAAGCAGGGGACAGCGTCAAGGTACAAACGGTGGGCGGCGGATATGCTTCAAGGGTTGAAGTGTTTTCGGGTGAAAAAACGGCTGCAGGCATTATTAGGGGAAGAATTGAGGGTGTCAGCTCATCTTCGGGAAGGATTGTTTTAAGCGGCGTGGAAAGATATTTTTACGGCGGATGGTACGCTGACACGGGCTCCCTCGTTCTTAAAGTTTCACCCAATGCAGAGATTTACGATATAAGCGGGCGCGTAGATGTCAACTGGCTCGAGAAGTCTGCAGCGGGAAGGGAGATTTACGCTGTTATTGCTGAAAGCTTTGGATCGCCGGAAGCCCAGAGCATTTATGTAAAGAGCGGATACTCGGAAAGCAGAAGCGGACTTGTGGACGAAATTGACTTTTCTACTGCCCGTATGTACCTTGAAGACGGATTCGGCGGCATAATCATCGGTCCGCAGACTTCGGTGGTGCGAAACGGCAGGCTTATAAGCGTGGAAGATGTGGAGGAAGGGGCTTCCGTTTTTGTGGAAACCGACAGGGTTTCTGGAGAGGAGTACGGTGCCTTCATCCTTTGGGATGATTTCATACCGACAGGGTGGAGCTTAATAAGGGGTGAAATAGATGAAGTGGACGACGGAGAAATAACGTTGAGCTCCTACAGCTTATTTGACGACAATGATTGGGACGAGCCCAGTTCCTCTTCAAAAGATAGAGATCTTGAAGTTTCAACAGAGGCTGTGATCATCGACGCTGTAGATCCTCAAAACCCCAAAACACTGGAACCCGAAGACTTCTTCTACACCAGGTTTACAAGTGATTATGAAAACAAATTTGCCGTTGCTCTTGTGTACGATGATCTCGTAAAGGGATTGGTCATTTTGGATGGTGAGCCTAGCGGTGATAGAACCAGCATCGGCGTGGTCAGTTCCGCTTCGGGCGGTAAAATAAATATCGATAGGGTTAGGGACTGGAGCTCGCCCGTTGGGGAGTGGAAGGTAAACCGTTATTCCGTAAGCCTCAGTATAAAGGGGGCAGCCGTAGTGAGAAAGGGAGAGGTTTATGCAGGCACGGGTGTGCGCTCCGGAGACACCGTTTTCGTGCTTCATGATATGAACAGCGTTCATGTGGTATTCGTTCAGTGATTGGGGTGGTAAATGTTGATTTGTGCGCTGTCAAAGGTGAAAAAATTGGCGTCTTATGCTCTGATTTTCTTTATCGGAATTTATGCGGTTTTTCTCGGTACACCTGGAGCTTTTGCCGCGGAGGACCCCAGAAACACCGAAGGGGGAGTGTACAACGACAGCGAGTATCAGGAAATTCTTTTCATCACGGGTAAGCCAGTAATTCTTAAAGGCACCGTAAAGTCCAGCGGAGGAGCGGGACGCAGCGGCAGGGGCACTTATACGTCTTCGGTCAACTTTACTTTGGAAAATGCCGATGAGGGTATAAAACTTACCCGCAGGATATCCTTCACAACCACGGAGGAGAAAAGGGACAGGCAAACTGTGACCGTGACGAAGGTTAATTCCTTTTCCGAGTCCATAAAGGTTGGGGAGCGAACCTACACCCTTAAAGATTTTACCTTCAGCAAATCCGTCATCACCGATGACAGACCTGCGGTGGACTACTTTTCTGGAAACTGGAGCGCCAGAAAGGTTTACGAAACCGACAAAGGTGCTGGGCAGCTTGTGGTGGATATAATCGGCGAGACCGTAGGCTACGACAGCTTCTGGGGAAGCACCGAAACCCAAAGGGTATCGGGGAGCCTGAACTTTGAGGGGAAGGTTACTGTTGGTGAAGCCGTGTATGAAGACGAGTGGGGTGGTACCTTTGCCTTTGACGCAACCTACAACAGAATCAAGGAAGTTACCTATGAAGAAAACGATCCTCAGTACATAAGCTTTCCCGGCGGATTCGTTCTCACGGAAAACACCGACCACTACGTGAGGTATACTGCAAGGCTTCCCGAGTTTGACGAAAGCGGTATTTCTACGAGCGGATGGGAGCAGTATTCGGGCAGTTTGAGCCTGTCAGGTGCTCCCTCATACAAGAGGCTTCCTACTCACTACTTCAGGGATATGGGAAGCCACTGGGCAAGAAGCGATGCGGAACTGCTCTACGGTCTCGGAGTGCTGGACAGGGGAGAATATTTCGGTCCCACTGTGCCCATGACCCGTGGAGAATTTGCTCGCATGCTGGCAAGGGCGCTGGGGCTGGTTTCTTCGGATGAGGGAAGTGCACAGAACGGCAGGACCGTTAAAAGAACCATAGGTGTGAGTCTTCCTTGGGGCGGATTCGGCGGAACGGCAGGCCGTGAGGAAGAGAAGCTTTTCCACGATGTCCCCAGCGACCACCCCTATTACAGTGAAATTAAAGCCGTGTACGAAAGCGGCATCATAAAGGGTACGGGAAACGGTTATTTCTCTCCGGGAGAGAAGCTTACCAGGGCACAGGCTTTGACCATATTCATAAGGGCTCTAGGGTTTGACCACATTCCCCTTGCTTCGTACCTTCTGGATGCTTACAGGGATGCTTCCCAGATTCCCAAATGGGCTGTAAATTCCGTTTTTCTGGCAGCGGAAATAGGGCTGGTGGAAGGAAACAGTTACGGGTACCTCCTTCCCAACAGCGTCCTCACCAGAGCGGAAGCTGCTTCCCTTCTTACCAGGTTTATAACATACATGCAGAAGGATTTGAGGACAGAGTACAGGGACAGGCTGCTGGGCTACCGCTGATACCGAAAAGTCAAAGAGCCCCGAAGTATTTTTTTCGTCGGGGCTCTTTTTTAGGAAGAAGCCCCTTCTTGACATCGAACATATGTTCCCTGTATAATTGCTTTGGGAAGTCATATTAAGGGAGGGGGAGAAGAGGGTGAGGGGCAATACCCTTTGGGAGGGGCACAGGGTCGTAGTTTCCGAGCTCAGGCAGGGCATAGCCCGAACCAAAAGGGAGGCGGAGGCTGAAGACCCGCCCTTTCTGCCCGATGAAAGAATTGCGGAGATTGAGACGGTCTTAAGGGAAGCCGCCTCTGCCCAAAGGCCTGTGGAGGTAACCTATTTCAACGGAGAGAAAAGGGTGAAAGTTTTGGCGAAAAAAGTTTCCTTTCCCGGAAACGGCGTGGTGCAGCTGGATGCCGTAAGGGTTCACTACACCATGATAACCGATGCCCGCTTTTGTTAATGCCGTCGGGCAGGAATTTTGTGCACGGCATAGAAAAGGTAATCGTAATTAGATTTTGGGAGGGGATTTTTTGAATCTTCTTGAAGTAAGAAATCTGACCCTTAAAAAGGGAGAAAACGAAATACTCAAAAAGGTCAATCTGATCCTTGAACCTGGTGAAGTCCATGCGGTTATCGGTCCCAACGGTGCCGGCAAAAGCAGCCTTGCCTATACCATTATGGGCCTTGAGGGTTACAGTCCAAAAGAAGGCAAGATTTTCTTTGAAGGAGAAGATATCACAAACCTTCCCATAAACGAAAGGGCCAAAAGGGGCCTTACCCTTGCATGGCAGGAGCCCGCACGCTTTGAAGGTATTACCGTGGAGCAGTATTTAAAAATAAGCACCAACGGGTCCAAGCAGTACAGTTCCAGTGGTATTGAGCTTCCCCGGCTGACGCCCGAGGAAGCTCTTCTGAAGGTCGCCCTTAATCCCGAAAAGTACCTTAAGAGAAAGGTGGACAAAGGTTTAAGCGGCGGCGAAAGAAAGCGCGTGGAACTTGCATCCATCCTGCTCATGCGCCCCAAAGCCGTGATTTTGGACGAGCCTGATTCGGGAATTGACACGGTGGCCATTGAGAAAATTTTTGAGATAATAGAGGAGTTTAAGAGACTCGGGATCGGGGTGCTTCTCATTACCCACTCCCACAAAATGCTGGAAGCGGCTGACTGCGCTACCCTCCTTTGTTCCGGTTTTGTGGTCAAAACGGGGTCCCCTGAGGAAGCGGCGGAATACTACAACGTCCGGTGCCTTCCCTGCCCCAGTGAAGTGTATCCCCAGGAGGAGGAAAAGATATGAACGATTTTGAAAAAATGGTGGAAGCGTACGAAAGCTCAGGGGGACAGCCTGAAGCATTCAAGGACAGCGATGTTGCCCACCTGGTGGTTGCCGAAAACAGAGTCCTTGGGGCTCACCTTGTCCCGGGGCTGAACATGGACGTGGAAGAAACCGAAAAGGGGATAAGGGCGCTTTTGGTTGTTGAAGAGGGGGCGAAAATAAAGAAACCTGTTCACCTGTGCTTTGGGGTCCTCCCTGAAGAAGGAATCCAGCGGATAGAAATGCGGGTTGAAGTAAAGGACGGCGGGAGCGTATCCGTAACTGCCCACTGCGTTTTTCCCAATGCGGTTAAGGTAAAGCATCTGATGGATGCGGAAATAGTGGTTGGAAATAATGCCAGGTACGAATACCGAGAAACCCACTTTCATGGAAACTTCGGCGGCGTTGAGGTTATCCCCAGGGCGAAAATAGTCCTTGGGGAGAACAGCGCATTGAAGTCTTTCTTCGGTTTGCCGAAGGGAAGGGCAGGTGTGGTGGATATTGACTACGATGCCGAGGTCGGCGCCAATTCTGTTATGGAGCTTTTGGCAAGGGTGAACGGTTACGGAAACGACAGGATTAAGATCAGGGAAGCGGGCTGCCTGAAGGGCGACGGCTCCAGGGGGCTCCTTGAGAGCAAAATCGCCCTGAAGGACGAAGCCCGGGCTGAGGTTTTCAATGAGATTGTTGCCCTTGGCGCAAAGGCGTGGGGACACGTAGACTGCACGGAGATCATAAGGGACAGGGCCTTTGCCAAAGCCGTTCCCGTAGTGGACGTGCGCCACCCAGAAGCAAGGGTCACCCACGAAGCTGCCATAGGCGGCGTGAACAAGACCCAGCTGGAGACCCTCATGGCAAGGGGGCTTTCTGAGGAGGAAGCTACGGAGATGATCGTTCAGGGGCTTCTTCAGGGCTGATTGTTTTATCTCTCTAAGAATCAAAGGAAAGCTTCTAAACGTGCCGGCTCAAAAAAAAAGGCTTTGGGTTTTTTGTTCCCAAAGCCCCTTTACCTTTCTATCCTGAAGCCGCAAAAATCACCTGTGGGTTCTTTCCACTCTGTCTCTATTCCCGTGATGTGCCCCACTCCGCTGTTTTCTATTACTTCCAGCAGTTTATTTAAAGCCTCAGGCTCTCCTTCTGCTGTTATTTCTACCCTTCCGTCGTCGAGATTCTTAACGAATCCCGTAAGCCCGAGGCTTTCGGCGGCACTGCGCACGAAGTACCTCATCCCAACACCCTGTACTCTGCCTTGCAGGTACGCACAAAGCCTCTTTTTTTCTTCCACTGCCTATACCCCCTCTTTACAATTATATTTTTCCTAAAAAAATTCGTCAAAATTTTCCCCTTTCCCCTAAAGAATGGTTTTCCCCTTTCCGATATGAGAAATAGAGAAGCTTCTCTATGCCTTTCCCAGCGGCCGCGAGGAAAGGAATCGGCATGGATGCCGAAATAAAAAATTCAGGGAGGAATGGGAATGAGAATTAACCACAATATCTCAGCGTTAAACACCTATCGTCAGTTGTCGATTAACAACTCGATGGCGGCTAAGTCGCTGGAGAAATTGTCCTCGGGCCTCAGGATCAACCGTGCTGGCGATGACGCGGCGGGCCTGGCCATCAGCGAGAAGATGCGGGCGCAGATTCGCGGGCTGGAGATGGCTTCCAAGAATGCCCAAGATGCTATCTCGCTCATCCAAACAGCAGAGGGCGCACTGAACGAAACCCACTCCATCCTGCAGCGGATGCGGGAACTGGCCGTCCAATCAGCCAGCGATACGAATACCGCCGTTGACCGGTCGGAAATACAGAAAGAAATAGATCAGCTTGCACAAGAACTTGCCCGGATTGGCAATACTACCGAATTCAACACCCAGAAACTCTTGAATGGCACTTTCAAGGGAACCTTCCACATAGGAGCCAATGAAAATCAGAACCTTTCACTGCAGATTAAAGATATGAGAGGTTATGCCCTGGGTGTAGTGGGTGATGTGACCTATACTGCTACTGGAACGGTTACTAATACAAACAATAGCTTCAGCGCTGGCACCTACGCGGTAAAGTACGACTCCGCTAACAACAAATACCAGCTCGTTGACAGCAACGGTCTAGTGATTGCCGAAAGTAGTGATGGTGAGACATACACTGCCAAAGCTAACACTAGCGACACGATTCAGTTCGCAGATAAAGTTATCAGCGGTACGGTGACAATTTCCACCGATGGTACCAATTGGACGGCCACCGGAACCGCGACAGTAACCAACCAAGGATTGGAAGCTGGGACATACACTTATATTAAATCAACGGGCGAGCTTAAGGACTCCAGCGGCCAAGTCGTCGCCAAATCCTCGGATGGTCAAACCTTTAAAGATGCAGCCGGAAACACGCTCTTTACTTTAGGTGCAGCTGTTACTGCCGATACCACATTTGAAGTGAAGGGAGTCGACGTATCGAGTCAGCAAACGGCCAATAATGCCATTACCACCATCAATAACGCCATCGAGAAAGTATCTGCCGAGCGCTCCAAGCTGGGCGCCTACCAGAACCGCCTGGAGCACACTATCAACAACCTGGGCACTGCTTCCGAAAACCTAACCGCTGCCGAGTCCCGCATCCGCGACGTGGATATGGCCAAGGAAATGATGGAGTTCACCAAGCTCAATATCCTCCAGCAGGCAGCAACGGCCATGCTCGCCCAGGCCAACATGCAGCCGCAGATGGTCCTCCAACTCCTCGGTCGGTAAGCGAACTAGGCGACAGGGGCAGGGTGGTATTGCCATCCTGCCCCTGCTCTTCTTTTTTTAGCTTCAAATTGTATGGTATAAGTCAGGTTAACCAGCAAAGGGTAAGGCTGGGGGGGAGCTCGTAAAGTCTTGAGATAGTGGGGGGTGTGCAAATGGAATATCGTTATATGAACCTTTTGACTACGTCGGTGTTCAAAAACCTTTTAAGTGGATAATGAGAAACCTTGATAAGGGTGTTGTTGAGCTTTTTCATAAGGAAAAAATTGTCCGCATTGTGGGAGTTGTATCTAAATATTACTGCTGCTGTATTCAAGAAGAATGGGATGGGTTGCTACAATATCTTGAGGAAAATAGGAAATAAAATAGACGGAACAAGTGTTGCGTACTTGGGACATAATGGCGGGTTAATATAGATGTAAGTGTAAAAAATGTAATTCAGAATACTTTATAATAGTTAATGCTGAAAACTTGTAAGATCCAAAATATGAAATAGTGAGGGTTGAAATGAGACAATGTTGTAGTTGTTATCGCAGATATAAAGGTAGCAATTTCAGGAGAAATTGAGTTTTACTATTGATTTTAAAAAGCGTTCTTTGTTGTGTGATAAAAATAAAAGAAGCAGGTATTAAATGAAAGGGAAGATAGAGAGTAAAAATTTAGTGAAGATAAAACGGGAATGTTTATGGAGTTTATTATCGAGCTTTTTGATAATTTTCATGATACGGGACATGGTTCTTCTGCAGTGGATGCAATGATGGATGCGTTATCATGACGGGGACAACTAATAAAAAGGGGCGGTTTATCTGCGTGCGGAAGAAAGCCGCCCCTTGATGATTCTTTGGTTTTTTTAAAGCGCGCTTTTATTTTTTTATAAGCTCCGGTCCGTAGGCTCTGCGGAGGAGGTCTTCAAGTTCGTGTATCAGGGGCATCCTGGGGTTGGTTACCGTTGTCTGGTCTTCAAGGGCTTTTTCGGCCATCATGGGTATTTTGCTTTCGTACTCCCGGGCATCAACGCCGCATTGGGCTATGGTATCTGGGACGTCCAGTTCACGGATGAGCTTTTGCACGGCTTCAATGAGGTTTGAAACCCCTTCTTTTGGGCTTGCAGCCGGAAGTCCCAGGTACCGGGCGATTTCCTGGTAGCGTTCCGGGGCTTTGTAATGCTCGTACTTGGGCCATGCCGTTACCTTAGAAGGCACGGAAGCGTTGTACTCTATGACGTGGGGAAGGAGGATGGCGTTTGCCCTTCCATGGGGTATGTCGAACTCCCCACCGATTTTATGGGCAAGGGCGTGGTTTATACCCAAGAAAGCGTTGGTGAAGGCCATCCCCGCTATTGTCGAGGCGTTGTGCATTTTTTCCCGCGCTTCCGCGTCATCGGGGTTGTGGTACACCCTTGGCAGGTAGCGGAACACTATTTCAATTGCTTTCAATGCCAGCCCGTCCGTAAAGTCGGAAGCCATTACCGAGACGTAGGCTTCTATCGCATGGGTGAGGACGTCAAGCCCAGTATCTGCCGTAAGGTTTTTTGGCATGCTCATTACCAGTTCAGGATCGATTATAGCCACGTCAGGGGTAAGCTCGTAGTCTGCTATGGGATACTTTATGTCCCTTCCTTTATCAGTTATGACGGCGAAGGCGGACACTTCGGAACCGCTTCCGCTTGTGGTGGGTATTGCCACAAGCCTTGTTTTCCTAGCCACCCGGGGGTATTTGTACGTTCTTTTGCGTATATCGAGGAACTTTAGCTTCATGAAATCAAATTTAACTTCCGGGTGCTCGTAGAACAGCCACATACCCTTTGCGGCATCGATTGACGAACCGCCTCCTATAGCTATTATTGTGTCCGGGGAAAATTTTTTCATCATTTCAACACCCTTTTCTACGGTGGCAAGGGACGGGTTCGGCTCCACATCGTCGAAAATATCAAGGCTTATGTGGTTGCTTCTTTTTTTCAGGTAATACTCCACCCTGTCAACGTATCCCAATTTTCTCAAAACCCGATCCGTCACGATGAATACCCTTTCTATGCCCGGCATTTTTGACAGGTACTGCAGGGCACCCCGTTCGAAATATATTTTTGGTGGGACTTTAAACCACTGCATGTTCACTCTGCGCTGTGCCACCCTTTTTATATTAACCAGATCCACAGCAGATATGTTGTCCGTGGTCGCGTTGCGCCCGGCGTATCCGCACCCCAGGGTCAGCGAAGGTGTCAGTATGTTGTAAATATCGCCTATGGCTCCCTGGGAGGCCGGGGAGTTGACGACGACTCTTCCTACCCGCACCCGGTGAGAAAAATATTCTATTGCTTCGCTGTTTTCAGAGTGAATGACTGCCGAGTGGCCCATCCCGCCGAATTCTACCATTTCCCTTGCGCATTCCGTTCCTTCCCTGTAGTCGGCAACTTCGTAATATGCCAGTATAGGGCTCAGCTTTTCCCTGGAAAGAGGATAATCTTTACCCACCCCTTCTTGGCGGGCGATGAGTATTTTCGTGTTTTCCGGCACACTTATGCCCGCCATTTTTGCTATTTGAAAGGCACTTCTTCCCACAATGTCCGGGTTTAAACTGCATTTGCCCTCAAGGATGGAGATGCTTTCGAGCTTTTTAGTTTCCTCCGGGGTCAGGAAATAACACTTCAAAGCTTTAAGCATTTCCAGCACCTGCTGGGATACTTCCCGGTCAACGATGAGGGCCTGCTCGGAGGCGCAGATCATCCCGTTGTCAAAGGTTTTGCTTATCACGAGGTCGTTTACGGCTCTTTTGAGATTTGCTGTTTTTTCGATGTAACAGGGAACGTTTCCCGGACCGACGCCAAGAGCCGGGCGCCCTGAACTGTAAGCTGCTCTCACCATTCCTTCTCCGCCCGTGGCCAGGATGAGAGCAACTCCTGGGTGTTTTATAAGCGCTTGCGCCGCCTGAATGGAGGGCTGTTCTATCCACTGGATGCAGAATTCCGGCGCTCCTGCTTGGACAGCTGCTTTTTTAAGAATTTCCGCCGCCCTGGCGCTGCATTTCTGCGCGCTGGGGTGGAAGCTGAAAATTATTGGGTTTCTGGTTTTAAGGGCGATTAACCCCTTAAAAAGGGTTGTGGAAGTGGGATTTGTAACGGGCGTGAGTGCGGCTATGACGCCCGCCGGTTCGGCTATTTCTGCATAGCCCTCTTCTTCGATTTCCTTGATCACACCAACGGTTTTAAGGTTCTTGATATCGTGGTAAATGTATTCTGTGGCAAAAATGTTTTTTATAATTTTGTCTTCGTAGACCCCCCTTCCTGTATTTTCTACAGCCAGCTTTGCTAATTCCATGTGGTGGTCAAGTCCAGCCAGAGCGGCGCTGCGCACAATTTCGTCCACTTTCTGCTGGTCAAAATCCTTGCTTAGATATTCCTCTAGGGCTTTTTGGGCGTTTTTTACCAGTCCGTCTATCATAGTTAGGGTTTCACCGTTGTTTGGGTTTTCATTTCCTGACAAGTGCCGCACCTCCAGTGTCCTTTGTTTTGGGCCTAAAGCAGCTTGGGTTTTCTGCCAGTGAGCTTTCTTTTTATTATTTGCATGTTGTGGTAGGTAAAATGCACTTAATAAAAGGGGATAGTGAAAAATTTTCTAAAGCTTTGGCTGTTTTTGCCGAATTTTACTATAAGGATACATTTGCTTTAAGGAGAGTGGAAGGAGGATGTCTGTTCAAGAAATTCAAGGAACTACCGGGGTTTCCCAAGTTTCCCCTTTGAAAGAGACCTTAAGGGAAAGAGTCCAGTTGGAAAAGACAACGGCACCGATAGATGACACCGTACAGAAAGCCGAAGGGTCGGCAGTTGAGGAAGAACAGCAGTTTTCAGGTGCAGTATCCGAAGCTGAGGTTATAAAAGCCATTGAGCGAGCCAACGAGGCTTTCAGGGTTGTCAATACCCGTTTTGAGTTTTCCATTCATGAAGGCACAAAGGAAATCATGGTAAAAATAATCGATGAAGAAACCAATGAGGTGATAAGAGAAATCCCTCCGGAAAAGATACTGGACCTCATTGCCAAGATATGGGAGCTTGCGGGGATACTGGTTGATGAGCGGGCTTAAGGTGCGAGGGTTTTTTGAGGAGGCGATAGGATGAGCATTAACAGAGTGTCCGGCTTGGCTTCGGGAATGGACATAGACAGCATTGTATCGGATCTTATGAAGGTGCACAGGATTCCCTTGGACAAAATGTATCAGGAGAAGCAGCGCCTCGAATGGAAGAAGGAAGCATATCGTGAGATAAACAGCAAGCTTTCAAATCTTAGGGAACTTGCCTTCAGTTTAAAGCTTCAGAGGACCTTCAATGCCAAGAGGGCTGAATCATCAAATGTAAATGTTGTGGAGGCATCAGCCGGAGCAGGTGCTGCTGACGGTGTATACAGCATTTCCGTTTTCCAGCTGGCAAAGGGAGCGTACCTTGCCAGTGATGAAGCCATCAGCCTGGGGAGCGATACCCGTACACTTGATTCCCTGGGCCTGGCCGGAACCTACACTTTTACAATAAATGGTAAGGAGATAACCGTAGATGCTGCTGTAGACACCATAAGTAGCCTGGTAAAGAAGATAAATTCTGCGGGTGCAGGCGTTACTGCTTCCTATGACAGCGGGTTCGACAGGCTTTTTCTCAGCACCCCTTCTACGGGAGCCGATGCGGTGATCGATATTGACGATGCTGGTGATGGAAGGGGAGCAGAGCTTTTTGCCAAACTTAAAATAAATTTAAATACAGACGGAACAGCCGAGGCGCAGGGGCAGGATGCGGTGTTTACAATAAACGGAATTGAGATGACGAGCTCCTCAAATACCTTTACCCTAAGCAGAGTTACCTTTACGCTGAAGGGCATTAGCCAGGCCGGGTCGGATACTTTGGTGACGGTGGGCACCGATGTGGATGCGGTTTACAAATCCATAGTGGATTTTGTGAACGCATACAATGAGGTTATATCACACATTAACGGCAAGCTGACAGAGGAATACTACAGGGACTACCCTCCCCTGACGGATGAGATGCGAAAGGAATTAGACGAGGATCAGATTGAGGAATGGACCAAGCGGGCCAAAAGCGGGCTTTTGAAGAATGACTCTCTGCTTTTCAGCATCTTAAGCGGTATGCGGAGGGCGCTTTCCGATTATGTGGAGGATGCCAGCATTAAATCCCTTTCCCAGATAGGCATAACTACAGGCTCTTACAGCGAGAGGGGAAAGCTCTATGTGGATGAAGCAAAGCTCAAGCAGACTATTTCTGAAAGCTTGGAAGGAATTATGGAACTTTTCACGGATTCAGCTCAAGGAATAGGGGTTAAGGTATATGATGAGATTGTTAGGGGAATCACTCTTATAACGAAAAAAGCGGGCTCACCCGCAGGCTCTGTTACCATGGACACAAGTGAGCTGGGCAGAAGAATACGCCAGCTTGATGAAAGAATGGACGAATATGAAAAGCGTTTGGAGATGATAGAAAACAGGTATTGGAACCAGTTTACGGTGATGGAAAAGTTTATAAGTGAAATGAACTATCAAAGCCTGTGGCTAACCCAACAGTTTGGAATGTGGTCTTCTTCGGGATCGAGATGATGATGAAGAGTATTGGCTTTGGTAAGAAAAAGCGGAGGGCTTTTAGGTGAAGGAACCTATAGATAAGACAGTGGTAAAACTTTTGGAAAATTTGAAAAAGAAAAAGGAATATATGAAAATGCTTAAGGATCTCGCTTTGAAGCAGAAATTAATTCTTTCAGATTTTGAGAGCGGTGGCAGTGAAAGCCTTTTGGACATCCTTGAGGAGAGAAGGAACATTATAAGAGAGGTTGACAGGCTTAATAGTGAAGTTTATGGTGAGAAGAGAGAAAGGGAGCTGGGAAATGCGGATTTGGCGGAAAGGAAAGGGTTTCCAGTTGAAGCCCTTGAGCTGGAAAGGGAAGCAGCGGAGCTGGCAAAGGAGATATATGATATTGATAGGGAGAGCATGAAAATTGCCCAAGAAACAGTGGAAGAGATAAAAGAAAAGATAAAGGAAGTAAATCTCCACCGAAAGAGCAAGGATTTCTATAAGGGGAAGGGAAAGGGTTTTTCCGGAGTTTTCCTTAACGAAAAGAGGTAGGCAGAGCGGGACTTAGGAGCTTTGGTTAATTTTTAAAGAGGTGATGGAGTTGAAGATTAACGGCGTTGATCCCAAGGTTATAGATCAAATAAGAGATCAGTACATTCAGCCAGTGGTAAGGGACAGCAGGCAGATCAAAAGGGTGGACAGGTACGAGGAGCAGGAGGAGAGGGAGAAGGAGCAGTTTGAACAGTATTCCCGGGAAGATATAAAGCAGTCCATAGACAGGCTGAACAGCATATATGAGTCCTTTAGAAATCCCATTCGCTTCCGCCTCACTGAGGAAAATGGAGAAGCAAGGGTTGAGGTGGTGGATACTGCTGAGGACAGGGTGCTGAAGGCCGTAGAACCGGAAAGGGTCTTTGCGGTGATGACCCAGATGGAGAAGCTCCTGGGTCTCTTGGTGGACGTTTTTATATAAGTTTTATATAGAGCACCATATGGGAAAAATTGAGGCACTAAAGGGGGATGGTTGGGTGAACAATTCCTACAGGGCTTACATGCAGAGCCAGGTGATGACGGCTCCTAAAGAAAAGCTTGTGATCATGATGTACGACGGCATTTTGAGGTTTGCCAGGGGAGCTAAAGAGGCATGCTTGAGGAACGACATAGAGGAGGCGAACAGGAACCTTATTAAGGCGCAGTCCATTGTGGGCGAGCTTATGGGAAGCTTAAATTTTGAGGCTGGGGATATTGCCAAAAGCCTCTTTCTGCTGTACGACTATATGCACCGCAGGCTCATTGAGGCAAATGTGAAGAAGGATCCGGAGATCATTGAGGAAGTTTGTGGCATGGCTGCTGAGCTTAAGGAGGCGTGGCAGCAGTCGCTTAAGGCTTTAAAGGAGGCGCCTACAGAGGCAGATGCCGGAGGGTAGAGTGGAGGTTTTGCTTACAGCCTGGAGCAGATTTTAAGATCTGCTCTTTTTTTTGTCGATAAAAAAGAAAAAAATTTGTGTTTAATGCGGGGTTTACTTTTTTAATGTAGAAATAAAGCAAAAAAATTTGATATTTTCCTTAATGTGCTACTCTTTGATAAAAATACCATGTTGGGCAAGCTTTCCGAAAGGAAATGCGCGCAAAGCAATGGGTCTAAGGCCCTTCTTTGAGGGCTATGACTGCCATGCTGCAGATTAAAAGTGTCGGCGCCTATCCTTTGGATAGGTTTTTTATAAATTTTTTGGGGGACAGGTGTTATGAGCTTTATTTTTAGTGATCCTGCTGTAAAGGTTCTGGAAAAATATTTGGACGCTGCCTATCAGCGCCAGGAGGTTACTGCCAACAACATAGCCAACATCAATACTCCCGGCTACAAAAAATCTTATGTAGTTTTTGAGGAATTCCTGGCACAGGCTCTGAAGGAAAAGGAAGGAATTCCTTTAAGGCGCACCCATCCTGCCCATATGGGGTCAGTGCCGGCGTTGGAGGAAATTGCTCCTGAGATCAGAAGGGACTACAGTACTTCCCACAGAACGGATGGAAATAACGTGAGCATTGAAGAGGAAATGGCGGTTCTTGCGATGAATGCCATCAATTACAATCTGGCAGCCCAGCAGTTGAGCAACAAGCTGTCCCTTTTAAGGTATGTGATCACAGAGGGGAGGGGATAAAAAATGAAGCTCATACCAGGCATAGCCATCAGCGCATCGGCCCTAACAGCCCAAAAGCTGTGGATGGATATCATTGCCAACAACATTGCTAATATGAACACCACCCGCACTGAGGGCGGCGGTCCTTACCGCAGGCAGATGCCTGTTTTCAGGGAAAGGCTTAAAGAAGCTTTGGAAGGTGGATATAGGGGAAACGGAGTCAGGGTGGAGAGAATTATTGAGGATGATGCCCCCCCAAGGATGGTGTACAATCCCGATCATCCCGATGCCGATGAGAACGGGTTTGTTGCCATGCCGAACATAAATATTGTAAATGAAATGATAGATCTCATTGCGGCATCAAGGGCATACGAGGCCAATGTTACCGTTCTCAACACTTCTAAGTCCATGGCTTTGAAGGCCCTTGAAATAGGGCGTTAACAGGGAGGTGCATTAAGTGGAGGTTTCTGCAGTAAACTCCCAGCCTTTGGTTTTTGGGCTTTCTGAAAAAAATGGGGATAAGAGGGAGACAAAATCCGTTGATTTTCTGGATGTCCTAAATGATGCGGTGAAAAAGCTTGACGATCTTCAGAAGGAGGCTGATGCCCTTACCCTGCAGTATCTGGCAGGGGAAATTGACAGAATTCACGAGGTTGTAATTGCTGCGGAAAGGGCGAGCTTGGCCCTTCAGCTTGCGGTTCAGATAAGGAACAAGGTAATTGAGGCTTATCAGGAGATTTCCAGAATGCAGATTTAGGATTCGCAGCTTAAAGCTGCGGCGGCAGGGAGTGCATGGCATTGAACATCAATCAGCTGATTAAGAAACTGGCAGAAAAATGGAACTCCCTATCAACTGCTCGGAAAGCTGTCGTTATTGGTAGTGCCGCAGCGGTTATAATCCTGTTAGTTTTTTTGGGGCAGAAGATTTTCGGAGAGAAGTACGCTCCCCTTTTTTCGGATCTGTCCCCAGAAGAAGCGGGAGCTGTGGCGGAAAAACTGGATGAGATGAAAGTTCCGTATAAAGTGGGAGGGGATGGAGACACCATCCTCGTTCCCGAGGATGTTCTCTATAAAACGAGGCTTCAGCTGGCCAGCTCCGGTGTTCTCAATACTGGAAAAGGATTTGAGCTCTTTGATGAAAGTCAGCTTGGTGCCACTGATTTTGAGCGGAGGCTGAACTATCAGAGGGCCCTTCAGGAGGAACTCAGGCGGACCATAAATTATCTTGACGAGGTGGAAGATGCCAGGGTTCACATTGTGCTTCCCGAAGAAAGTGTGTTCGTGGAAGAAGAGGGAACCGCTTCTGCTTCTGTGGTTCTTGACTTGAAACCCCTTGCCCGGCTCAGTGAAGAGCAGGTGAAGGGAATTATTTATCTTGTTTCGGGAAGTGTGGAAAACCTTCCTCCAGAAAAGGTCAACATTATTGACACCCAGGGTAACATTCTGAGTGAGGATGTTGCAGTGGGAGAAGAGGAGGGAGCAGGGGGAGCCTTAAGCAGAAGGCAGCTGGAGCTGAAAAGGGAGTTTGAAAAGAACCTGGAGGACAGGGTTGAGAAGCTACTGGAGAGGATTCTTGGGCCCGGACGCGCCGTGGTAATGGTGTCGGCGGACCTTAACTTCGATCAGAGGCAGGTAACAAGGATTGAGTACGGTGAAGATGGTGTGGTAAGAAGCGAGAGGCTTGTGGAACGAAACAGTGTTTTGGGAGGAGCAGCGGGGGTTCCCGGCACTGCCACCAATGTGGGAGAGTATCAGGAGGTAGAAGGTGGTCAGAACAGCGAAAGGGAGACCGATGTGACCAGAAATTATGAAATAGATGAGACTAAGGAAACAGTGGTCTTTGCTCCGGGACAGATTGAGAATATTTCCACATCCGTGGCTGTGGATGGGGAGCTTGATGCTGAAGAGATAGCTCAGATCGAGGAAATAGTGCAGGCAGCCATTGGATATCAGCCCGAGCGGGGAGATCAGATTTCTGTGGTAAGCCGCACTTTTGACAGAAGCCATATAGAGGAAGCGGAAAGAGAAATGGAGGCGGCCAGGGAAGAGCAGGAGAGAAGGGAACGCTTGAAGCAGTACATTATGATTGGCGCTGCGGCTCTGGCGGTGCTAATCACAGGAATAGCTGCGTTTATAATATACAGGCGCCGCTCCAGGGAAGAATTTGAAGAAATTTATCCCATGCCTGTCAGTGAAGCCGCAGCTGTAGAGGAAGAGGAAGAAAGGGAGCCGGAGCGCGTTCCCACAGAGGAAGAGCTGCAGCGCAAGAGGAGATACGAAAGTGTTAAGGAAATAGCCAGTAATGCGCCCGAAGAAGCTGCTAGGTTGATAAGGGCATGGCTGTCGGAAGAATGAGGTGAAACCAGGTGTCAAAGCACAGAAAACTTACAGGAAGGCAGAAAGCAGCGGTCCTGCTTATAAGCCTGGGGCCTGAGCTTTCGGCCAAGGTTATGAAGCAGCTTTCGGAAGAGGATATTGAGAAGATAACCTATGAAATTGCAAATATGGATGTGGTGGATGCCGAAACCCAGCAGGAAGTGCTGAAGGAATTTTTGGAACTTCATGAAGTTCAGTACTACCTTTTGAAGGGCGGAGTGGAGTATGCAAAGCAGGTGCTGGAAAAATCTCTGGGACCTGCCAAGGCTAATGAATACATCCGTAAGCTTACAGCAGCAACTAAAAAGTATCCATTTTCCAGCCTCAGGAAAACAGATCCCAAGCATCTGGTGAACTTCATTGGGAATGAGCATCCCCAGACCATTGCGTTAATATTGTCCTATCTGGATCCTGAGCAGGCTGCTATGGTGCTTAGCGAACTGCCTCAGGATGTCCAGGCAGAAATAGCGAAGCGTATAGCTAAGATGGAAACCACGTCTCCTGAGATAGTTAAAGAGGTGGAAGCTGTGCTGGAGAAGAAGCTTTCCACCTTTGTGGGGGAAAGGTTCACCTTTGCCGGCGGCATTCAGACGGTGGTAGATATTTTGAACAGGGCGGACCGCAGCACGGAAAGGACCATTATAGAAACGCTGGAGCAGGACGATCCGGAGCTGGCGGAAGAAATCCGCAACAGGCTCTTCGTCTTTGAAGATATCAACATTCTCGACGATACGGCTATCCGCCGTGTGCTCCGTGAGGTTGACATGAAGGATCTGGCTAAAGCCCTTAAAGGTGCCAGCGACGAGCTTATGAACAGAATTTTGAGAAACATGTCCAAGAGAGCAGGGGAAATGCTTCAGGAAGAGATGGAATTCCTGGGACCTGTGCGGCTCCGTGAGGTTGAAGAGGCCCAGCAGAATATTGTGCAGATTATCAGAAGGCTTGATGAGGCAGGCGAGATTATTATTTCCCGCGGTGGGGAGGATGAAGTAATTGTCTAAGGTGCTGCGTTTTGTGGAAGTTAATGAATACTACAACCTGAATCTTAATCTTGAGCCTGCTGAAGATGATAATATGGAAAGCTTTTTGGAAGATAATGCATCGTTTCAGTCGTCTGAGGAAATAACGGATGGTGAAAGGGAAAGAGGAGAGTTTATCAACAGGGCAAAAGAAGAAGCAGAGGAACTGATTAAAAGAGCTCAGGAGGAAGCTTCCCAGATTCTTGCAGGAGCCAAGGAGAAAGAAAAGGAAATATATGAAAAAGCGGAAGAAAAGGGGTATGTAGAAGGCTACCGCAGGGGTTTTCAAAAGGCACTAGATGAAGCAAAAGAAGAGGCAGACAGGATAAGAAATACGGCTTTTAAAGTTTTAGAGGAAGCGGAAAACAGGCGGCAGGAGCTTATAATTTCAGCTGAAGAGGAAGTAGTGGATCTATGCCTTGCAATTGCATCCAAAGTGGTCCATGCCCATGTTGAGGAACACAGGGATACGGTGTTGAGGCTGGCTAGGGAAGCCTTGGAGAGGCTTGCTTCTTCCAAACACTACACCATCATCGTTAATCCTAGGGATGCAGAGCTTCTGCGCCAGTATATAGATGAGCTGAGCATGCAGGTAAGTGCTAGTGCCCATATTCATATCCTGGAGGATGAAAGTGTGGGGGCAGGAGGGTGTAAAGTGGAGACAGAAAAGGGAGTTCTGGATGCCACCCTTGAGAGTCAGCTTGATGAGATAAGAAAAGTCCTATCTGAAGAGGTAGTAAAGAGGAAGCAGGAGAATGGATAGGATTGATTTGGCGCCCTACAGACGGGCTTTGGATGGAATTAATACTTTAAAATCTATAGGTAGGGTTTTGAGGGTTGTGGGCCTCACCATTGAAGCAGGAGGGGTTTCGGCCTCCATAGGGGAGCTGTGCTTCCTTGAGGCCAAAGGCAGAAGGGATAGAATAGCTGCGGAAGTGATGGGGTTTAAGGATGATAGAACCCTTTTGATGCCCCTGGGGGATTTAAAAGGCATTTTTCCTGGGTGCAGGGTTTTCCCCACGGGCAGGACCCACGGCATTTATATAGGAGAGGATCTTTTGGGCAAAGTGCTTGACGGTTTGGGTAGGCCCATCAACGGAGAGGGAATGTTCTTTGGACAGGGTTTCTACAGTGTGGCCAATGATCCTCCCAATCCTCTGGAGAGGGAGCGCATCACTGAGGTTCTGGAGACGGGGATAAAGGTAATAGATCTTTTTACCACCTGCGGACGGGGACAGAGGATAGGCATATTTTCCGGAAGCGGTGTGGGAAAGAGCACCCTTCTGGGTATGATAGCCCGCTACTGCAGGGCGGATGTCAATGTTGTGGCTCTGATAGGGGAGCGGGGCAGAGAAATAAAGGATTTTATTGAAAGAGATCTGGGTGAAGAGGGGCTTAAGAGGTCTGTGGTGGTGGCTGCTCCTTCGGATCAGCCTCCTTTGGTGCGCATTAAGGGGGCCTTTGTGGCCACTGCCATAGCCGAATACTTCAGGGACCAGGGAAAAGATGTAATGCTTATGATGGATTCTGTTACCCGCTTTGCAGCTGCCCAGAGGGAAGTGGGTCTTGCGGTGGGGGAGCCCCCCACAACCAGGGGGTACACTCCGTCGGTATTTGCAATGCTGCCTAAACTTCTGGAGAGGGCAGGGAGGTCCAGGAAGGGTTCAATAACGGGCCTGTATACGGTGCTGGTTGAAGCTGACGATATGAACGAACCCATAGCCGACAGCGTTCGGGGAATTCTGGATGGGCACATAGTGCTGTCCAGGCAGCTGGCCTCCCAGAACATTTATCCTGCTGTGGATGTACTCCAGAGCATCAGCCGTCTGATGCCTGAGATAACTGACGAAGAGCACCAGAGGCTTGCACAGCAGGCCAGAGAGCATCTGGCAGCCTATGAGGAGGCAAGGGATCTGGTCAACATAGGTGCGTACAAAAAGGGGTCCAATCCTAAAATCGACAGGGCTGTGGAGCTTTATCCGAAGCTGGTTGAATTTCTAAAGCAGGGAATTGAGGAGCACTGCAGGCTGGAGGAATCTTTGAAGGGATTGAAGGAGATTGTAGGTGGATAGCAGGGGATAAAGTAGAGGGAGAGGAAGGGCATGAAGAAGTTCAAGTTTTCCCTTGAAAAGGTTCTGGCATACAGGAAGCAGGTGGAAGAGCAGCTTAAGACGGAGCTCATAAATAAGCGGGAGGAGCACCGGGCCCTGGTGGAAGAGCTGGATCATCTTCGGGCAAAGTATTCTGAGCTAAAAAGGGGCCTTGGAGAGGGAAGGATTGAGGCTTGGAGGCTTGCTCACTGGAGTGAGAGGTCCCTTTTTCTGGAGGAACTCATTGATAAACAGGCGGAAATGGTGGAGCAGTCCTTTTCCCGCCTAAGGGCGCTTCAGAAAAAATATATTGAGGCCCGGCGCAGTTCCATGGTGCTGGAAAAGCTGAAGGAGAAGAAATTTGCCCAGTATGAGTATGAAGTTTCAAGGGAGATGCAGAAGGGGCTGGATGAGTTTGCTTCCTCCTCCTATGTAAGGAGGAGTTAAGAAAGAATAATGATCAAAAAATTCAAGAAAGGGGGTGAAAAGGTGAGCAGAACGCCGGCGGTTCAGCTGATGCAGTTTGTGGAAAATCCCGGGATAAGCACGGAAAAACCATCCAGTAAGAATTCTTCTTTAGACGGCTCAGTAAATTTTAGAAGGGAGCTTGAAGGGGCCATAAACAGAATCGATGAAAGAAAAAAGGCATTTTCTGCGGATTCGTCCAGGGAAGTGCAGGGGAAGAGCAAAGTAGCTGTAGGTGCTTCAGAAGGAAAGGATTTAAAGGAGCCGGAATTCAAAGGCACTCCTGAAAGCTCAGGACAGGGAAAAAATACAGGGGAAGCAGAAGGGAATGGTGCTGTTGAACTTGCGGCAGGCTTGGGGCTGATAATGCAGGCAGCACAGCTTTTAGAAAGGGGAGGAGCTTCTCCTTTAACTGGGAATGGTGTTTCTGCCTCCAGCGGTACTCTTCCTGGGAATGGAATGGAAGGAGTCCTTAAGGTTCTTCCAGGAGTCTTAATGGGTGCTCCCTTGGAGGCTTCTTCAGAAAAAGATGCATCTTCTGCAGCTGCTCTGCCCACAGCTTTCGCATCCGCAGAAAGTGGAGTTTCCGAAGCTGAAGCTTTCCTTATGGTTCCCGAGAAGGGTGCTCTGGAAACCCAGGGGGCTTCCGTGGGAAAAGCAGAGGGCAGGCTGCCCTTAAATGATCTGGGGCAAAAAGATGAAGCGGAAAAGCCTGGTTTAAAGGGTTCAGAAAAGGCTTCAGCGGAAGGCGTTGTGAAGGCGCATTGCGGGATGACTGATAAAAGTGCTGAAGCTTTAGCTAAGGTATTGAAAACACCCCTTGACCTTTCCTCAGGAAGGACAGTTAACCCAGGTGATGCTGCAGAAAATGGAGCTTTTGGTGGAAGGTCCTCGCCTGAGGTTTCCGGAGCTCTTCAGAAGGCGGTGATTGTGAATGATGCAGGGACTGCAGCGGATGGGGCAAAGAGCACTATCCAGGGAAGCTTTATTGAGAGGCTGTCCATGATCCTTAGGGAGCAGATGGTGCAGAAAAGCAGGTTTTTGCATCAGAGGGAAAGTCGGAGGTAACCCTTCAACTCAAGCCCGAGTATTTAGGGAAGCTTTTGGTAAAGCTTACGCTGGAGAATAACGTCTTCCACGCAAGGATTTTAGCGGAAAATTCTCACGTGAGGCAGTACATCAAGGACAGCCTTCCCCAGCTGAGGCAGTCTCTGGAAAGTCAGGGCATTTCCTGGCGGCAGACGGAAGTGGATGTAGGTAGTTTTGAGCAGTGGAGGCCCTACGAATATGAAGGGGAGGGCTTTTTCGGAGGAGGCTCGAATAAAGGGGAAGGTTTGGTTTATGAGCCTGAAGCTTCAGCTATGGAAGAGATTCAGCGTGGAACACCTCACATAGGGGGTACCATCAGCTATCTTGCATAGAAGAAGGAGGTGGAGCCCATGAGCGTAAGCAGTATAGCTTCTTCCTATCTTACCCAGACGGCATCGAGCAGTTCCACAAACTCGGCGGAAAGTCAGGGGATTCTTGGAAAAGATGACTTTTTGAAAATCCTCGTTGCCCAGCTTAAATTTCAGAATCCCCTAGAGCCCATGGATGATGAGGAATTCATATCCCAGCTTACCCAGTTCAGCATTCTGGAGCAGATAACGGGTATAAGGGAAGAGCTTCAGGAGCTTAAAAGCAGTTTGAAAAATGGCGTGGACGGGCAGTACGCTTTGGGCATACAGGCCCTAAACATGATTGGTAAGCGCATAAAGGCCCTGATTGATGGGACTGAAGTTGAGGGCATCGTTGAAGCTGTGAAGAACTTCAATTCTCAGCCCGTGCTTATTGTGGGCGAAAAAGAAATACCCTTGGGAAGCGTTGTGGAAGTGCATGCAGAATAAATGGTGGTGATTGTAGTGGGCGGTTTTGATGTGAGGTTTGGGACGGAAAGGGTTTATCCCCTTTCTCAGGTAAAAACAGAAAAGGGCGCTGAGAAGGGCAGAGGGAACAGGGATGCGGACACTCCTTCCTTTGGTGATGTTCTCAGCAGTGAAATAAGTAAAAGGAGCAGTCTAAAGTTTTCCAAGCATGCCCAGGAGCGTCTGAGCACAGAGGGCGTTGAAATGACCCCTGAAAGGATCAGGCGCCTGGAGGAAGCTGTGTCCAAAGCCCGCTCCAAAGCAGCTAGGGAAACCCTTGTGCTCATGGAAGGAGTAGCCTTTGTGGTGAGCGTAAAAAACAGTACGGTGATTACCGTTGTTGAGGAAAAGAGGATGAAGGAGAATGTTTTTACCAACATTGACAGTGCGGTGATAGTTTAGATGGGGCTGGACCTCCTGTGAGGAAGCCCCGTGCCGCGGAACGACCGAAGCGGCATACAAAGTTTTAGAAGAGGGGAGGTCATTAAAATGATGCGTTCCATGTTTGCGGCGGTGTCCGCACTGAGAAACCATCAGACCCGTATGGATGTAATTGGCAACAACATTGCCAATGTCAATACTGTTGCTTTCAAGAGCAGCAGGGTGACTTTTCAGGATGTGTTTTACCAAACATTAAACGGCGGTTCTGCTCCTTCAGATACCCGAGGGGGCATTAATCCCAGACAGGTGGGTACGGGGATGACACTGGGCACCATTGATACTTCCTTTACCCAAGGTAATGTTCAGCCTACAGGCATAGGAACTGATTTAATGATTCAGGGTGACGGCTTTTTTGTCGTTGGTAATGCTGATGGCACGGAAATTTACTATACAAGAGCCGGAGTATTTGGATTTGATAGTGATGGAAATCTTATCAATAAGACAAACGGGCTCTTTGTTTATGATGTAAACGGTAATATTATCAACGTTCCCGTGGATGCCCAGAGCTTTAACATAGACAGTTATGGATATGTCCGCTACATTAGTGCTGATGGAGAGCAGACCGAAGCAGGGCAGATTGCCATAGCGAAGTTTGCCAATCCTGAAGGCCTTGTTAAAGTTGGGGAAAACCTTTTCCGCTATGATACTAACGCTGGACCTGAAGCGGGGGGAGAAGGCAATTATGGTGGTGGGGCTCCAGGGGAACTGGGAAGGGGTACTATTGTTGCCAGTGCCCTTGAGATGTCCAATGTGGATCTGGCAAAGGAGTTCACGGATATGATCATCACCCAGAGAGGCTATCAGGCCAATGCCAGGACCATCACCACGTGCGATGAAATGCTTGAGGAGCTGGTAAACCTCAAGCGTTAATCCGTGCTTAAAATGCTTAGTGGAGGCAAGGTTCAATGATTGAGATCACTACTCTAAACGGAAGAAGGGTTACCATCAATGCCGAGCTTATAGAGATGGTTGAAAGGGTTCCCGAAACGCTGATTACCCTTACTACGGGAAGGAAAATGCTGGTTAAAGAAACTCCGGAGGAAGTTAAGCAGCTGGTTCTGGAGTACCGGCGGCTTATACAGCCGCCGGTATCCTAAAAGGATCGAGGTGTGAAGCTTTGCGTAAGTTTGATTTAATGACGATTTTAGGATTGGTTTTTGGCATTATTGTGGTGCTGCTGGGTATGGCTACAGGCAGCAGTTTGGGGCTTTTCTGGAATCTGCCTTCGGTTTTGATTACCGTTGGGGGTTCCTTTTTTGCAGTGGTTATTCAATATGATTTCAACCAGGTAAAAAGCGTAATGTCTGTTGCCCGACGAGCTTTTACAACGGAACTTACTCCACCGGAGGAAATAATAAGCACCCTTGCCGAGCTTGCAAAAAAAGCAAGGAAAGAAGGTCTTCTGGCACTGGAGGATGATATGGATGCCATTAATGATCCCCTTTTTGCCAAGGGGCTCCAGCTTATTGTGGATGCCATTGATCCCGACACCATAAGGGATATACTGGAAACGGAGATAGACAGCATGGCGGAGCGCCACGAGCTGGGGCAGAATATCTTTAAAAGCTGGGCTGCAATGGCTCCCGCTTTTGGGATGATAGGAACTCTTATTGGTTTAATTCAAATGCTTGCGAATTTGGAAGATCCCAGCAAGCTGGGACCGGGAATGTCCGTGGCGCTTATTACCACATTCTACGGAGCAGTTATTGCCAATCTCATAATGACCCCCATTGCGGGAAAGCTTGCTCTGCGCAGTGATGAGGAAATACGTTTGAAGACTATAATTCTTGAAGGAATTATTGCCATTCAGTCGGGGCTTAATCCCCGTATTCTTGAGGAGAAGCTTAAGGCTTTCATACCTCCCAAAGCTCAGGATAAAATGAACAATAACAAAGGGAAGGAAGATGAGGTGCGCTTAGGTGCGGCGTCGTAGGATTAAAAAGGATATTCCCGCTGGTGAATGGCTTCTTACATATTCGGATCTTGTGACTTTGGTGCTTGTGTTTTTTGTACTTCTTTATTCCTTTTCCCAAATAGATATTAATAAATTCAGGCAGTTTATCTTATCCTTTCAAGGTTCAGGGGTGCTGGACGGCGGAAGGGCTCCGCTGGAGCAGATTATGCCCGAAAGCACAAGCAGTGAAGCCTTCGAGGATAAGAATTTGCTAGGAGAAGGTGCCCAAAGCAACTTAAAGGAGATTTACGATATGACTGTGAGCTATTTGAAGGAGCATGGGCTCTCGGATCAGGTAGAGGTCAAATACAGTCAGAGGGGAATAGCTCTAGATATAAAGGAGAGGATACTTTTTGATTCAGGAAAGGCTGTTTTAAAGCCTGAAGCCAGGAGGCTTCTTGACCTTTTGAGCGGACTTTTTGAAAAGCTTCCCAACCAGATTTCGGTGGAGGGGCATACGGACAACCGTCCCATAAATACCGCCCAGTATCCCACAAACTGGGAGCTTTCCGTTGACAGGGCAGTGAAAGTAATTAGGTACCTGACTGAGGTAAAGGGGCTTGATCCTAAAAAGTTCGTAGCAGTGGGTTTCGGCGAATATCAGCCGATACTGCCTAATACTTCACCGGAGAATCAGGCTCAGAATCGCAGAGTGGTTATGGTTATAACAACACAAAAAATAAATGAATGAGTGAGGTGCAAGGGAATAGTATGCCACTTAAAAAGAAGCAACAGATAGATGAGAAGGAGGAAAATCAGGAGAAAAAAAGCGGTGGCAAGAAAAAACTGCTTTTAATTACATTGGCAGTTTTTTTGCTAGCAGGAAGCGCTGCTGCGGGTTTTTTTCTCCTTGGAGATGGAAAGCTGGGCTTTATTAGCGCTTCAACTGACGGCGAGGAACAGGGGATAAGTGTTCCTTTAGAAACTTTTACTGTGAATTTATCTGATATGGGGTTCAGGCGGTATCTAAGAGTGGATATAACCCTTGAATGCTACAATGAGGATGCTGTAAAAGAGATTGAGCAGAAGAAGTATAAGATTAGGGATAAAATTATAACTGTTCTAAGCCAGAAAACGGTAAGCGATTTTGAGACCAGCGAAAAATTTGAAAGGGTAAGGATGGAACTCTTAAAAGCTGTAAATAGTGTTTTGTCGCCTTCAAATCAGATAAAAGCTCTGTATTTTGAAAACTTTATTATTCAATGATTAATTCAACACATAATTGGAGGAAATTTTTTCATGGACATTAGTTCAATTACGGAGGAAAAGATCAGGTCTATGATTGGAGACCTTCTTGATGAGGAAGAAAGTGGGACAAAAGTTAAAAAGGTAAAGTTTCCTGAGTTAAATCAGCAGAAAACTAAAGAATCTAGCAAGCCCATTGATATTAGTTTTTTAAATGATGTAATGGTGGAGCTTAAGGTGGAGTTGGGTCGGTGCCAGCTCACGGTGGGAGAGGTGCTGGAGTTAGATGTGGATTCTGTAATAGAGCTCAACAAACTAGCAGGTGAAGAAGTTGATGTTTACCTCAATGATATGCCCTTTGCCACAGCGGAAGTGGTAGTAATAAATGAAGCTTTTGGTATTAGGATAAGTTCCTTTGTCGAGGGGTTTGAAGGTTAGGGATGGAGTGGAATATGATATTTGCTTTGCTTAGAATTTTTATCCTTCTTCCCATAATTTTATTTCTAATTTACATATTTATCCGCTTCGGCTTGGCAAGTATTGTTAATTCCATGAGTCATAGTTATGCTATGAGCATTGTGGACAGGTTGACTGTGGGGCCTAGGAGCAGTCTGCTGGTGGTCAGGGTGGCTGGGAAATATTATCTTATTGCCCTGAATAATGGTAATGCCACACTGCTTAAAGAATTGGACAGCTATCCTGAAATATCCCTGGGAGAAAGGCAGGTTAATAATGATTTCAGCATAGAAAGCCTGTTTTCTACTATTAAGAAGAAGATAAATGAACTGCGTTCCAGAGGAGAGGAATGAAATATGCCCAAAAAGTCTTTGTTCCAGTGGACACTATTTGTATCCGCTGCATTGGCTATATTTACGGTTCTGCTTTATGCTTTTCCAGTAAAAGGTCAGCCCATACCCATTCCAGACATTAATGTGGAAATAGGACAGTCAGAAAGGCCCCAGGATGTGGTGGGAACTCTTCAGATTTTAATATTACTCACTGTGCTGTCCCTTGTCCCAGCGTTTTTGGTAATGCTCACTTCTTTTACTCGAATCATTGTGGTGCTGTCTTTTGTCAGGCAGGCCCTTGCGGTTCAACAGATACCCCCAAATCAGGTGCTCATTGGTCTGGCGCTGTTTTTAACATTTTTTACCATAGCTCCGGTGTTTCAGGACATAAAAAGTGAAGCAGTTGATCCGTATCTGAAAGGAGCTATAACTCAGGAGCAGGCTTTTGAAGCAGGAGCCAAGCCTTTAAGGGATTTTATGTTCGAGCATACGCGGGAAAAGGATTTGGCTCTTTTTGTGAGAATGTCGGACATGGATAGGCCAAAAAGCAGGGACGATATACCCCTGCGGGTATTGATACCTTCATTTATAGTTAGTGAACTTAAAACGGCTTTTGAGATGGGATTTCTGATTTTTATTCCCTTTTTGATTATAGATATTGTTGTGGCCAGCACCTTAATGTCCATGGGAATGTTTATGGTTCCTCCCATAATGATTTCACTGCCCTTTAAAATTCTTCTGTTTGTGCTGGTAGATGGATGGCATCTTGTGGTGAAGTCTCTGCTGGAAAGCTTTTGACGGAGGGGATGTTCATTGACGCAGGACTTTTTGATTCATCTTGCCAGGGAATCGCTCTTTGTTGCGCTGATGCTCGCAGGGCCTCCCCTGCTTTTCGGCCTTGTGGTGGGGGTAGTTGTGAGCATACTTCAGGCGACCACGCAGATACAGGAGCAGACGCTGACCTTTGTTCCCAAAATTATTGCTGTGTTTTTGGCTGTTTTTCTCTTCGGTTCCTGGATGCTCAATGCTATTGTGCAGTTTACTGAAAATTTAATTGGGAATCTTCCTGAAATAATAAGGTAGTTTAAAATTGAGTTTGGGGGAGAGAATTTTTGAATTGGGCGGATTACCTTGCGGCGGTGCTTGTTCTAATACGCATAACGTCCTTCATAGCAGTTTCCCTGTTTTTCAGTTCCATGGCGATTCCGGCCTACGCTAAGATTGGGCTTGGGGTTGTTATGACGCTGTTGATTTTTCCCACTGTGGATCACGCTGGGTTGGGAAATCTTACAGAGAATGAATGGCAGTTTATGCTCCTTGCTTTAAAGGAGTGTCTTGTGGGAATGATTATAGGTTTTACCACTTCCCTCATTTTTTCAGCAATTACTGTGGCAGGGGAACTGATTGACCTCCACATGGGTTTCTCCATGGCGGGACTTTTTGACCCCCAGACGGGTTCCAGTGTTACTTTGATGGGCCGTTTTATGTATACTTTGGGAATACTTCTCTTTCTGGCTGTGGACGGACACCACAATCTTCTTTTAGCCCTTTCAAGGAGTTTTGAAATTGTTCCCCTTGGGACAGCAGTTCTGAATAGAAATATCTCATTGGAAATGCTGATCTTTTTTAAGGAAATGTTCCTTTTGGGCTTTAAGATTGCTGCACCTATTATTGCTGTTATGCTCATAACAGATCTAAGCCTCAGTCTCATAAGCAGGACTGTACCCCAGATAAATGTTTTTATTATAGGTTTTCCTTTAAAAGCTGGTTTGGGAATTATAGTTCTTATTATAATTCTTCCTCTTTTTACAGCGGTAATTACCGGCCTTGTGGGGCAGATTGAAAAGGATTTACTGCAGATAATGAGGAGTATGGGACAGTGAATGACGGGTTTTTGAGAATCGACCTTCAGCTGTTTGCCCAGGAAGAGAAAACTGAAGAGGCGACTCCCCATAAGAGGAGGGAAGTGCGCAGGGAAGGGCAGGTGGCTAAGAGCACCGATCTCAACGCGGCGGTGACTCTTTTTGCCGTATTTCTGCTGATTCTTTTTACCCATCAGTATTATATTAAGATCCTTTACGATTACATCAGCCGCTGTTTGACCGACGGTGTATTGAGGAGGATTACGGGATCGGAGCTTATGTATATTTTTGCCGATTCTTCCCTTTTTATAATTAAGTTTATGGCTCCTATACTTTTGACGGGTATTGCAGCAGGTTTGGCTGCAAACCTGGGACAGGTGGGTTTTCTTTTCGCACCCAGCGCCGTGAAGCCTAAATTGAGCAATATCAATCCCATAAATGGCTTTAAAAGGATTTTTTCCAGGAGATCCCTTGTGGAGCTTCTAAAGTCTCTCTTAAAAGTGGCTGTGGTGGGCTGGGTAACGTATGTCCTCGTTAGAAATAATTTTGAGAAGCTGGTTTTTATAATGTTTATGGATTTGATGCCCATGCTGGAAGTGGTGGTATATGTGGTTTCCAGGGTGGCGTTGGGGGCATTGGGTGCCTTTTTGGTGATTGCCATTTTGGATTATATTTATCAGCGCTATGACTTTAGAAAGAGAATCAGAATGACCAGAAGGGAAGTCAAGGACGAGTTTAAGCAGACCGAAGGGGACCCCCTGATTAAGTCCAGGCAGAGGGAGAGACAGCGCCTTTTAGCCCAGAGGAGAATGATGAAAAAGGTTCCCGAGGCAACTGTGGTTATTACAAACCCCACTCGCCTTGCCGTTGCTTTGAAGTATGAAGTGGGTGAGCAGGACGCTCCAGAGGTTGTGGCCAAGGGGGCAGGCCACATTGCAAAAAAAATAGTACAGCTTGCAGAAGAAAATGATGTGCCTGTGGTGGAAAACAAGCCGGTGGCACAGTTTATATACCACAATGTGGAGATCGGGCAGGAGATTCCGCCGGAGCTTTACAAAGCTGTGGCTGAGATTTTGGCAGTTATTTACCGTTTTAAGAGGAAAAAGCTGGCTTGAGGTCCAAAGTATACTTAAGGTAAAAATTATCATTCAGCCTGAAAAGCCGAGAAAGAGGATGGGAAGAAATGGCACCATCGGTACTGACTTATATAAGGAATGCAGCTAAATATAATGATCTGATCATTGCTGCTTTGATTCTTGGTATAGTGATAATAATCGTAATACCCATAGATCCTTTTGTTCTTGATATTCTCCTTACCATTAACATAACGGTTAGCATTGTCATTCTCCTTACTACAATGTTTACTACCAATGCCCTGCAGTTTTCCGTTTTTCCTGCACTGCTTCTGGTGGTAACGCTTTACAGGTTGGCTCTAAACATTGCTTCCACAAGGCTCATATTGAGCCAGGGAGTTGCCGGTAACATAATTGCTGCCTTTGGAAGCTTCGTAATAGGCGGTAATTATGTGGTGGGAATGATAATATTTATCATAATTACGGTTATCCAGTTTGTGGTGATTACCAATGGAGCGGGAAGGGTAGCTGAAGTGGCAGCAAGGTTTACGCTGGATGCTATGCCTGGAAAGCAGATGAGCATAGATGCAGATCTCAATGCAGGGATAATTACGGAGCAGGAAGCCAGGGAAAGAAGGGAAGAGCTTCAAAGGGAAGCGGACTTTTTTGGGGCCATGGATGGTGCCAGCAAGTTTGTCAGAGGGGACGCCATAGCAGGTATTGTAATAACCCTGGTAAATATACTGGGAGGCTTTGTGATTGGAATCTGGCAGATGGGGATGTCTTTAACCGAAGCCCTTCAGAGATACACCATGCTGTCTGTGGGGGACGGTCTGGTTGCCCAGATACCTGCGCTTCTCGTTTCCACAGCAACGGGCATTTTGGTAACCAGAGCTGGAAGCGGTGAAAGTTTGGGCAGTGATATTACTGAACAGCTGACCAGGTATCCCAGGGTTGTTGCTCTGGCCAGCGGTGCCCTTTTTGTTATTGGACTCATACCCAGTATACCCACCATTCCTTTTTGGGTGCTGTCCGGGGTTACTGGCTATATCGCCTATACACTTTTTAAGGAAGCCAGAGAAGCAGCGAGAAGGGAACAGCTTGCTAAAGCTAAGGAAATTAAATCGAAAGAGCGCCAGCCTGAAAATGTGCTGGGGATAATGAAGCTGGATCCCTTAGAAATTGAAATCGGCTACAACCTGGTGCCCCTTACCGATGAAGAAAAAGGAGGAGATCTTCTGGACCGCCTTGCAGCCGTAAGGAGACAGACAGCGCTGGAGCTGGGGCTTTATGTGCGGCCCATACGCATAAGGGACAATTTGGAATTGGATAGGAACGCGTATGTTTTTAAAATCAGGGGTGTTGAAATTGAAAGGGGCGAGATAATGCCCGACCGGTATTTAGCAATGAATCCCATGGCCCAGGATGAGGATGTGCCGGGAATTCCCACTAAGGAGCCCACTTTTGGTCTCCCAGCATGGTGGGTTACCGAGGAGGTTAAGGAAGAGCTGGAATTTAAGGGATTTACTGTGGTTGACGCTTCAACGGTTCTTATAACTCACCTGACGACATTTATTAAGAGGCATGCTCATGAACTCCTCGGAAGACAGGAAACAAAGGAGCTCATTGAAACGGTTAAGGAAACAAATCCTGCGGTGGTGGAAGAGCTTATTCCCGATCTAATGTCTTACGGGCAGGTCCAGAAGGTTCTGCAGAATCTCCTTAAGGAGCAGGTGCCCATAAGGGATCTGGTGACAATTCTGGAGGTGTTGGCGGACAATGCCCCCATTACCAACGACATAGATCAGCTTACAGCAGCGGTTAGGCAGGCTCTTTACAGAACCATCAGTAATCTTTACAGCAGAAACGGCAGGATAAAGGTCATAATGCTCGATCCTAAAGTTGAAGAAGTTATTGAAGGATCTCTGCGGAAAACTCAGGAGGGAGCTTATCCAGCACTGGATCAGGAAACCGCTGAAAAACTGATACAGAGTGTAAGCCAACAGGTAAATAATATGGTTAACATTGGAGAGCAGCCCGTTATTCTCTGTTCCCCAAAGGTAAGGCTTCCTTTTAGGCGCTTTCTTGAGCGTTTTATCCCTGAGGTGGCTGTTATTTCATACAATGAATTGGCTCCTGAGTTGGAGATTGAAACACTGGGGAAGGTGGCTCTGGAATGAAGATCAAAAATACCTGGTTAAAAGCATGCATGAAGCCTATGAGCGGATAAAAGAAGATTTGGGGAAGGATGCCATTATAATAAGCAGCAGAAAAGTTCGGGCAGAAGGGTTAAAGGGACTGCTGGGCGTTAAAATGATCGAAGTCACTGCAGCCCTTGAAAAGGATTCTGGAATAGATGTATACGATGATTTAAAGAAGATAAACGGCCTTAAACAGGAACTGACTGATATGAAATTTATGCTGAAAAAGCTTCTTAACAGCAGTGTTCCTAACCCTGAACCCATAAATAAGTGGAAAAAAGTTCTTGAGGATCTGGAATTTAATTCAATGGTTATTGAGGAACTTATACAGGGCATTACTGAAACTTTTGGAGAGGATTTTCCTCATAATGAAAACATCATCCAGGAGGCACTTATTGCCCGTCTTGCCAGGATTTTTGAAGAGGCGGATGAAAAACCCAAGGGTAAGGGTAAGATATTTGCTTTTGTGGGACCTACCGGTGTTGGAAAAACGACGACTTTGGCAAAGCTAGCAGCCCACTATATCTTTGAACAGAACAAAAAAGTGGGACTGGTGACCATCGACACATATAGAATTGGGGCTGTGGAGCAGTTAAAGATATATGGAGATATTTTGGGAATTGATGTTGACGTTGTCTACACTGCTGATCAGCTGAAGCAGGTAATGGAAAAGCATCGGGATAAGGATGTGGTTCTTATCGACACAGCGGGAAGGTCTCCTTTCAACAGCATGAGGCTTTCTGAGCTCAGAGCTTTCCTTGAAACCATTGATAACCTGGAGACATATCTGGTGCTGAGCTGTACAACCAAGTCCCGGGATCTTGACAGGATAATCGCTGAGTACCAAATACTTAACTACACCCAGCTGATCTTTACCAAAGTTGATGAGACCCATTATTTAGGTCCCATAGCCAACACGGTCCATAAGGTTAAGAAGCCCGTTGCCTATATTACCAATGGACAGAGCGTTCCCGATGATATAGAAGCTGCTGAGCCATATAAGCTGGCAAAAATGATACTGAAAAGTGGTGTGGCTGATGGATCAGGCTTCTAAACTTAGAGAGCAGGCATTAAGCAGAAGAAATTTAAAAGCGCCCACCAGGATCATAGCTGTTACCAGCGGTAAAGGAGGGGTGGGTAAAACCAATCTGGCCGTAAACTTGGCCATCTGCCTTGCTTCTTTTGGGAAAAAGTTGCTCTTTTGGATGCAGATTTGGGAACAGCAAATGTGGATGTGCTTTTGGGATTGGTTCCTAAATATTCCCTTTATGATGTGTTCAGCGGAAGAAAAAATATTGAGGAAATTGCAGTAAAGGGACCAGCTGGTGTAAATATTATTCCCGGCGGTTCAGGCTTTAACGAGTTGGTTTATTTAAGCAGTATTGAAAAGAAAACCATAGAGGAAAGTATTGGGGATTTTACGGGAAAACACGATTTTCTTTTCATAGATACAGGGGCAGGCATTTCCCGAAATGTACTGGCTTTTGTCAGTGCAGCCAGTGAAGTTATTATGGTGGTTACTCCGGAACCCACTTCCATAGCAGATGCCTATGCTTTGATTAAGGTTTTGTGGAAATTTAAGTTAAATGAACGTATTTATCTGGTGGTTAATATGGCTGCCAGTTTTTCTGAGGCTAGGCAGACCTCAGAAAGAATAACAGCAGCAGCCAGGCATTTTTTAAAGAAAGAGATTAATGTTTTTGGTTATGTGCTGGATGACGAATGTGTGGGAAATGCAGTAAAAAAACAGATGCCCTTTGTGCTGCTGTATCCTAGAGCGCGGGCATCCTATCAGATAAAAGCGGTTTCTAAGAATTTAATGCTGGGAAAAGTGAGCAATGAACTGGCTAAGGATAGATTTGCTTCCAGAATACTGCGCATTTTTGGATGATATTGGGAGGTATTTTTATTGGTGACGGTTTCTGAACTTTTTAAAGTCAATGCCAAAATGGATATTAAGCGTGAAGGGGAAAGGGTATATTATAAAACTTCTATTCAGGAAATTTCGGACGAATATATTGGAATACATATACCATCTTATCGGGGAAAGGAAATGATTTTAATGCCTGGGGATTATGTAAATGCGAGGGTTTTTTTAGAAGATGCCCAGTATGTTTTTAATGCTACCGTATTGGGGAGGAAAAAAGATAGGGTGCCTCTATATATGCTCTCTATGCCCTCAAATGTTAAAAGAGTGCAGATGAGGGACTATGTAAGAATTAAGGTGCAGCTTCCAGTTAAATATAAAGTTCTTGAGGAAACCAGGAAAAATGCTGAGAACGGTGCTGATGATGAAGATAAAAAGTTTGAAAATGCATATACCGTGGATATAAGCGGTGGGGGGGTGCAGCTGGTTGTTTCCAAACCTGTTGAGGTGAATCAAAGGCTGTATCTAAAATTTAAAATTTGTGATTTAAAAAATAGGGATATTGAAATTACGGCTAAAGCAAGGGTTGTTAGGAGAGAGCAGATCTTTAATGAAAGAAATAAATGGAGCTTAGGCATAGCTTTCGAAGATATTTCTGAAACCCAAAGAGATCTGATTATAGCTTTTGTGTTTAGAAAACTCATTGAGCAGAGGCGCCTTGAGGTGGAAGGTTAATGCTGTTAAAAAAAAGGGAAGAGCTGTGGAGGGAGTATTTACAGAATAAAAGTGAAAGGGCTTTTCAGGAACTTGTGGAATCCTATCTGCCCCTTGTGAAACACATAGCGGGGCGGCTCAACTTTAAGCTTCCCCTTCACATGGATCAGGAGGATTTGGTAAGCTGCGGCATTTTCGGCCTTATGGAGGCTTTAAAGAAATTTGATCCAAGTAAGGGTGTTAAATTTGAAACCTATGCGGCTCAGAGGATCAGGGGATCCATCGTGGATGCATTAAGACAGGGACAGTGGGCTCCCCGTTCCGTAGCTTCTAAGCTTAAGGAGTTTCAGAGGATACTTTGGAAGCTGGAGGGGGAGGAAGGAAAAGAAGTTTCCGAAAGCAGGATAGCGGAAGAAATGGGCATCAGTGTTGATGAGGTCCATTCTCTGCTGGCTGAAATTAATAAAATGGCAGTGATCTCCCTTGAGGATTTTCTCCTGGGTAAAGGGGAAGGCATGACTGTGGGGGAAACCCTTTCGGATGCCCACAGCCCTAATCCTCTGTCGGAAATGGTGGAAGAAGAGTTGAAAAGGTCTTTGGTTCAAGCTGTGGAAGCACTTCCGGATAAGGACAGATTGGTGATTTCCCTTTATTATTATGAAGGGCTTACCCTTCGGGAGATTGGAAGGATTCTTGGCGTTTCTGAGTCCAGGGTCAGCCAGCTCCATGCCAGGGCTATTCTCAAACTGCGGGAAGCATTAAAAAAGTATATTAACCAAGACTGAATGGAGTTGTTCTAAGATGGCGTATATTTTAATGTTGCTGGGAATGCTTCTTATTCTGCTTTCAGGAAAAAATGCAGTGAAGCAGTTGAGGGAAAAAGAAAATTTTTATGGCTTTAAGGAAGCATTAAAAAAGCTTGAACAGCGCATGGATGAAATTGAGAAGAAGATAGTGTCCTTGGAAGAAAAATCAGGCCGTTCCGTTTTTAAGGAAATTCATTCTCCCCTTCTTGAGGAGAAAATAAATAATTTAACTTTAAGCTTATCAAAAATTGAAAGAAAACTGGATAACTTTGGAGAAATGGGAGAAAAGCTGAATGTTGACAAAAAGTTTGAAGATTATGTTAGAGATGCTGAGGCTGACGACTTTCAGAAAATACGCACGGCTTTTGAAATGGGCAAAACCATTGATGAAATAGCAGAGGAGTTTGGGAGAGGAAAGGGTGAGGTGGAATTAATTTTGAACTTGAAAAGATGAGAAGATTTATAAATGTCTATGCGGTACTGCTGTGGGGGATAGGATTGGGCTTATTTATTTCCGGCTTTGTACTGGCAGCATTTCCCCAAAAGCCCTCAAAAATGGAAATTGAGGAAATGGCAAGGAATTTGGGAATGGTTTACAGAGAAGAAGTGGTGGTATACGACAGCGGATCATCAGATAAAGATGCCGGTAAAGGGGAAGAAAAATCAGAAAAAAGAGATGTACCGGTAGCCAAAGGGAGCAGTATAGAGAAATCTTCTGTTATAACAGTAAGAGTTGAACCTGGTCTCACCCTGGAACAGGTGGGAAATCTCCTTGCGAAGGAGGGAGTAATCGAAAATCAAGAAAGTTTTGTGGTTTTGGTTCAGAAGATGGGACTCAGCGACAAACTTATAGCGGGTACCTATACCTTTAAACGAGGTGAGGATGTTTCAAAAATTATAAATGCTCTTACGAGCGGAAAAAAGGAGGGCAGCTGAATGCTTAGGGGAATATATTATGCAGCATCGGGAATGCTGGCACAGCAGATCAATGGCGATACAATTTCCAACAATATTGTCAATATGGAGTCGCCCGGTTATAAAAAGGATACAGCAGTTATGAGCTCTTTTCAAAAGGTGCTGCTGCACTACATAGTAAAAGAAAAAGATAAGCCTGAAGCGGCAGCTGTGGGATATACTGCAAGGGGCACACAGGTTGCAGAGGTGCACACTTCCTTTAAACAGGGTGAGCTTAAGGCTACTGGCAGGCCCCTTGATGTAGCCATTGTGGGCGATGGCTTTTTCGTCGTGCAGTACGGAGAAGAAGTGCGGCTTACAAGGAACGGATCTTTTAAAATTGATTCTGAAGGCTATTTGGTCACAGGAAACGGCCTAAGGGTTTTAGGAGAAAACGGATTGATTGTTTTAAACGATGAAGATGGTATTTCCATTTCCGATGACGGAACCATATACGAAGATGGGCAGGAAGTGGATCGCCTTTTGGTGGTAGACTTTGCAGACAGAGCGGTTCTGACAAAAGCTGGGGAAAATACTTTTACAGCACCTGATGATGCCCAAGCTGTTCAGCCTCAGTACAGCATAAGGCAGGGTTATTTGGAAATGTCCAATGTGGATGCTGCGCAGGAAATGACAGATTTAATAATGATGATGCGCATTTATGAGGCCAACCAAAGGGTTGTTCAGACTTATGATAAAGTTTTGGAGCAGGCAGTTAGGGAAGTGGGTAATTTGAAGTAAGGGGGTGAGAGGTGTGATTGTGAGTTTGAAAAAGGCTTCAACGGGACTTACTGCTCAAAGCATTCGAATGGATATTGTTGGGAATAATGTGGCCAATATTAATTCCACAGGGTTTAAGAAGAGCTCCGCAGTTTTTGAGGACCTTTTATATCAGGAAGTAAATAGGTTGGGTTTGCCTGTGGGGGAAAATGTTTTTGCTGGAAGCGGGGTAAGGATTTCGGAAACGAAAAAGGACTTTCGTCAAGGTGCTCTGATGGAGACGGGAAGAAACCTTGATTTTGCCATTGATGGGAATGGTTTTTTTGCAGTGGAGCTTCCCAATGGTGAAATAGCTTTTACCAGGGACGGCAGTTTCAGTGTTGATAGGGAGGGATTTCTGGTTACAGGCGGCGGTCTTAGAGTTTTCCCTTATGTACAGGTGCCTGAGAATTGGAACAGCATAAGGGTAAACAGCACCGGTGAGGTAATTGTAGTGTATGAAGACGGAATAACAGAAGAATTAGGAATACTTACCATTTTTGATGTGCCTAATCCCGGTGGAATGATATCCTTAGGGCGGGGACTGTATTCTCCATCGGATGCCAGCGGTGAACCCATTGAGGGGGTTCCTGGAGCGGACGGTTTTGGGGTTGTAAAACAGGGATTTTTAGAAATGTCCAATGTTGATTTAGGTGAAGAGATGACTGAGATGATCCTGGCTCAGCGTTCATTTCAGCTGAATGCAAAGCTTATACATACCTTTGATGAAATGTGGTATCTTGCAAACTCCATAAGGGGATAAAGAGTATTAACAATTCAATGGAGGTAAATAGATGTGTGTCGAAGAATCAAAGTTGGGTGTTAAAGAATACAAGGTGGGTATTGCTCAGTGGAAAACGACTCAAGCCCCCAATAAGCTTATTACATTGGGGTTGGGTTCCTGTGTAGGGGTGGCTCTCTACGACCCTTTAAATAAAATAGGTGGGCTGTGCCACATTATGCTGCCGGACAGCACGCAGTTTAAGAAGAATGAAAATTTAGGGAAGTTTGCTGATACAGCTATTCCCATAGTATATGAAGAAATGATCCGTATGGGTGCTAAAAAGAAAAGTATTGTAGCTAAAATAGCAGGGGGAGCACAGATGTTTTCCTCAGCAGACAGCAGGATTATAGGAAATATTGGTAAACGTAACGTGGATAAAACTTTAGAAGTTTTAAAACAGATGGGAATAAAACTTGTGGCAAAAGATGTGGGAGGAAATCGAGGACGCACCATGATTTTTGATACCTGTGACGGTTCTGTATATCTTAGAATTTTGGGTAAAGAGATGAAAAAGCTTTAAAGCATATTGTGGGAGAGGGAAGAATGGATTTTCAGGAGTTCAGGGAGGCAGTTTACAAGAAAAGAGGTATCAATTTAAGCGGCTATAAGGAAAAGCAGTTAAAACGCCGTATTGAAAGCTTTATGAATGCTTCCGGGGTAAAGGATTATAAGGAATTTTTGAATATTCTCCTGAACGATAAGGATAAATGGGAAGCCTTTTTAGACAAGGTAACTATTAATGTTTCTGAATTTTTTAGAAATCCGGATATTTTTGAGAAGCTGGAAAGGGATATTCTTCCAAAGCTGGTGGAAGGTAAAAGAAAGATCAAGATATGGAGTGCTGCTTGTTCCAATGGTGCGGAGCCCTATTCCATAGCAATTATTATGGAAGAACGTTTTCCAGGGGTGCAGTATAAAATTACAGCTACGGATATAGATGAAAATATTTTGAATGCTGCAAGAAAAGGACTTTACGAGGAACGCCTCATTAAAAACGTTTCACCCCAGAGATTGAAAAGGTTTTTTAGAAAAGAACCCAGCGGTTTATATTCAGTTGTGCCTGAGCTTAAAAGGAATATTACCTTTTTGAAGCATGACCTTCTGGTAGACAGGTATGACACTGATTATGATCTTATAGTGTGCAGAAATGTAAATATTTATTTTACAAAGGAAACCCAGGATAAAATTTACCGGAATATGAACAGAAGTTTAAGGGTGGGAGGAGTTCTCTTTGTAGGTGCTACGGAAAATATTATGAATTACAGGGAATTAGGATTTGATAAGCTTTACCACTGGTTTTATGTAAAAAGGGAGCACCTTTCATAAATGCGGTGGAAGGGGTGGAAAATTTGAATGCCTCTTTGGAAGATCTGAATCCGTTCCATTTAGAAGTTCTTAGGGAAGTTGGAAATATTGGAGTGGGAAATGCGGTAACTTCCTTGGCTCAAATGCTGTCAAAAAAAGTAAACATGGATGTTCCCGAAGCAGGAATTTTGGAACTGCAGGATGTAATTACCCTTATTGGTGGGGAAGAGGATGTAATAGTTTGTGTGGAACAGCTCATTGAAGGAGATACTCCTGCAATCCTTTTATTTATCCTTAATGAAGAGAGCGCCATGTGCTTAACTGATCTCCTCCTCGGCAGAGAAAGGGGTTCCACCACATCCATTGGGGAGATGGAGGAGTCTCTTCTTAAGGAAGTGGGAAATATTTTAAGCGGTTCCATACTTAATGCTTTATCTGAAATGACGGGATTGGTATTTGTACCTTCTGTTCCTGCCTTTGCCCATGATATGATGGGAGCAGTTCTCAGCTCAGCGTTGATTGAAGGGGGATATTATTCCGATAAAGTTCTGGTCGTGGAGACGCGGTTTTTTGAATCTGCTACAGAGATAAAGGGATATTTTTTCATATTACCCCAGAAGGAAGTAGTTGAAAAAATACTCAGTGCACTGGGCGTAGGTTAATCAATGATTTTTAGGAGGGGAGTATGGTAATGGGTAAGAGGGTTCTTGTGGTTGATGGTGCTGCTTTTATGAGAATGATGCTTAAAGATATTTTAACAAAAAATGGATATGAAGTGGTGGGAGAAGCAGCAAACGGCAATGAAGCAGTGGAAAAATATCGGGAGCTTAAACCGGATGTGGTAACTATGGACATAACAATGCCTGAGAAGGATGGTATAACAGCAGTTAGAGAGATAATGGCGCTGGATTCCAATGCCCGAATAATAATGTGCAGCGCTATGGGACAGCAGGCTATGGTTATGGAAGCCATTCAGGCAGGGGCAAAGGATTTTATTGTTAAGCCTTTCCAGCAGGAGAGAGTTATTCAGGCACTTCAAAAGGTGGCAAGCTGATTTTAGATCTCTTTAACTGAAGGGCAGGTGTTTTTAGTGGATGAAGTATTGTCCCAAGAGGAGATAGATTCCCTATTAAGTGCATTGACAAGGGGAGAGCTGGATACGGAAAAGTTTAAACAGCAGCAGGAATCCCCAAAAGTGGTTAAATATGATTTCAAAAGGCCCAATAAATTTTCTAAGGACCAGCTTAGGACCCTTTATTTAATTCATGATAATTTTGCAAGGATGCTTTCCAATTTTTTATCTGCTTACCTGCGTGCTAACATAAAAATAGAAATAGTATCGGTGGATCAGACTACCTATGAGGATCTTGTTGTATCCTTTCCTTCTCCTACATTAATTACAGTATGTAAAATTAAACCCAGTGAAGAAAGTATTTTGATGATTTTCAGCCCCGGCTTTTTATTTCCTATCATTGATTTGGTTTTTGGCGGTCCGGGGGTTATGCCCCAAATAACAAGGGATCTTACTGATATTGAAATTACAGTTATGCGGAAAATAAATTTAAAAATTTTGGAGCATTTAGCATATGCATGGGAAGATGTGGTTAGTATTTCACCTGAATTGGTTTCCCTTGAGACCAATCCCCAGTTCAGTCAGCTGTATTCTCCTTCGGAAAACTGTGCCGTGGTTACCATGACTACGGAGGTTAGGGAATATGAGAGTCTGATAACCCTGTGTCTTCCTTATTTAGCTTTAGAGCCCATTATTTCAAAGCTGTCAGCGCAGTACTGGTTTGCAGGAAGCTCAGCAGCAGCCAAAGATGGAGTGACACCTCAGCTTAAAAAAACCATTTTAAAGGCTCCGGTGGAGCTTACAGTTTTTTTAGGAAAAACCACCATCACAATGAGAGATTTTTTAAAAATGAGGAAGGGAGATGTTATACCCCTTGATAATAAAGTGGATGAAGATCTTGAAATGTGGGTTGAAAAGAAGAAGAAGTTTAGGGTGCAGCCTGGAATCATTGGACAGAGGAAAGGTGTATACATAAAGGGTCTTATTGGTTAATTTGCTGCGGCAGAATAGCCGGCAGAAGGAGGGGTAAGGCTTGAGCGAAAACTTTTTATCCCAAGAAGAAATAGATGCCCTGTTAAAACAGCAGAGCCAGGAAAATGGCACAGATGGGGCTGGCGGAGGGGACGATTCTAATACTGTTGAGGAAGATCTGACTCAGGAAGAAAAGGATGCGTTGGGGGAAATAGGTAATATTTCCATGGGTTTTGCTGCTACTACTCTTTCAGAGCTTCTAAGACAGCGGGTTGTAATAACAACTCCCAACATTAAAACTACTACTCAAAAGGATCTTTTTGAAAGTTTTGAAAAGCCTTATGTGGTTATAGAAGTTAATTATACCCAGGGGCTTACAGGAACAAACATTTTTTTTATGCATACCAACGATGCTTTGACCATAGCAGATTTAATGATGGGTGGCGATGGGAAAGGAAGCGGGGAGCTGACGGAGCTGCATTTGAGTGCTGTAGCTGAAGCGATGAACCAGATGATGGGTGCTGCAGCCACAGCTATGTCAAATATGTTTAATTTTCCTGTTACTATCTCTCCTCCCAAAATCAATAAAATTGATTTTGATAAAGAGAAATATGATTCTCCCTTAACAGAAGAAAAAGTTGTCGTGGTTTCCTTTAAGCTCATCGTAGGAGATCTAGTGGACAGTCGATTTATGCAGGTGATTCCCTTTGATATTGCAAAGCAGAAGGCACGAATGCTGCTGGATCCTTCATTCATCAATCAAATGACTGCAGGAGATAAAACAGAAGAAAAACCTCTGGAAGAGTCTGCCGAGGAGGAAAAAGGAGTAAGGGCAGAGGAAAAAGCAGAAGATGAAGAATTGGTACTACCTCAAATAAGTGAGCCGGAAGAAGAAGATTTATCAGCTTCCAACCGCTTCCAAAGGACAGAGGCAGAAGCTGTGTCTATGTCTGAAAGGGAAAAAAGAAATCTTGATTTAATCCTTGATGTTCCCTTAAATGTTTCTGTTGTTCTGGGAAAAACGAAAAAGCCCATTTCCGAAGTACTTAATATGACCCCGGGAACCATTGTGGAGCTGGAGTCTTTGGCCAATGAGCCTGTGGATATTTATGTTAACGGCACTCTTATTGCTCAAGGTGAGGTTGTGGTGGTAAATGAGAATTTTGGGGTTCAGATAAAGAATATCATAAGTCCGGAAGAGAGAATCCACAAGCTGAGGTAAAAAAATAAAAAATTTAAAAATCAAACCGGGGGCTTTTTTAAGCTGCTGCAGAACATATTTTTATTTTTGCTGTCAACCCCCGGTAAAGATTAATTTGGGCTGTTTTTATTTTTTTTCGTGGATTTTTATGTTTTTGGCTCCATGGTTGCGGAGAACCTGTTCTGCGCGGTCAGCTTTGTCTTCGGAAGTGTTTACTGCTACAAGCACATTTCCTTCTTTTATATCCTGCTCAATTTCTCTGCCTTCTTCTTCAGGTATTCCCCAATCCAGCAGTCCCCCAGCGATGCCTCCTGTAGCTGCCCCAGCTAGAAGACCGCTGATGGGTCCTGCTGCTACTACCGGTCCCAATCCAGGGATTGCCAGTGCCCCTGCTCCTGCTGCAAGGCCTGCTAGAGCACCTAATACACCGCCGCTTGTGGTTCCATCTGCGATGTTATCTGCAGTTTCAAAAGCTGCATTGGTTAAGCCTTCTTCACCTTCACCTTCGCCTTTTCCTTTTCTTTCTTTAGCAAGGATGGATATCTCTCTGTCAAAACCTTCCTGACGCAGATCGTTAACTGCTTCTTCTGCTACCCGTTCACTGCTGAATATTCCTAAAACGGTCTTGGACATATAATATCAACCTCCTAATTTAGTGGTATGTTCCAGTAAAATATAATTTCCAAAAAGCTGGGCATATATGCAGAAAAATGTTTTTATTTGTGATGTCCAAGACCAAGTTTTAAAAGGGGAATTTTTTTGACTTCTTTAAGCAGACCTGAATAGCTTTCTTCGCCACCTGCTGCTTTAAAAAGCATTTCTGCAATCTCAGGATTTTTTCTAACAGTTTTATGAACTAGATGGGGAAAATTGTAAACCAGTTTTGAAATTATTGCACCTGAGCTTAGTTCTTTATGAAAATTTTCCAAAATTTTTTCTGTATATTTCTCCATTCTTCCGGTGTAACTAAGACTTTCTATTACAGTTTCTGCGGCAAGCTCGGCACTTTTTAGGGCATAGTAAATACCTTCGCCGGAAAAAGGATCGGTCAGGCCTGCAGCATCGCCCACAAGGAGCGCTCTTTTCCAGTGAAAATTATTTTTCCAATTTATTAAATAAGGGATTGGATGACCAACGCTTCTATCAATTTTATAGTTTTCAGTAATAACTGATTTAATAAAGTTGAGGGTAGTATTTTTAACATCTGTGCCTTTTTTCTGGTATGTACCGCTTCCTATGGATAAGTGATTTTTTTTTTGGAAAGATCCAGCTGTAACCCCTACTGATCAGTCCATATTCAAGCCAGATTTTTGATCTCTGCTTTTGTAAAAATTTTTTGTCCACAAAAACTTCAGCTTCATAAGCTTTTGCGTAGTTTATCTTTAGATTAAAGGGCAGTTTTTTATAGACAATACTTGCGGGACCATCTGCTCCTATTAAAACATCTGCCGTATAAGAGCGGGATGGAGTTTTAATATTAAATTTCCCCTGGGAGTATTCAATATCCAAAACAGGTGTCTGCTCAATGACAGCTGCTCCAGACTTTACAGCAAAATCTGCCAGCCATGTGTCCAGCTTATCCCGCATGGTGGTAAATATCAAAGGATTTTTGAAGTATAAATGGGCGGTTTCTTCCATTTTATAGGTTACCAAAATGCTTTCAATATGATCTTCAATTAAATTCTGCCAGCCCTCAGGTAGGAGTTCCACAGCTTTTTTTGTCAGTCCACCTCCACAGGACTTATATCGGGGGAATTTGCTTTTTTCAAAAATTATCACTTTAAGACCTGTTTCTGCCAGTTTCCAGCCGAGAAAGGAGCCGGAAGGCCCAGCACCGATAACTGCAGCATCCCAGTTCATTGATGATCCCCTTCCCTTAGAAGGTGCTTAACGGATTTTTATTAATTTAGTACAAAATACCACTACATTATTCATTAAGTCAATTGTCCCTTTGTAAAGAATGGAAACTATTTCAGCATAGGCATGGGCAAAAGGAAGGATAAGAAAGGAGGAAAATATGTTGAACAGCGTATGGGCATTGGCTATCTGTCTGGGCAGGGAAGTGGAGGTTGCTTCGACAATGGCTGTAAAGGATTTAAAAATAGGTAAAATGAGAACAATCCCAATAATGTTCAGCAAAATGTGGGCGAAGGCTGTTTTTTTTGCTGCTTCAGATCCTCCAAAGCCTGCCAGAAGAGCAGTTATGCAGGTGCCAAGATTGCAGCCCAGAGTTAGGGCAGTGGCTTCTTTTATATCAAGTATTCCCTTTTGAGAAAGGGCAATTATTATCCCAATCACAGCGCTGCTGCTTTGAGCTACAGCTGCTGCAGCAGTTCCTATTATTATACCAGCTAAGGGCTTTGCTTCCGCAGCTTCGATCATTTTAAAAAAAATTGGGGAGTGGATTAAGGGTTCAGACCCTACTCCGATCAAATGAATGCCTTCAAAAATGGCTCCCAACCCTATTAAAAAATATCCTAAGTTTTTGGATATGAAAAATAACAGTATACCAAAAGCGAAAATGGGTATCGCCAAATGGTATAAATTTAGGGAAAATATTTGAGCAGTCATGCATGTTCCAATATTAGCTCCCAAAATTATGCCTATGGATTTTTTAAAGTCAAGGATGCCGGCATCCACCATACTTACGGCCACTGCTGTTACCACACTGCTGCTTTGAATTATGGATGTTATAATGGTGAAGGCAATGGTACCCCTTAGGGGAGTTGTAGTGAAATCTCTTACAGCTTTTATTAAAAAACTGTGAGGTACAGCATAAAGCTGCTTTTTAAAAATGTAAAGGCCTGCAAAAAAAAGAAGGAAACCGAGGATAAAAAACAAAATATCAATTAACATTTTCCTTCACCCATTTTATTAATTGTGAGGTTAGTCAGATATGATTGATATGCATGTACATGCAATGGCTCATGGGGAATTTGATTTCAGTGTCAAAAATTTATCTCGATTTATAAGGGAAGCAGAAAGAAAAGGTATTAAATCAATAGGTTTTTCAGATCACAGCTGGTACCTTGGGGAAATTGATATAAAGGTTATTGGTAAAATAAAAGATCTTTTTCCCCATATAAGGGTATGTTTAGGGCTGGAAGTGGATCATGTTCCTGATATGGATAAGGAAACTGTCATGAAAATAGATTCAATTCCCTTTGATTATGTCATTGGTTCAGTGCATGAAATTGAAGGTTGGATGTTTGATAATCCTAAATATGCTGAAGGGTTTAAAAACTGGGATATTGATGAACTTTATGAGAAGTATTTTTCCCTAGTGGATAGTGTAATTGAATCTGGAATATACAATGTTATTGGGCACCTCGACCTGATAAAAATATATGGGCACAGGCCTTCAAAAAGAATTGAAGATTTTGTGAGGCCAGTTCTTAAAAAAGCGGCTCAGAAAAATATGATTGTGGAAATTAATACCAGCGGATTATATAAGCCTGTTAAAGAGATTTATCCCAGCTTTCAAATTGTAAAGCTTTGCAAAGGCTTGGGGGTTAATGTTACTGTGGGTTCTGATGCCCACAGCCCGGAACATGTGGGCAGAGATATTCCGCTGGCAGTTGAAATGTTAAAAGAAGCAGGTTTTAGGGAAATTGTGTCCTTTAAAAACAGAAATCCCATTTTCCATGCCATTTATTAGTCAAAGTTGTTCAAAGCAGCTGTTTTAAAAATAATTCTAAGATTGATTTATGAGGAAGAAACTTTTATTTTATTGATAATAATAATCATTGCTAGGAGGAGATTTTTTTGAAATTACCCACGCTTTTTTTTACGGCTCTGGCGGTAGGTTTTTCAGGAGCGGTGGTACCGGGTCCCCTTCTAACCATTACCATTGATAGGAGCTTGAGACAGGGGTTTTCTGCTGGTCCTTTAGTTGTCCTGGGTCATGGTATTTTGGAAATAGCTACAGCTGTGGGGATGTTTTTTGGATTGGGATTGTTTTTGCGGCAGCCTTTGGTGGCTAAATTTATTGCTGTTTGCGGCGGTTTGGTCCTCATTTGGATGGGTACAGGAATGTTAAAGGGAATTAAAGGAACAGCAGCTGCTTATGGAGAAGGAGAAGAAAATAGGGGAAAGAAAGGTTTTTTGGGAAGTTCGGTGGCTGCGGGCATAATGGGAAGCCTGTCTAACCCATATTGGTTTTTATGGTGGGCTACTGTTGGGGCAGCCTTTATAGTTGAGTCCTTGAAGTCGGGGCTCGTGGGGTTTGCTGCATTTTTTTCGGGGCATATTCTATCGGATTTATTATGGTATTCTGCTGTGTCTTTGGCTGTAACTGCTGGCAGAAGGGTTTTCAGCGACAGCACATATAAGTGGGTTACTGCATTGTGCGGAATTTTTATGATTGTTATAGCTGTTTATTTTATCTGGTCGGGTATCAGTGGTAATATAAATTTGGAGGGGTAGTTGTGAATATATATGATAAGGCTTTAGAACTGGCAAAATTGCTAGCAGATACAAAGGAATATAAGGATTTTACAGCTGCCAAGGAAAATTTGAGTAAGAATCAAATCTGCCGTGAAATCTTGGATAATTTTAGACAGGTACAGTTGGAGGTTCAGGTGGCTGAACTGACCGGCCATGAAGTGGATGAAGAGGTAAAGGAGCAGCTGGAAAGACTTTATGATATAATAAGTACCAATCCTACAATAACGGAGTATCTGGAAGCAGAGTACAGATTTTCCCGTTTAATGTCTGATATTCAAAAAATTATTGCGGAAGCAGTGCCAGAATGGTTTGAACTGGATATTAATAGAAATGCTCTAAATTAGTAGAGGTGGCGTTGAAATTGACTGAAAAACAGAGGAGAATGACAAAACAGAAAAAAGTTATACTTGACATTTTACGGAGCACCACATCCCACCCTACCGCGGATTGGATTTATAAAGAGGCAAAGAAAATTTTGCCCAACTTGAGTCTGGGAACTGTATACAGAAACCTTAAAAATTTAAAGGAAGAAGGCAAAATCCTTGAGCTCAGCTATGGAAGCACATGCAGCCGATTTGACGGCAACCCGGAAAACCATTATCACTGTGTATGTGTTGAGTGTGGTAGGGTTATGGATGTGGATATGTCCGTAGAGAAGGAGCTGGATAAGAAAGCTGAGGAAGCCCTAGGCTGCCCCATCTTTTACCACCGCCTGGAGTTTTACGGGTTGTGCCCCCAATGTAAAAAGGAGACCAAAAAAGCAAAAATGAGCGGTTAATGTTATATACAGCTTTATAGAGGTGCAGGAGGTAAAAAAGGGAGTGGAGAGCAATATTTCCTACCTTAGAAAAATACCAGTTTTTTCGCACCTTACAGATGAAGAGCTTAAGATGGTTGATGAAATAACAAAGGTGAGAAAGTACCGAAAAAATATGCTGATCTTTGTTGAGGGAGAGCATGGAGATGAGCTTTATTTTGTAAAAAAGGGAAGGGTAAAAATATCAAAGCTTCTTGAAGATGGAAGTGAGAAAATTCTCCATATATTAAAAGAAAGAGATATTTTCGCTGAGGTGCTGCTTTTTGGTGGAGGAGAGTATCCCGCTACTGCAGAAGTTATAGAAGATGCAGAAATTGGAATAATAGAAAACAAACCCTTAGAAGAGTTATTAAAGAAAAATGGTGAAATGACCTTAAAGATCCTTAAGGTTATGGCTGAGCGCCTGCGGCGTGCTCAGTACCATATTCGGGATTTAGCATTAAGGGATGCCTGTGGGCGCCTTTCCAGCGTGCTGCTGGATTTAGTGGAGGAACATGGAGAAGAAACCCCGGATGGCGTGAAAATATCTGTTAAGCTCAGCCAGCAGCAGCTTGCCAATATGGTGGGTACTTCCAGGGAAACTGCGGCAAGGATTTTAGGGATGTGGAGAAAAGAGGGAATTATTAAAGTTAACAATCAGATAATAGAAATTGTGGATATGGAAAGACTTAAAGAATGGCTTTGAGCCTCCGGGGAGGAGGCATTATTTATGATTAGAATTTTGTATCAATGTGTTCTTTTTTTTTGCTACCCTTATACTCTGTGGGATATAATATTGAACATGAATAATTGTTGCGGAGGAAAATAGAAAATGCTTAATCTAATCAGGCGCCTTTATGCAAAAAGAAGTTTAGAATAGGTCTCATTATACTTACAGTGGTATTGTGCCTAGGGCTTGTGGGAACATATTTTGCCTATTTACCGCAGCTTTTATCTTCTAAAGAAAGTGCTGGGAGTGCAGGTTCTCAAGATGCTGATTATGAATATGAAAATTTAAAAAATAAGATCAGGGAATATGAGGAAAAGCTGAAGGAAAAGCCTAAGGATGTAGAAATTTTATGGAATTTAGGCAATGCATATTACGATTTGGGTGTTCGAAAATTAATTGAAGATAAAGAAATAAATGAGGGTACAGAAAATTTAAAAAAATCCTTGGAAGTTTATGAGAAAGCAGCAGAGATCAGTCCCAACGATGCAAAAATTTGGGGTCAAGCTGCTGGTGCGGCATATTATGTAGGAGATATGGAAAAAGCGGAAAAGTATTATAAAAAAACTTTGAGTTTAGAACCTCAATCTGTTGACATGAGAATAAATTATGGACAGTTTCTACTTTACGGAAAAAATGACATTGCCGGTGCTAAAGCCCAGTGGAAAGAAGCTTTAAGTTTTGCAAAAAATAAATCCACAAGAGAAGCACTGGAGGCCATGCTTGAGCAGGTGGAAGAGATGGAAAAACAGCAGAGCCAGAACGGGGAAAACAGCTAAAATTAGTTTAAATATTTTGGGGGGAACAAAATGAACGAAAACATACTCTATGATATGGTAATTGTGGGATGTGGACCTGCAGGCTTATCTGCCGCTGTGAATGCGAAGATAAGAAAGAAAAATATAAAGCTCATTGGTGGTGAGGTATGCAGTCCCAAGCTCTACAGCTCGCCGGAAATAAATAATTATTTGGGGTTTCCAAACATTAAGGGCTCTGAATTAAAAGAGCATTTTTTAAATCATATTAAGTCGTTGGGTATAGATATAGTTAAAAATACAGTTGTAAACATATTTCAGGGCGATGGAAGCTTCGATATTTTGACCAGGGATAATGAAATTTATAAAGCAAGGAGTGTTATTATAGCCGTTGGAGTTACCAATGATGCAGTTCTGCCTGGAGAAGAGGAATTCCTGGGCAGAGGTGTCAGCTACTGTGCTACCTGTGATGCTCCCCTTTATAGAGGAAAAAATGTAGCCGTTGTTTCCTTTGAAGAGGAAGGGGAAAAGGAAGCTAAGCTTTTATCCCAGTACAGCAGCAGGGTATATTACATCCCGCGCTACAATGATGCTCCTAAATTTATTGCGGATAATGTGGAAATTATTAATGATATTCCCACAGCTGTGATAGGAGACAAATTTGTAACTTCTTTGGAGCTGAGTAAGGGTAGAATTGAGGTTCAGGGTGTTTTTATTATCAGGGAAACGGTGCCGGTGGACAAGCTGATACCGGGACTTGAGATGGTGGATGACAGGTTTATAAAAGTAAATTTAAATATGGAAACCAACATTCCAGGCGTTTTTGCAGCAGGGGATTGTGTTGGTAAACCCTTTCAATTAGCCAAAGCTGTGGGGCAGGGGCAGATAGCAGCTCTTACGGCAGCTGATTATTTGGAACAGCTGAATGCTAGGAGGTGAGGGTTGAACTTTGAGGGAAATTTATCTGGACAATAGTGCAACCACAATGGTTATTCCAGAGGCAGCGGAGGCAATGGTGGAAGCTTGTTGTGTGAAATATGGCAACCCCTCATCTCTGCATGGGAAAGGCATTGAGGCAGAAAAAATAATAAAGGAAACAAGGGAGAGAATTGCAGAGTTTTTAAACTGTTCTCCGGATGAGATTTTTTTTACTTCAGGGGGAACAGAAGCCAACAATTGGGCCTTATTTAAAGCAGCTGAAAAATTGAAGCGTTTTGGGAAGCATATTATTACCACTTCCATAGAACATTCTTCTGTACTGGAGCCCGTAAAAGAGCTTGAAAGAAGGGGTTTTGAAGTTTCCTATCTATCTCCTTCAAAGGATGGCATCATCAGCCTAGAAGATTTAAAAAAAGAGCTTAGGCCCGATACAATTCTTGTAAGCATTATGCATGCTAACAATGAGACTGGATCTGTACAGCCTATTTATGAGGCCGCTGAGATAATCAAAAATTCATCTGATAAAGCCCTTTTTCATGTTGATGCAGTACAGTCCTTCGGCAAGATAAATATAAATTTAAAGAAGGAAAAGGGAATAGATTTTTTATCTGTAAGCGCCCATAAAATTCACGGACCCAAAGGAATTGGGGCGCTTTTTATCAGGAAGGGCATAAATATAAGCCCTTACGTTTATGGAGGAGATCAGGAAGGAAAAATGAGGGCGGGCACTGAAAATGTTCCCGGCATAGCAGGATTTGGTGCTGCCCTTAAAGCATTGAAAAATAATGTGGAGGATCATCAGAAAAAAATAAAGGGGTTAAAAGAAAGGTTTATCAGTGGAATTAAGGCAGGCATTCAGGATGTGGTAATAAATGGACCGCTGGATGAACGTGCCCTTCCCAATATTGTAAATGTTTCCGTACTGGGTGTGAAGGGAGAAGTGCTGGTGCATTACCTGGAACAGTGGGGAATCTACATATCCACAGGTTCAGCATGCCATTCCCGGGGCGGCAGTGTGAGCCATGTGTTGAAAGCCATGGGGCTTAAAAAGGAAGCATTGGAAAGTGCGGTGCGGGTGAGTTTTTCTGCTTTTAATACAGAAGAAGAAGTGGATTTCGCAGTGGAGAAGTTTAAAGAAGCAGCTGAGGAACTGCGGGACCTTTAATGGGCTTAAGGTAGGGAGGATATTCTATGAGCTGCGTCATTCTGGTGCGTTACGGTGAAATAGGATTAAAGGGAAAAAACCGCATTTATTTTGAAAGGATGCTAATGGACAACATACGCCGTTCCTTAGGGGATCTGAAAGGAATAAAAGTTAGTAGGGAGCATGGAAGGCTTTATGTGGAACATGAAGAAGATGCGGAACGGGTTATAGAAAGGCTTAAAAAGGTTTTTGGGATAGTTTCCGTAAGCCCTGCTAGGGTTGTACCCCTTGATATGGAAGCCATTAAAGAAGGAGCTTTGGATGAAGTTAAAGAGTTTTTAAAAGACAGGGGAACCTTTAAGGTAGAGACAAAGCGTGCCAACAAAAAATTTCCCTATAAATCCATAGAAATAAACAGTATTGTAGGAGCCCATATACTTAAGAATACAGAAGATCTTAAAGTTGATGTCAATGCCCCCCTTTTTACTGTAAATATAGAAATAAGAGAGAATAATGCTTATATTTACAGCACTTCTTACCCTGCGCCGGGAGGCCTGCCCGTGGGAACCACTGGAAAAGGGGGGCTTTTGATTTCAGGAGGTATAGACAGCCCTGTTGCAGGATGGCTGGCAATGAAGCGGGGGGTAGAGATTACGGGAATACACTTTTACAGTTTTCCTTTTACCAGTGAACGTTCAAAGGAAAAGGTTGTGGAGCTATGCCGGGTTTTAGCGGGATACGGTGGGCCCATCAGACTTTTTGTGGTACCTTTCACCCGCATTCAGAGTGAAATAAAGAAAAATTGTCCTGAAAAGTTTTATGTTACCATTATGAGGCGGATGATGTTCAGGATCGCTGAAAAAATATGCCTTAAAGAAGGATGTACTGTTCTCTTTACTGGTGAAAACCTCGGTCAGGTGGCCAGCCAAACTTTGGAGAGCATTGCAGTAATCGAAAATGTTGTGAATATTCCAGTGCTGAGACCCCTTATCACCATGGATAAATCAGAAATCATTGAAAAGGCTAAAGAAATTGGAACCTACGACATTTCTATCCAGCCCTATGAGGACTGCTGTACCATTTTTGTTCCCAAGCATCCAGCAACAAAACCTAAGCTTGAAGAAGTGGAGAAAGCTGAAGAAAAAATTTTAGGTTTTGAAAATCTCGTGGAGGAGGCAGTAGAGAAAGCGGAAAGCATGTCCATAACTCCTAAATAGGGGGTGATTTATTATGCCTTCCTGTCAGTTTTCTCTGTACCCTTTGGGCACTGGGGATTTGAGTCCTATAATTGATAAGGCTTTGGAACAGCTGAAGGATATGGGGCTCCAATACGAAATGGGTAATATGAGTACGGTTTTTTATGGAAGCTCGGAAGAGGTCTTTACAGCGCTGAAGAGGATGTATGAGGCTGTATCCATGCATCCGGTGGTGATGAATTTTACCGTCAGCAATGCATGTCCCGTTGCTCCAAAGGGAAAGGATAAAAGCTGAGAATAATTTTTAGCATTTTCAACAAGGGGTAATGCATTTTGGCACCTTTAGCTGTGGGAATAGATATGGGAGGAACCAACATCAAAGGGGTTTTGGTAAATGAGGCGGGGGAAATCCTGGCATATAAAAGGATTTCCACGGAAGCCTCGAAAGGCATAGATCATGTGCTGAATCTTACAGCAGAGCTTGTGAATAAATTAATGGGCAGCCGACAAACTGCTGTGGGTATAGGTATTCCTGGAATGCTGGATGCAGGAAGGGAAACGGTTATTAATGCACCTAACCTGAGGTGGCATAATGTACCCATAAAGAATCTCCTTAGGAAATTTCTTGGTTTTGAAGTTATTTTGGATAACGACGGTAATGCGGCAGCGCTGGGCGAGGCATGGCTGGGTGCCGGCCGGGGATGTGATAATTTTCTGCTTATAACCATTGGGACGGGTATTGGCTCAGGTATGATTCTAGATGGAAAAGTTTATAGGGGAGCAAATGGACTTGCTTCTGAGCTGGGGCACATGATGCTCCTGTCCAGGGGACGGGAATGCGGATGCGGGAGAAGGGGCTGTTTAGAGACATTAGCCAGTGTTTCTGCTGTATTGAGAATGGCAGAGGAGAATGGGATAAAACTTAGGGTTCCTGAAATAGGGGAATTTTTTGAGAAGGTATATGAGGGCAATGAAACTGCCGTTAGGATTCTTGATGAGGCTATGGAATATCTGTCCATAGGGTTGGCCAATGCAGCTGTTCTCATGGACCCAGCTATGATAATTATTGGGGGAGGAGCAGCAGAATACGGAGAAGTATTTTTGGAGCTGTTGAAAAGAAAATTTATAGAAAAACTGCCCGTTCCCCGGGATATTAAAATTGCCAGGGCTCAATTGGGGAATAAAGCAGGAGCCCTTGGCGCTGCCCGTATGGCAATGCTGGAAATGGGGGACAGATCATGATTGAAGAGTTTAAGAAATACGGAAGGCTGCTTTTTGAATCTGGAGTTATAAGCTCCCATGGGGGCAATATGAGCATCAAGCTTAAGGAAGGGATTGCCATTACCCGAAGGAACTCTATGTTGGGAAACTTGACTGACGGCGATATTGTTATCGTTGAAGCTGATGGGACGGGGTCAGAAGCAGCTTCTAGGGAACTTCCTGTCCATCTTTCCATATATAACAAAATTGACTGCGGAGCGGTAGTTCATGCCCATCCTCCATATGCCGTTGCCCTTTCCCTTATCATGGATAGAATAGTACCCGTTGATGCAGAAGGGAGTTATTATTTAAAGGAAGTTCCAGTTTTAAGTGTTGAAAACAGTATCGGTTCGGAAGAAGTGGCTGAAAAAATTCCAAAGCTCCTTAAGCAGTGTCCCATTGTGATGGTAAAAGGTCACGGCAGTTTTGCGGTGGGCAGGGATCTTGAAGAGGGGTTCCGGCTTACTTCATCCCTGGAATTTTCCAGCAGAATATTATGGTTGTGCAGAAATTTTAGGGGGGATATAGGTGATTTTGAGTAATGAACAGCTTAAAAGATATGAGCGTCAGATAATAATGGACACCATAGGCAAAGAGGGGCAGGAAAAGCTGTGTTCTTCAAAAGTTCTTGTAATTGGTACGGGGGGATTGGGTTCTCCCGCTGCCCTTTATCTTGCGGCAATGGGCGTGGGGACTTTAGGATTTGTTGACAGCGACTGTGTAGAAATTTCCAATCTCCAAAGGCAGATCATTCATGGAACACCGGATATTGGAAAACCCAAGGTGGAATCAGCTCGGGATAGAATAAATCAGCTCAACCCCCATGTGAAAGTTGAAGTTTACAAAACCAGGCTGAGCAGAAATAATGTAATGGGGATAATTTCAAAATATGATTTGGTGGTAGATGCTGTGGATAATTTTCCTACCCGTTTTTTAGTAAATGATGCCTGCTTTTTTGCTGGAAAGCCTTTGGTGGAAGCAGGGGTTCTCCGCTGGGAAGGACAGGTAATGACTATTTTCCCAGGGGAGGGAGCCTGCTATAGATGTTTATTTAAGGAACCTCCCCTGCCTGAAAATGTTGAAGATCCAGGGGAAGCAGGGGTGCTTGGGGTGATACCAGGGATTATAGGCACCCTACAGGCTCTGGAAGCTGTAAAAATAATTTTAGGCAGAGGGAAAAATTTAAAGGGACGGATGCTGATTTTTGATGGGCTGAACAGCAGCTTTAGGGAGATAGAGGTGCCTAAAAATCCTAGATGCCCCCTGTGCGGCGAAGAACCTAAAATAACTAGTTTTGAGGGTAAATAAAAAATATTGTTTAACCGGCTTGTTGATAAATTATCTCTGCTGCAGTTTTTTCAATCCTGAACTCATACTTTTGAAAACCAGACCGTCCCAAATTGGACATCTTATGAGAGACTGGCTGGATCTCTTCTCCTATTCGCGCGTTTTAAGGTTTTGCCCTACGCTTGGGCCTGTAGCTGTTAGCCAGAGTTCATTAAGTGGTTCAAAAACTGCAGCAGAGGCCTGCTGTGTGATTTACTAAAAGGGTTTGTCTGCGGTCTGGTTTAAGATGTTTTTTGTTTCTGCTGGGGGAGGGGGAAATTTTGACTCAACAGCTATTAGATTTGATAAAAGATATGCCCGCTGCTCTGCAGATAATTATCCTTGCTGCCCTGCCTGTTACAGAACTTCGTTTTTCCATTCCTGCTGCTCTGGCTATGGGCATGTCACCATGGGAAGCTTTTGGTCTTTCGGCTGTGGGCAATGGAATTCCAGCTTTTTTACTTCTGTTGGTTTTGGAACCTGCGTTTAAAATTCTTTCCCGTATTTATTTTTTTAAGAGAGTTATTGAATTTATTCTTGAGAGAACGAGAAAAAAGGGAGACAAAGTACAGAAATATGGAGCTTTGGGTTTGATGATGTTTGTGGCTGTTCCCCTGCCGGGAACTGGGGTTTGGACAGGGAGCCTCCTGGCTTATTTTTTTGGGATAAACTTTTGGTATGCACTGCTGGCTTTATGGGGAGGAATGCTGATAGCTGGTGTACTAGTTACCCTTGCTTCCCTTGGAGTTATAAAAATTATTGCAGAAGGCTATGGACTGGTTCTTCTTGTCATTGTGCTGGTATTGGGTTTTATATTTATTGCGAGGAAAGGAAAAAAATAATTTTTCAGGGTATTATTCAGGAGGAAAGATAGATGTTTTTTTGTGATTATCACGTTCACTGCAGCTATTCAGCTGATGCTGAGGGCAGCATTGAAGAGTACTGCCTAAAAGCCGTGGAGAAAGGAATAAGGGAATTATGCTTTACCCCTCATTACGAAGCTGATCCCGTAAGGAGATCCATTGATGGTTTTGTACGGATAAATGGAAGGCTTGCTCCTGTTACCGGAAACTGGCTGGATGATTATTTCAGAGAAATTGAGATTGCTAGAAAGCGTTTTGCAGACAGGCTTATTATTAAAGCAGGAATTGAAATGGACCACATTCCTGAGATGGAAAAAGATCTGCGCCAAGTGGTTGGCTCCTATCCCTTTGATTTTGTCTTGGGAGCAGTTCATTCCATTGATCACACTGCCATATCCTCTGCATCAGAAAGCTTTATATATTTTTCCAAACACAGTGCTTCAGAAATGCTTCGGGATTATTATTCTATTTTGGAAGAAGCAGTGGCAAGTGGAATTTACAATGCATTGGCGCACCTGGATGTTTATAAAAGGTTCGGTTTAAAATACTACAGCAGGGAGGAATTGGAGAAGCTGCCTAAAGAAGCGGAAAGAGCGGTAAAAGAGGCAGTGAAAAGGGGCATCGCCTTTGAAATAAATACTTCAGGGTATAGACAGGGACCAGGGGAACCCTTTCCTGGAAAAAAACTTTTGAAATACTGTGTGGATCAGGGAGCTAGGTTTTTTACTGTGGGTTCCGATGCCCATAGAATAGAAGATTTGGGAAGGGATATTTCGAAAGCTGTGGAGCTTTTAGAGGATCTTGGGGGATTAAAACCTGTAAGATATCGGCGGGGAGTTTTGGAATATTAATAACAGCTTTTCGTTATCCGGCAGGAAAAGCCGGATTTTTATTTTTTTATTAAACAAAAGCAGGAAATGGAAACACAATGTAGAATAGAGTGTGGAAACAAGTGGTTCAAAGTGGGACGAAAGACCCATAAAGTGGAGCGATATCCTATGTTCATGGGGGAATACGAACATACCCTTGATACTAAAGGCAGAGTGATTATTCCAGCTAAATTTCGAGATGAGCTGGGAGATAGGTTTGTGGTTACCAAAGGACTTGACAACTGTCTTTTTCTTTACCCCATGAACGAGTGGGAACAGATTGAACAAAAGCTGCGCTCCCTCCCCTTTAATAGATCTGATGCGAGGGCTTTTGCGCGCTTTTTCTTTTCCGGTGCCTGTGAATGTGAAGTGGACAAGCAGGGTAGGGTTCTGCTTCCAGCTAATCTTCGCAGATATGCCGATCTTGATAAAGAAGTAGTGATTATTGGTGTTTTAACAAGGGTTGAGATATGGAATAAGGAAAATTGGGAAAAATACAGCAGAGAAACCCGGGAAGAATATGAAGAGATTGCGGAAAAAATTGTGGATATAGAATTCAGCTTGTAAGGCTGGGAGTGAATTGATTGGAATTCTGCCATGTACCAGTTCTCCTTAATGAAGTTATTGAAGGTTTAAAAATAAAGGCTGATGGCGTTTATGTGGATTGTACTTTGGGTGGAGGCGGCCATTCAGTAGAAATAGCCAAAAGATTGGGTCCTGAAGGGACCCTCGTGGGAATAGATCAGGATCCCGACGCCCTAAGAGCTGCAGAAAAAAATCTTTACGGTTTTGATGCCCATGTAAAAATCATACAGGGAAATTTCCGCCATCTTGACGGAATCCTTAAAGAATTGGGTATTCGTAAGGTTGACGGTTTCTTAGCCGATTTAGGTGTATCATCTTACCAGCTTGAGAATCCTGCAAGGGGTTTTACTTACCAGGAGGATGCTCCCCTAGATATGAGAATGGATCCCAATTCAGAGCTTACGGCAGAGAAAATAGTTAATACCTTTTCCAAAGAAGAGTTGGAAAAAATTATCTCTGAATATGGTGAAGAAAAATGGGCATCACGAATAGCGTCATTTATTGTTGAAAGGCGTAAAAAGAAGCCCATTTTAACCAGTGGGGAGCTGGTAGAAATAATTAAGGCAGCTGTTCCTGCTGGTGCAAGGAGAAGGGGTCCCCATCCTGCCAGAAGAACCTTTCAGGCTTTAAGGATTGCTGTAAATGATGAGCTCAATGCCTTAAGGGAGCTTTTGGATTTAATGGTTCGGTATGCGGGACCAGGAGGACGGATATGCGTAATTTCCTTTCATTCATTGGAGGACAGGATGGTGAAGGAAGCTTTTCAAAAGTATGCCCAGGGCTGTATATGTCCTGCTGACTTTCCCCGCTGTGTGTGCGGTAAAAGTCCTTCTATTAGGATAATAACAAGGAAGCCCATAACTGCAGGGGAAAAGGAAAAGGAATTAAATCCCAGATCCCGCAGTGCCAAATTGAGGGTAGCTGAGAAAATAGCGTGATAATTAAGTTCTAAAAAGACTGGGGGTTGAATAGGGTTGTTAATAGCTCCGGAGCATCAAGGGGATTATTATGGTTATGAGCATGAGAAGGGAAATAGGGATTTTGTAAAGATCAGAACAAGAACTGGAGCTTTTAAGCATACCAGTAAAAGAAAGGGCTTAAAAAAGAAGTTTTTTCTGACGACGGGTGTTTTGTTCTTATTCTTGTTATTTGGAATATATTACACGTCCCTTACTGTAGCTGTTGCCCGTCAGGGCTATGAGCTTGAAAAGCTCCAAAATGAAATTGAACGTATACAGAACGAAAATGAGCGTTTAGAGTTTATGGTTGTCCAAATGAGTTCCCTAAATAGAATTGAGAAGGAAGCAGTGGAAAAGCTGGGAATGAAAAAGCCTGATTTGGAAAACATCGTTTTTGTTTCCAACACAGAAGCCGGTAAAGGGAAAGAAAATGCTTCGGAGCAGAAACTAAATAAAACTGAGAAGCAGAATTCTCAGGACAGAAAAGAGGAAGTGACAGGTAATGAATTTTTCTCAAAGCTGTTTGATAATATTTTCAAAGCCCAGAGGGCTGAAGCGTTTATGTCTAAATGATTACAGCTCTAGCTTAGGGGAGAGAACCTTAGCATGTCTGTAAGCAGTGTGTTTATAAAAAAACGAATTGCTAAGCTGTTCGTTCTGCTGGCTGGAGTTATTTTTTTGCTCTTTTTACGCTTGGGCTATATACAGTTTGTTAAAGGCGATGAGCTGCAGAAAATGGCTTTGGATAATAGGCTTCGGGAAGTTGTGGTAGAAGCTAAAAGGGGAGCCATTCTTGACCGCAATCATAGGGAGCTTGCTGTTAGTGTAAGTTCTGATTCTGTTGTGGCATTTCCTCCTCAGATAAAAAGAACAGGAAAAGCAGAACAGATTGCAGAACAGGTTGCTGAAATTCTTGAAATGGATAAAGAAGAAGTGCTTAAAAAAATTACCCAGAACAGCTCCTGTGTTTGGATAAGAAGAAAGATAGATGATTTTGAAAAAAGCAGGAAAATTAAAGAACTGGATTTAGACGGTATCGAGGTAGTGGAAGAAAGCCGGCGATTTTATCCCAATGGGTCCCTTGCCTGTCATGTGCTCGGCTTTGTAGGAATTGACAATCAAGGGCTGGAAGGGCTGGAGGTAACTTTTGATGATGAGCTTAAGGGTGTTCCCGGGCGTATAGTAATGGAATTTGATGCTGCAGGACGTAAACTGCCCCAAGCAGTTCATCGATACATTCCTTCCCAGGATGGTAACAATCTTGTTTTAACTATTGATGAAACAATACAGTATGTTGTGGAGCGAGAGCTGGACCAGCTGATGAACAGCAGCGTTAAACCCAAAGGTGCTGCTATTATTGTAATGAATCCAAAAACCGGTGAGATACTGGCTCTCGGCTGCAGACCGTCCTTTGATCCCAATAATTTTAATAAATATTCTCCGAAAACATGGAGAAATTTTGCTGTGTCTGACAGCTATGAACCGGGCTCAACTTTTAAAATAATTACTGCTGCGGCAGCACTGGAAGAAGGAGTTATAAGGGATGGCGAAAAATTTAATGACCCAGGATACATAAAAGTTGGGACAGAAAGAATTAGATGCTGGTCCAGTGTTCCCCATGGCGTTCAGACTTTTGAAGAAGGGATGATGAATTCCTGCAACCCAGTTTTAGCTGCTGTGGGATTAAGATTAATGCACAAAGATAGGGGGTTATTTTATAAATACATTAAAGCTTTCGGCTTTGGAAAAGCGACAGGTATAGCCCTGCCCGGGGAGGCTGAAGGGCTGCTAATTCCTTTAGAACAGCTGAAGGAAATAAACATTGCTACTATTTCCATAGGCCAGGGAATATCTGTTACTCCAATACAGATGATTACAGCAGTTTCAGCTGTTGCCAATGGAGGAAACCTCATGAAACCTCTATTGGTCAAGGAAATTCGCGATAAAAATGGAAAGATTATTGAAAAGTTTGAACCCCAGAAAATTAGGCAGGTAATCTCCCAGGAAACTTCTAAAAAGCTGTGCAGTATACTGGAAAAGGTGGTTAATGAAGGTACTGGAAAGAGGGCTTATATAGAAGGATATAGAGCAGCAGGCAAAACAGGTACTGCCCAAAAGGTGGGTAAGGGAGGATATGTTCCGGGAAAATATGTGGCTTCATTTGTTGGGTTTGCTCCTGCTAATGATCCCCAGGTGGCTGCCCTTGTGGTGGTTGATGAGCCCCAGGGGTATCCCTACTATGGAGGTACGGTGGCGGCACCCATTTTTAAAAGGGTAGTGGAAGATGCACTTCATTACTTAGGAATACCCAAGCAGGATACAGGCGATCCTCCACCGGAAATTCCTGGGGAGGAAAGATCTCAGCCAAGGGAAGATGTGGAAGTTCCTGATATAGTTGGTCTTACTCTTGACGAAGCAAGGCAGAAACTGGCAGAAGCTCGTTTAGAAGGAGAAATTGTAGGACGTGGCGAAAGGGTTCAAAACCAACTGCCTAAACCTGGAGCAGTTGTGAAGGAAGGAACAAAAGTTATAATATATTTAGATCAAAAGAGTTCTCCTGAGGTTTTGGTTCCAGATGTTAGGAATAAAAGAATTTTTGAAGCTGCTGATGTGCTGGAAAGTTTAGGACTTAAGCTTGTTCCCCATGGTTCCGGAAAGGCGTATATGCAGAAACCAGCTCCCAATACAAAAATAAAGAGGGGCAGCAGTGTTGAAGTTTGGTTTAAAGAGGAGCAGTAACTTAGAAACCAGAGTTTCGGCTCTGGTGTTTTTGTATTTTACCTTCTAAGGTTAAACTTTGATATCCAGGACATAATAATAAAAGGGAAATTTTAGCAATGGAGGAAGAGAATGTGGTGGATTTAAAAAGTATTAAAGAAATAATTGGAGCTGTAGAGTGGCAGGGTAATTTAAACACAGTGTTTAAGGAAGTGAAATATGATTCCAGAAAGGTAAAAGAAGGGGATCTTTTTGTTGCTATTAAAGGGTATAAAAATGATGGTCATGATTATATAAAAGAAGCTGTAAGTAATGGAGCGGCAGCCCTTGTGATTGAGCGGACTCCTTCACTGGGCGTGGGCGTGCCTTGGCTTAGGGTGAGGGACAGCCGCTTTGCTTTATCTTTAATTTCAGCTCATATAAACGGTTATCCTTCACAAAAGCTTAGAATAATAGGGGTCACAGGCACAAACGGTAAAACCACAACAACAAATTTAATCGAAACTGTTCTTCTGCATGCTGGTAAAAAGGCAAGCCTTATGGGAACTGTGGAAAATAGAATTCTGGGAAAACCCATTGAGGCAAAACTTACAACCCCTGATTCCCCAGAACTTCAGGCACTTTTGGCAGAAATGGCTGCGGCGGGTTCCGAGTATGCTGTCATGGAAGTTTCATCCCATGCTTTAAAGCTTAAAAGGGTAGCCCATTGTGAATTTGATGTTGCTGTATTTACAAATATAACTCAAGATCATTTGGATTTTCATCCTACTTTTGAAGATTACTTTAATACAAAAGCGGAGCTTTTTTACAAGCTTCATCAGGGAGTAAAACAGGGTAAAAAATACGGTGTGGTAAACTTAGATGATCCCCACGGGAAAATTATTGCCGAAAAAGCCAGGGTTCCTATCATTACCTACGGGTTTTCAGAGAATGCCCATGCCGTGGCTAAGGATGTAAATATTGGACCCAAGGGAACCAATTTTAAAATTTCTTATGAGGGAATGGAACTGGAGCTGTCCATAAAGCTGATCGGAAGGTTCAATGTTTATAATGTCTTAGCGGCTTTCTGTGTTGCAGTAAATGAAGGGATCGATGTGGAACTTATAAAAGAAGCTCTAGAAAAGGCAAAAGGTGTTCCCGGTCGGTTTGAAGCTGTTGATGAGGGACAGGACTTTTCGGTTATCGTGGATTATGCCCATACCCCTGATGGGCTGAAAAATATTCTTGAAACAGCAAGGGAAATAACCCAGGGGAGGGTAATTACTGTTTTTGGCTGTGGTGGAGACAGGGATAGAACAAAGAGGCCTCTCATGGGTAAGGCTGCGGCTTTGTATTCTGATTACTGCATCATTACTTCTGATAATCCCAGAAGCGAATCTCCTCAGGCAATCATAGAGGATATTCTTCCTGGAGTTAAGAAAATTACCAGCGGATATAAGGTGATTGAAAACCGCAGTGAAGCAATTAATGAAGCTGTACGCATGGCGCAGAAGGGAGATTTGGTAATAATAGCGGGAAAAGGTCATGAAACCTATCAAATTATAGGCAGTAAAGTCTACCATTTTGATGACCGCGAAGAAGCAAGAAAAGCATTGAGGAGAATGAAGAAATGATTGAGCTTAAAGTTAGTGAACTGGCTGAGGTTTGCGGGGGAAAGCTGATAGGAGGAAATATGCAAACTTCTTTCAAAGGAGTGTGTACCGACAGCAGAAAAATTGAGCCTGGTCAGCTGTTTTTTGCTCTCAAAGGAGAAAATTTTGACGGGCATGATTTTGTGTATCAGGCTTTTTTAAGGGGTGCTGCAGCAGCGGTTGTTCATAAAAGTGTTAAGGGTATTCCCGAAGGAAAATGTGTTGTTATGGTGGAGGATACCCTTTTGGCACTGCAGAAGCTAGCTGCATGGTGGAGGAAGCAGTTTGATATTCCTGTCATTGGGGTGACGGGAAGCAGTGGTAAAACCACCACAAAGGATATATTAGCGGGTATTCTTGCTTCATCAGGAGAGGTTTGCAGCACCAAGGGAAACTTAAACAATCATATTGGTCTGCCTCTGGTATTATTGGGACTGAGCAGAAGCTGCCGTTTTTGTGTTTTGGAAATGGCCATGCGCGGCTTGGGAGAAATAGCCCAGCTGTGTGAGATAGCTGCTCCCACAGGTGGGATTATTACCAATATTGGATTGGCTCATTATGAGAGGTTGGGTTCCCAGGAAAATATAGCTAGAGCCAAGGGTGAATTGGCCCAAAGTCTGCCTGAGGAAGGCTTTCTTCTTTTGAACAGTGAAGATCCATGGTCTTCCTTTATTAGGAGACTGACTTCTGCAGAAGTTATATATTACGGTATGAGAGACAATGCCCATATCAGAGCTGAAAAGGTTAAGTTTACTCCTTGGGGTTCTTCTTTTTTACTTGTTACCGATAGTTTTTCAGGAACTCTGGATCTGCCCCTTCCGGGAAAACATAATTTGTACAACTGTCTTGCAGCCGTGGGAGCTGCAGTTCAGCTGGGTTTGAATTTGGAGGAAATACGTCAGGGCTTAAAAAGAATTAATCTTACAAAAATGCGTTTGGAACATCTAAAAGGGATTAAGGATACCGTTGTTATCAATGATGCATACAATGCCAATCCCGATTCTATGAAAGCTTCCCTTAAAGTTTTAAGGGATTTTTCAGGAAATCGTAAAATTGCTGTTCTGGGAGACATGTTGGAATTGGGAGAAATTGCTGTTAAAGAGCACATTGAAGTGGGCAGGGAAACAGCTGATTTGGGTATTGATTATTTAATTACTGTTGGAAAGCTGGCTCGTAATATTGCCCAAGGGGCAGCTGATGTGGGAATGTCCAGAGAAAAAATTTTTTGCGCATCAAATAATGAGGAAGCTGTTGAAATGATTAAGAAAATTATTGTTCCAGGGGATGTTATATTGGTCAAGGGTTCCCGAGCTATGGGGATGGAGGAGATTGTTAATGCTCTAAGAGATGCGGGGGAATAGTGTATGAGTCAGTTGGCTGATTTTGCACCAATTTTATTAAAGGCTTTTTTAGCTTCACTTATATTAACAATTTTGCTGGGTCCCGTAATAATTCCTATTTTGAATAAATTGAGGCTTGGGCAGTACATCCGTCAGGAAGGACCTGCAAAGCATTTTAAAAAGGCGGGTACTCCCACCATGGGGGGAATAATATTTATTATTCCTCTGCTGATTTCCACAATGATTTTTGCAGGGGAAAGTGCAGAAGCTTTAACTGCTGCCACGGTAACCCTTGGTTACGGAATTATTGGATTTATAGATGATTTTATAAAGGTTGCTTTAAAAAGATCATTGGGATTGAAAGCTAGATATAAATTATTGGGACAGCTGATCATGGGCTTTTTTCTGGCATTACTGGCGGTGAAATATTTGGGAAGGGGTACAGATTTAAGGATACCCTTTACCGACTATATGCTGGAATTGGGCTCATTGTATTACCCCTTTGTTCTTTTGGTTTTGGTAAGCAGCACCAATGCCGTAAATCTTACCGACGGTCTTGACGGTTTGGCTGCAGGATGCACAATGTTTGTTTCCATAGGCTATGTTTTTATATCTCTTCTATTAGGCACAACAGAGCTTGCCGTTTTTGCTGCAGCCCTTGCAGGTGGATGTTTTGGCTTTCTTGCCTTTAATTTTTACCCAGCAAAAGTTTTTATGGGAGATACCGGTTCCCTTGCTCTGGGAGCTGCGGTTGCATGCTTGGCTGTACTCACGGGAACCGAGCTGGTTCTGCCCATTGTTGGGGGTATATATGTGATAGAGACCCTTTCTGTGGTCTTACAGGTGGCTTCTTTTAGGCTCAGAGGAAAAAGAATTTTTTTAATGAGTCCCCTGCACCATCATTTTGAGCTTGCAGGCTGGGAAGAAGAAAAAATTGTTTTACTATTTTGGGCTTTTTCTGCTTTATTTTCCTTATTAGGAGTTTTATCTGTTATAAAAATAGGTTAATAATGGTAAAAAAAGGTGGCGTTTAAGATGATAATTAAAAATAAAAAAGTGCTGGTTGTGGGAGCAGGGAAAACAGGCACTGCTTGTGCTCATTTTCTTAACCAAATGGGTGCCCGGGTAACTTTAGCAGATATAAAAAAAGATATTGAGATGAAAGAAGTTTTGGAAAAGTTTAAAGATACTCCAGTAGTAGTTAAAACGGGAGGTTATCCAGATGTTGACGGCAGCACAGATCTCGTCATTGTAAGTCCTGGGGTGCCCCTGGATGTGCTTCCCATAAAGCAGGCTCATGAGAAAGGTATACCAGTATGGAGTGAGCTGGAACTGGCTTTTCGAATGTTTAATGCTCCTGTTATTGCTGTTACAGGAACGAATGGCAAAACTACTACCACTGCTCTCATTGGTGCCATGTTTGAAGATGCTGGAAAACCAGTAGTGATTGCAGGAAACATAGGCATACCCCTAATTGAAAAGGTTTCTGAGATAACTTCCCATCATGTGGTTGTTGTTGAGGTGAGCAGTTTTCAGCTGGAATGTATTGAGACTTTTAAACCTAAGATGGGAATAGTGCTTAACTTAACCCCTGATCATTTGGATAGACACGGTACTTTGGAAAATTATGCACGGGCAAAGGAAAGGATTTTTTTAAATCAGTCTCAAGGGGATTTTTCCATTTTAAATTATGATGACCCGAGAGTAAAGAAGATGTCCCAATCCACCAAGGGAGAGGTAATATTTTTCAGCATAAAACATACCTTAGAACAGGGGGCTTATCTCTTTGAGAATAAAATTTATCTTGCCCTTGGAGATAGAGCTGTTCCTGTTATAGACCGTAAAGACATTTTTATAAAGGGTGAGCACAATGTCCAAAATGCCCTGGCAGCTGTTTTGGCTGGTGCTGTAATGGGTCTTGAAATAGAAAGCATGTCCAGTACCCTGAAGACTTTTAAAGGTGTTCCCCACAGACTGGAGTTTGTTGATGAAATAGATGGGGTTAAATACATTAATGACTCTAAGGGCACTAATCCCGATGCATCCATAAAGGCTCTTTTGGCATTTGATGAACCCATTGTTTTAATTGCTGGAGGCAGAAATAAAGGCAGTGATTTTTCTCAATTTGCAGAGATTGTTAAGGAAAAGGCCCGGGCTGTGGTGCTTCTGGGGGAAGCGGCTGATGAAATTTATAGTGCTTTAAAAGAAAAGGGTTTTTACGAAATATATAAGGAAAATACCTTGGAGGAAGCAGTTTACCGCGCTGGTAAAATTGCACGACCTGGGGAAGTTGTGCTTTTATCTCCTGCCTGTGCCAGCTGGGATATGTTTAAGAGTTATGAAGAGCGGGGAGATCTTTTTAAGAGCCTGGTAGCTTCTTTGAGGAGGTAAATGTATGCAGGGTGCAAAAAGGGAATCGCCTGATTTTGTGATTTTTTTTGTTACCCTTCTCCTGCTTACCATTGGAATAGTGATGGTGTTCAGTGCCAGTGCTGTGTCAGCTTATTTGGACAGGGGCGACAGTTTTTATTATTTAAAACGTCAGCTGAGATGGGCATTAATAGGAATAGCGGTAATGATTGGATTTATGAACTATAATTATTATAGAATTCGAAGGTATGCCAATTTAGGACTGTTATTTTCCTTAATGCTTTTGGTTCTTGTTCTTTTGGTGGGAACAGTCAGCCACGGATCCAGCCGATGGTTGAATTTGGGATTTATATCTTTTCAACCTTCGGAGCTAATTAAGCTGCTGCTGGTAATCTTTATGGCTAAAAGTTTATCTGATCACCAAGAAGAAATTCAGAGTTTTTTTAAGGGAATACTTCCCCACATAACCATAGTGGGGGTGATATGCCTTCTTATCCTTCTTCAACCTGATTTGGGAACGGCAGTGAGCATTGCGGGAACTGCTTATCTTATGCTGATTGCAGCTGGAGCAAGGGTAAGGCATTTGGTTTTTTTGGCGATGGTGGGAGGCGTTTTAGTATTTATTGCTATTTTAATTGAACCGTACCGATTGGAACGCCTTATTGCTTTTTTAAATCCTTGGGCTGATCCTACGGATTCAGGATTTCAGATTATTCAATCGCTGCTTGCTTTAGGTTCCGGTGGGCTTATGGGAATGGGATTGGGACAGAGCCGCCAGAAATTTTTCTATCTGCCGGAACGGCATACGGATTTCATCTATGCCATTTTAGGGGAAGAGCTGGGCTTTCTAGGTGCGTCCTTTGTGCTTCTTCTTTTTGCCATATTTTTATGGAGGGGTTTTAAGGTTGCCCTTTCCGTAAGGGATACTTTTGGAAGTCTTTTGGCAGTGGGCATCACATCTATGATAGTTTTTCAAATGATAATAAATGTCGGAGTAGTAACCGGATCCATGCCCGTTACAGGTATAACTCTGCCTTTAATAAGTTATGGAGGCTCTTCGCTGGTATTTACGTTGGCAGGTATAGGCATTCTTTTAAATATTTCCCGCTTTGCATCGGTCAAGTAATTTAATGGAGGTTTATAAATGCGGAAGCAAGAAAGCAGGCTTAAGGCTGTAATTACAGGGGGAGGTACTGGAGGGCATATATATCCTGCCCTGTCAATAGCTAAAGGTCTTAAAAATAGATACCCTGATGCTGATCTTCTTTACATAGGTACAAAAAAGGGGTTAGAGTCAGAAATAGTTCCCCGGGAAGGCTTGAAATTTTGTACTGTGTCCGCTGCGGGATTGAAACGTAAAGTTTCTCCCAAAAACATAAAAACTCTTTTTAGTTTTTCAAGTGGGATAATAGAATCAGAAAAAATTTTGCGCTCCTACAAACCCCATGTGGTTATTGGTACAGGAGGATATGTATGTGCTCCTGTTATGCTGGCAGCGGTTGCAAAGGGAATTCCCACAATAATTCATGAGCAGAATGCATATCCTGGGTTGACCAACAGACTCCTTTCCCGTTTTGTCACAAGGGTATGTGTAACCTTTGAAGAATCCACTGCCCATTTCAGCACAAAGGCAAAAATTGTTGTTACTGGGCTTCCCGTTCGCCCTGAAATATGTAAAGTCACCAGGGTACAAGGGGCAGAATATATTGGACTTGATCCCAAAAAATTAACCATCCTCATTGTGGGAGGCAGCAGAGGAGCAAGATCCCTGAATAAAGCTGCGGTGCCGCTGATCAAATGGATTGCTGAAGATGCGGGCAAACAAGCGATATGGGTGACGGGGAAGAACGGTTATGATGAAGTTATAAAAGATCTATTAGATGTTGATATATCTCAATACAGCAATATAAAAGTGGTACCCTATCTGCACCATATGGAATATGGTTTGGCTGCTGCTGATCTTGTAATTTCCAGAGCGGGAGCTTCTTTTTTGGCAGAACTCACCATTAGAGGGCTTCCGGCGATATTGGTTCCTTATCCCTTTGCTTCGGAAAATCATCAGGAATTTAATGCTAGGGCTTTGGAAAAGAAAGGAGCTGCTAAGGTTATTTTAGATAAGGATCTTGAGGGAAATGTTCTTTTGGACGAGGTAAAAAACCTTTTGCAGAGGGGGAGGCTTGAAGAAATGTCTAAAAACAGCCTTAAGGCAGCAAAGCCTGATGCCCTGGATAAAATTTTAGATGTTGTGGCTGTAGTCTTAAAAGAAAAAAAATGATTAAAAGTAAAATAGGGGACAAGCTTG
>LGEZ01000021.1 GCA_001508005.1 Clostridia bacterium 41_269
ACGGCGCACAAATATTAAGCCACGAAACGATACGGCAGATACTGCTGAAAGCAGCAGCATCCATAGAACAAGAGGAGCAAAAAAACATAAACGTCCAAGATTCTGACAAGCGTGCTGTAGAAGCCATATTTATCGAAGTGGATGGATTTAACACATACATATAGAGGAAAAAGAAGCGCAGCAAAAGTCGACGGGAAGTCAAACTGGCAGTAATTCATGAGGGTTGGGAAGTTCGGCAGGGGAATGGAGATAAAGCTGACTATCGGCTGATAAACCCGACATACGTACCAATAGTGGACACTTCCCAAGAATTTTGGGAGCACATACGCAGCATTTTGGATGCCAAGTATAAAAACATTGACGCAATCCCAGTTATTATCAACGGAGATGAAGCAGCATGGATTAAACAGGGGGAGGGCACCTTTAGAACAGCATTTTACCAATATGATCGCTTTCACATATCACGGGCCATAACCGAAGCATTGCGAGGGGACAAAGGGTATCTTAACAAAGCCCATAAGGCTCTAGCGGAAGGGGACACAGAGCGGTTACTACAAGTAATAAATGAAGCATACCATAAATCTCGGGAACCGGCAGCAAAAGGGAGACTTAACGTTCTTAGAAAAAACCTTACTAACAATCACGAAAACATAAGGGATTACCGCCAACGCTTACAAGAAGCAGGAATAAAAGTATTGCCCACCTGGCGGAGCAAGGGGGCAGCAGGATCAAACGTTGACAAATTCAAAAACCGTATTGCAAAGAGGGGCCAGGCCTGGTCCCAACAAGGGCTAAAAGGTATACTTACATGCTTAGCTAAACTTTACCAGGGTGTTTTACCAGAATTTGTTCTTACCCCAAAAATTTTAATAATCTTGTTACCCTTGTTTTGTAGCAAGGGAAAATATACCCGATACAACTTGACACATTCACAAAATAATGTCTATTGTTACAATCTTTGATCTGTATGGTATACTTCTGATAATAAAATCTTTAAAAAAATTAATAAAGAAATAAAAAGAAATGGCTTTTTATCTATACCATTAGTATTTTTAACCAGTTAAGGGTAGATGACTAAAGGCTGGTTATAATTATTTACCATTATAGTTGAAGGAGAAGAGATCCAGGAGGTACATATTATGACTAAAGTACTGGTTACCGGCGGAGCTGGGTACATCGGAAGCCATGTGGTAAAAGCCCTTGGGGAGCGGGGGTATAGGGTGCTTACATACGACAGCCTTGTAACCGGCCACCCATGGGCTGTTTTATACGGCGACCTTGTGGTGGGCGACCTTTTGGATGCTGAAAAGCTTGAGGCAGTGATCCAGGAATTTAAGCCCAGCGCCGTTATGCATTTTGCTTCGTATATAGTGGTTCCAGAGTCTGTGGCTCAGCCCCTTAAATATTATACAAACAACGTGCAGGGTACTTTGAATCTGCTGAATGCTATGAAAAACAGCGGGGTTGATAAGCTGATATTTTCTTCCAGTGCTGCCGTATATGGAATTCCAAAGGAGATTCCAGTGCTGGAAAAAGCTCCCTTAGATCCCATAAATCCGTACGGCCAGAGCAAAGCTGTGGTGGAAAAGGTGCTTGAGGATGTGTCGAATGCTGGGGATTTAAATTACGTGTCCCTGCGGTATTTCAACGTTGCAGGAGCCGACAGAAAGGGTAGGATTGGAGAGGGCAAAGAAAATGCCACCCACCTCATTACTCTGGCCACCCGCACGGCAGCGGGCAAAAGGCCGTATTTAAGCGTTTTCGGTACCGACTATCCTACACCGGACGGTACATGCATCCGCGATTACATCCATGTGGATGACCTGGCAGAGGCTCACATCCTGGCTCTGGAGTATCTGCTGGACGGCGGAGAAAGCGATATATTTAACTGCGGTTACGGGCGGGGGTATTCTGTACTGGAAGTGGTTGAAGCGGTAAAAAGAGTAACAGGTGTAGATTTTCCGGTGCAGTTTGAGGACCGCCGCCGTGGGGACCCACCTGTTTTGGTGGCAGGTGCTGATAAAATACGCTCGTGCTTGGGCTGGAAGCCTGAGTTCGATAACTTAGATGAGATTATTTATTCAGCCTGGCAGTGGGAGTTGAAGAGAGAAAGTATTAGCAGGAAAGCAGGAAAGGGATAGTAATTTGAAGAGATGATTTTTAATTTTAAAAATATAATTAAGTAAAATTGATTTCAGCAGTTTAGATTGAAGAGTGAAAATATAACATAAAGTTTAAAATATGGAATATGGTAGGATTTTCTTTTTTTTATGTTGAATTCAAATTACTGATGCTTGCGTTTTTGGAGGAAGTTTCATGGGGAAAAACGGACAAAATTTACTAATTAGTTTATGTCAGGTAATCGGTGATTTAATTTTAGTTAATATATCCGTTGTTGCAGCTTTTTTAATTCGTTTTCATGGAGATATCCCATTTGCAAATTTTTCTCCTTATCTTAAGATACTTCCGTATATATCTATTACTGCTTTAATATTATTTAATTTTTATGGTCTTTATCACACAGAAAAAAAATCATGGTCGGAAATTATGGCTTCCTTAATTGCATCAGTAAGCATTCTTGCTTTGTGCACCATCGCTTTGTCATATATGTTTCAGGGGTTCAGCTTTCCCCGAAGTGTACTTTTAATAGCCCCTCTAATTCAGTTAATTGTTCTTTGTATTTGGCGTTACCTTATGTTTTCATTTGAGAAAAAATATATTCCTAAAAAGAAAGCCATAATAATTGCTCCCGAAAAAAATTTAAAGTTACTGTTAAGTAATGTTGTTAAAAGCAATTTTGAAGTTGTCGGGATAATCTCAGATGCTGCTGAGGAAGCTGCGTGTTCTTGTGATGTTTCTGTTGATTTTTCCAGCACTAAAGATGCCTTTTTAAAGAGTGAAAAGTTAGATGCTGTAATTATGTCTGGAGCAGTGCCGGAAGAAATAAAGGAATGGGTAGCTAAGGAAGCTTTAAAAAATAGGTGGCAGGTTTTTGTTGTTCCTGACCTGTATGAAATAATGGTTGCCCAGTCTCGTTTTGATCAGATACAGGATACTCCTGTATTTGAAATCAGCCTCACCCGTAATTCAGGCAGGGAGCAGGTTAAAAGAATTATTGATGTTGTGGTAGCAGGAGCAGCTCTGCTTATATTATTGCCAGTAATGCTGCTGATAGCTCTTGCTATTAAAATAGATTCCCCAGGTCCCGTTTTCTACGTTCAGGAGAGGGTAAGTATAGGGGGGAAAAGATTTTTATTATATAAATTTAGAACCATGGTTGATAATGCAGAAGAATTAACAGGACCTGTACTGGCTTCGGAAAAAGATCCTCGGATAACAAGAGTGGGGCGTTTTTTAAGGGCAACCCGTCTGGATGAACTTCCTCAGCTTTTAAATGTCATAAAGGGAGATATGAGCATTGTAGGACCTAGGCCCGAGCGTCCTGTTTTTGTTGAGCAGTATATTGAAGAAATACCAGAGTATAAGTATAGGCATCTGATGAAGGCTGGAATTACGGGTTTAGCTCAAGTTTCGGGGAAATATTGTACTTCTGTTGAAGACAAGCTTAGGTATGATCTTTTGTACGTAAAAAATTACTCTCCATTACTAGATTTTCAGATTATACTTCAAACTTTAAAGGTAATTTTTATGAAAGAAAAATCATCATGACTTAATGGTTCGGGTTTTCTTTGTTCTCAATCTAGAAGGAGTAAGCTCTGTTTTATTGGAAAAGTCCTCCTTAAAGTTATTATCAGCAGAATCTTTGTCCTTCTCATATGCTGTGTCCTTTTCTGATGCTGCTGGGTTATGAGGTCTCAACTGATTCTCAGATCTTTTGCCCTTTTTGTTTTTATTATTTTTTTGTTCTGGGCATCCTGGTGCTTTAAATTCAACAGCTGTAATTTCGGATAAAACGATTTTGTATATGGTGCAGCCGTTGATAAGGACTATGAACTCGTGGAATACGCAGACAAGAACGCCGCTGAATCTAAAACCTCCTGTAAAAACGCTGATATAGGAAAGGATAAGGTTTTCCAGACCTTTTTTTGAATTCTAAAGCTGCTCCCATTGTAATTTAATACCTCCTTTTGAAAGATATTACATTTCTATTCCATACTTTGCCTGTAATGGTTATATGTTCCATCTTTATTGAATTTTTGGTTTTAGGAAGTTATGATGAGGAAAATAGGGAGGAGGCATTGTGGATAACCCTGTGGAAAAGCACAAATGTTTGTGGATAATTAGTCCCATGTGCATCGTACGATCGGTATAGGACTTTTAAAATAAAAAAAGAAAAGAGGGAGTATGGAAAGGGTTTAGGGGGAAAATTTTAAGATTCTTTCTTTTTTCCTTTGGAAATGTTTTTGTTTTCTGATTTTTTATTCTTTTGCTGTTTATCATCTGGAACATGAGACTTTGGAATGATTTCTGTTTGTTCGGTGTTTAGGCTTTTGTTAGATGGTGCCTTGTCATCAGCAGGTATTTTTTGTTTTGTCTCATTTTTGTCATTTTCATTTTTATTTTCATTGGTTTTATTTTCAAAAGTTCTGCTGTTTTCATAACCAGTGGAGGTGTTTTTACTGCCGCTTGCTTTTATGTTTCTGTCTTCTCTGCCGTTTTTAATTTCTGTGCTTTTGTTTTTCTGCCTGATATTTTCTTTACCACTTTCTTTTTTATCATTAATGGTTCTTTCTGCAGCTGAAGATTTTGTTTTGAATTTAACCATGGAAAAACTATATATCTTTGAAAGATTTTCTTTATTTCTGTTTATATCAAGCTTTTTATTGCTGGTACGCAGGCCTGCTTTTTCATCCAGAAGGATGGAATTTACAGAAACACCTTTTTTGATGGCGGTTTCCCTTAATTTTAGCTCTACGTCTGCTATACCTACCATGCCTTCAAGGTTGTATTCTTTCAGGCATTGGGTTATTCTGGTTCTTATCTCTTCGGCAGAAATTGTTCTGCTGTATCCCAAAACCTCGTTTTTAATTATGCTGATCAATACGGTGTTGCTGCGATCTGGTCCCAGGTAGCCGAGCTCTGCAGCTTCTTTAATAATATTTTCCAATGCATCGGCAGCGTAAAGAGCTTTTATCTTTACTCCATTCAGAATTTGCTGGCCTTCTTTGTTAAGAGCTTTAGCTTCTTTAACTGTTAGGTCCTTTGAAAGCTGAAGTTCTATGCTTGGGTTGATATCTATGTGGAGGTAATAGGCAGGCTCGGCCAGTGCTGTCAGCATAGGCTGTATGATAATGAAAAGTGCAATGACAGCTGCTGCAGCAAGGGACAGTATTTTAAGCGCTGCCGGTGCGGGTTTTTCTGCATCTGCAGTTATTTCCTCGCCTATCTTAGGAGGCGTACCGTGAACATCCGTTTTAATAAACTCTCCATCGGGGGTAATTAGAAATACTGTGCTGCCCTCGATTTTGATTACTCTTCCTCTGACTTTTCTTGTTTTCATTGTTCGTTTTCCCCCTTAAAGAGAGAATTTATGTATTCCTTGATAAGGGTGAACTGAGGACCGGCTTCAATGATTATAAGGGCGATTAGGTAGCGCCTCCATGTTTCAACAAATTTTCGCTGCAGTTTAAATTTGCTTACTATTTCTTTTATGGGCAGACGCCGGTTTTGTAAAATATAGCAGGTAAGTTTGCTGTCTGAGGAAATTTTTTTGGCAATATCTGCTATTTTTCTGCGGACGCGCTGGTGCTTTGGTGAGCTGGCAGCAAGTTCTTTGAGAGTTATGCCGAAATCTTCAATGGTCCTGCAGAAAAGCAGCATTTCTTCCTTCCACATTATTTTTTCAAGTTCTCTTTCATCATTAAACCCTTTGCCTTCGATTTCAAGGCAGGGGTCTGTAAAGATGTCTCCTGCCGGTATAAAACGGCGCCTATTTTTCCCTTCTTTGCGCATATAATCAGTAAGCCTGCGGTTTATAACCAGATATGCATAGCTTAGAAAGGAGCTGCCCATGCTGTGATCAAAATTGTCAATGGCTTCATTGAAAGCCATCAGGGCAATGCTTAGCTCTTCGTCATTTCCCCAGCTTAGAGATCTGCCGCAGAAACTTGCAGAAACTTTCAAAATAAAGGGTTTATATTTTTGTATCAGATCACTGCGGGCAGTTTCATCGCCGGATTTTGCCCTTTCTATTAATTGTTCCATTGAAGGTTTCATAGGCTCACCTACTAAACAGTGCGAAATCTTTTATTTTTTTCTTTGGGGTATGTTTAAAATTTGTTAAATTTTTTCTATAACCTTCTTATTACCTTAAAAATTTAAATGATGAAAACGAATTATTTAATGAAAGGATAGGTTTGGTAAAAAGGTGTGGAGGTGATGTTTTCCCCGGATAATTTGAAATTGTTTTCTGTAAAATTTTGTCGATTGGAGGGATAAATAAATGCGGAGATTAAAGCGCTGTTTGATTGCTGTATTGGCTTTGATTATGATAGCAGCTCTTGCAGGCACCTGTTTGGCGAAGCCAAGCAGTGGGAAGGCAAATCCAGGAAAAGGGAAAAGCAGTGTTCAATCAGTGGAGAAAGGCAGAATAAATGCAGAAGTGGAAGCAGTTGAAAATGAAGCTGAAGAGGAAAAAGAAGACAGCACTGCAGAAGAAGATGTACAAGAACCCGTTATAGATAAAAAAGAACAGAAAAATATGATAAAGATAAAGATAGAGCATAAAGCCAGCATAAGAGAAAAACAGACATTAAAGGCTCAGGAAAGGGCCAGGTTTAGAATAATGGTAAATGGAGCATCCCTTTTGGATCAGCCTCCTGTAATTAAAGAGGGAAGGGTGTTGGTCCCTGTTCGCGCACTTACAACGGCTTTTGGGGCCAGTGTGAATTATGATGCTGAAACTAAAACGGTAACAGTTGTAAAGGGTGAAACGACACTGGTGCTGCGCCTGGGGGATTTGACTGTTACTGTAAATGGAGAACCATATGAACTGGATGTTCCCCCTGTATCTGTTAATGGGAGAACAGTGGTGCCCTTAAGGTTTATTGCAGAAGCTATGGGGTTAAATGTTTCCTATGATCCCGATACTGGTACGGTGGAAGTTAATGAAGATACTGAAGAAGCCGTAGAAGAAGGTACTGAACAGACCACAGAAAATGAAGGGGCAGTAGAAGAAGCAGCAGGTGAAGAAACAGGTGGGGAAAGTACAGTGGAGGAAAATACCAATGCTGAGGAAAATCCCACCAGTACGGAGGTTGTAGTTCCATAGCTGATAGAGACCACAGGCAGGGCAGTATGTGCTGCCCTGTTTTTTTTTTAATAGATAACAGCGATTTATTCAGAAAAATAGAGATAGAAGGCTTAATTTTTGGCAGGAAAGAATTACTAATATGTTCAATTGGATATGCTATAATCAAAAGGGGCAGAGAAGCTTAATTTAAGTTTTGGCGGGTTTTCAACTACTAGAATACGTGGTTTAAAAGCTAAGCTGCTTTCTGTTTTCATGAAATATTAAATTTTGGCAACCTATTTGTTCGGCTCGAGGAGTGATGGGAGCACGCAGCCGGATTGTGACTTAATCCTAAAAAGTATAATTTTGAATTTATTTGCTTCTGGAAGATGAGATTGAGGATATGCTGGAGGCCAGCGAAAATGGCAGGTTCTGCTGAGAAGCGTAAAAAAATTTTAACAGAAGAGCTGAAGCGGATTGTAAGCACTGCTGCTGAAATGGGGGCTGAAAAAATAATACTATTTGGTTCCCTTGCGCGCGGGGATGTGGGCAGAGAAAGTGATATTGATCTTTTAATTGTGAAAAAAACCAATAAGAGGTTTTTAGATAGGCTGGACGAGTTTTACAGCAGGATACAGCCCAGGGTTGCTGTTGATGTTTTAGTGTATACTCCTGAAGAGCTTGAGAGTCTTGCAGAAACCAGAAGGTTTGTAAAGGAAATTCTGGCCGAGGGGGTGGTAGTGTATGAGAAGGCCCGGTAGAGAAGAAGCGGCAAGATGGATTGCGCAGGCAAAAAGGGACCTGGAAGATGCCAATACTGCAGGAACGCTAGTCGTTACAATTTAGCATGTTTTGTATCTCAGCAGGCGGCTGAAAAAGCTGTCAAAGCACTGTTCCAAAAACTCCATCAAGATGCTTGGGGGCACAGCGTAAGCATACTGCTGGGAAGCTTGCCTCAGGAAATAAATGTTCCCCAGGAGATAATGGATAAAGCAAAAATTCTCGATAAGCATTACATACCGGCCCGTTATCCCAATGGTTTTGAGAGCGGAGCACCTACGGATTATTATACCCGTGGTGAAGCGGAAACTGCTGTTGAGATTGCGGGTGAGATTATTGAGTTCTGTAAGAATCATCTCAACAAATAAAAAGGCAATTTTAAAAGCAGTAAAAGAGTATGCAGCCGATCTTAAAAAGCGTCCTGAAGTGGAAGAAATTTACCTATGCGGTTCCTGGGCTAAGGGGAATTATTCACCATACAGCGACGTGGATATTTTAATTGTTATTAACAAAGAAGACGAGCATATGCCCCATGAAAGAGTTCCTGCTTACCTGCCGGCCCGCTTTCCCACAAGCCTTGACCTATTTATATATACCAAAGATGAGTTAAAGAAAAGCTCCTTTGCTCGAAGCTTGCTGGAGCATGCTTTAAAGCTTTAAATCCAAATGAAAAGTGCTTTCTGTTTCAAAGGCCTGGCTTGTTTTTTCTGCAGAGCAGGAGGGAAATGTCCTGCGTTTTTATTTCATAAAAATATAGTAAAATTGAAATAGCATAATAGTATAACCAAACCGGAGGCAGCCTGTTATGGAAGGAAGCAATCTTACATATCTTGGCGTTTTTGGAGCTGGGCTGATATCCTTTTTTTCTCCGTGCGTACTGCTCCTGGCCCCTGCATTCTTAAGCTACCTCACTGGGGTTAAGGCTGACAGCATAAGGCAGGGAAGGTTTGACAGGTCTGCTGCCTTTATAAGGGGCCTGGGTTTTATCCTAGGCTTTTCCATGATTTTTGTGGCTATAGGAGCTGCTGCAACCATACTGGGCCGGATGTTTTATTCGTATAGGGATTTGCTTGTTAGGGCTGGGGGGGGGTAGTGGTTTTTATTGCGGGATTGAATTTTGCAGGCCTTCCGCCTGTAAAAGCTTTTTTAAAAGAGTACAGAATAAAATATGCGCCTAAAAAGTTCGGCTATGCTGCTTCATTAATATTGGGGATGGCCTTTGCGGCGGGCTGGACGCCGTGCGTGGGTCCTATATTATCGGGAGTATTGGTTCTGGCAGCTTCAAGCAGCGACCCGGCTTTTGGGGTTTTTCTTCTCAGCTTATACTCCATGGGGTTTGCTCTTCCCTTTGCAGCTGTTGCCCTGGCTATGGAGCAGGGGAAGCAGCTGTTGAAGATTCCGAGGGCGTTTTAAAGGGAAAGGCAGCTCCGCAGTTCAAGCTGGAAAATCTTGAAGGAGAAATGGTTTCTCTCAGTGATTTTTCAGGAAAGACGCTGGTGCTCACATTTTGGGAAACCTGGTGCCCTGGATGCCAGAAGGAAAATCCGTTTATCAACAGACTGGCTGAAAAATACAACGGTGGGGACAGTATTGCTGTGGTGACTGCTAATTTAATGGAAAAAGATACTCCTCAAACTATAAGACATTATATGGAATCCCATGGGTTTGATTTTCCAGCTCTCCTGGACAGAGATGGATTCAAATTTTTACTTCCAGGGTACAATATTACTGCATAAATTAAACAGCGGGAGATGATTTTATGGGTACTGTAAAAGGTCCGGGAGGAAGGGGCCTGGGGCGTTCTGAAACTCAAAAGGATATCCACCGGCCCCCGCAGGTTCACCGCAGAAAAGGGAAGCAAAATCCCAGCTGGCACAGCTGAAAAGCGCTCACGATCATGGGACGAAGAAAGATGTTAAAAGGGGAATGGAGTTTAAAGACGGAAGAGCAGAAAAGGAAATGTGAAGGGAGTGGAACGAACCTTACAGTAAAGAGTATTGAAGGGATAAAGGGTTACGAAATTAATGTTGCAGTTAATGCTTAGGATGCCAACCTGCTTCCACCAGAAGAAGAAAAAAGGATAAGAAAAGAAAAAGAAGGGGCAGGTGGGGAAGAAAGGCTTGCGGCTTCTCTGGAGAATGAAAGTATCTTTCACAGCCAGGTAAGGAATGATGATGAAAGATGGAGGTAGGGGTTTAAGTTCAGCAGCTGCGGACAGATGAACCTACATTGAATGCAATGTTTTCCCTCTTTCGACATATCTCGACAAATTTCTCTTATTAGAGGTGATATAATAGCCTTAGCATGACTGCTGTTATCCGGGTGGAGCCGGTGATTTGTGATCTTTTTTCTCTCCTTTCCTTAAAAGTTTTTAATGATTTTTTTAAAATGAGCTGAGCAGTTTCTTCTAAATTTTGTTGGTTTTTCTCCACCCGGATTTTTTTAAATTGATTGACTTTATATAGTTGGAGGGAGCGATGATATGGGGAAGGTTGAGAGAAAGCTTCTCCTTGCATACGTTAATAATGTTCGGCAGATAACCCGTTATGATAAACAGCTTCATAAGGATTTTTTTTATTTTAAGATGATTATGGAGGAAGAGTTTAATTTTAAGCCGGACCTATATTTTGAGCTGGCAAATGAAAAAAAAGGGCAATACTGAGTTTAAGGATGAACCATACTGCCACGCACTGGAAATGCTGGTATTTAAACTGCTCCAGGAAGGAAAGTTTGAATATGTAGAAGCAGGATTAATTGATATAACTAAGGAAGGGTATAAGGAGCTTGTGGAATTGAGAAAAGTTGTTGATCCCATAGCTCCATCAGTACGCTATATGATAACAAGGCTCGATGATGAAAAATATCATCAAAAGTACCGTCAGTTAATAAAGAAAATGAAGGAAACCAATGAGCCCTATTAAAGCCTGCATTTTCCGCAATCCCAGATATTCATCTGGGTTTTTTATTTCCAGTTTTGGTTGGCTAATTTAAAGGAGAGATAATAATTTGAAGGAGAGATAGAATGGCGAAGACTAAGGTCTTTGTTTATGGGACCCTTATGAGGGGAAGGGGAAATCACCATGTATATCTACTTTGGTACCCTATCATAAGCAGCCATGGCTGGAAAGGAGCTTAAGAGTTGAGAATAGGAGGAGCGAATATTAAATCTGCTTAGGATCCCATAAAGGACTTTCGCTTTTAAGAAATGCAGTGAGAAAGCGTTCTTTTATTTTGGGATAGCGTTTTTGAAGATAGTTAACTACCTCTTTTATGTCTTCCCGTTTAGTTTTACCACTTGCGGGGCAGGGATTTTGGACTACAGGAAGGTTTTCAGCTTTTGCTATAGCGGATACGGTTTCTCTGGTTAGGTAAACCATAGGTCTTATAAGCCATAGACCTGTACGGTCAAGAAATGTATTGGGTTTAAAAGTGCTCATCTGTCCTGTATAAAATAGGTTAAGAAAAAAAGTTTCAATGGCATCATCAAGGTGATGACCCAGGGCTACTTTTCTGCAGCCCAGTTTAATAGCAGTTTCATGAAGGGCACCCCTGCGCAGATTGGAACAAAGGGCACAGGGGTTTTTTTCCTTTCTTATATCAAAGACTATTTTTCCTATGTCAGTTTTTTCTACATGATAAGGAAGGCCTTCCTCTCTGCAGAACTGCTCCACAGGTGAAAAGTCAGTATTAAAACCCAGCTCAAGGGATATGGGATAAATGTCAAATTTGAAGTTGGACCATTTTTTTAAAAGGTTGAGGATAAAAAGAAGAGTTATACTGTCTTTTCCTCCGGAAACTCCCACAGCAATTTTGTCGCCGTCCTGAATCATTTTAAAATCAATAATGGCGTGTTTTACCTTAGTTAAAAACCATTTGCTGTAATTTCTGCGGATTTTTCTGTTCATAAAAATTTCCTCCAATATTTACTGAATTTTATTTTTTTGATACGAATCGTAGTTTTTCCTTTTAAAAGGGTAATCAATTTTTTCCTTTGGGTAAAATTTATAATTTTTTTGTGGTAAAATAGGATCTGCTGGGGAGGTGTGTCGATTTGGAAAACGGCATTCTGTCGGATATGGATTTATTGAATCAGGCTAGATATATCCGCAGAAAACTGCGTGAGACCTCCGAGATTTTTGATTGGAAACAGCTTTTGATACCGCAGCTTACCCTTGCTGCTGCCTTGGCCTGCAGCGCTTTTAGTATTTATAAATCATCCCTTATTTCATACAGTATTTTTTTCGGCAGTTTTTCTATTTTAGCCCTGGTTTTTTGGGTATATCAGTGCCTTAGAAATAAACAGGCTGCAAATAAGATACAGGACATAGGGCTTGAGGTGTGCGCAAGGATTACAAGCCTAGCTCTGGATAAAAATGTTATAAATGAGGGCAGAGAGCTGTATAAGGAGATTGAGCAGCATGAATCCCGTCTGATTGAAGAAGTAAAAAGAGCGGGAAGCAGTATATTAATTTATACTTTTCTTTTTCTTGCGTGGCTTGCTTTTATAATTGGGGATATATCTGAAGTTTTTAGGTATGAGTATACCCTTGTGGGTAATGTATTCGTTTTTATTGCTTTGTTTTTAGTCGTAAAGGATATTATGAAAAAACGCGGATAAAATAATAAAATAATAAAATAAATAGAAAATAAAAAGCCCGAAGGGATAATTTTTAAAGAATTGGGTAGATCATAAAAAAAGCCTTTTATTTATGTAGAAAGGGATTTTTATGAAGACTTTTAAGTTTTGGTTTAAGGCCTTTCGGGCTCATTTTTTTCCTGCAAGCATTGTTCCGGTACTGTTGGGGACATTTCTTGCTGGTTACGAAACGGGTGAGATTAACTGGCTTTTTTTTACACTGGTTCTCGTTAGCGCATTGGCCTGCCACAGCGGCTCCAATTTGATAAACGACTACTATGATCATTTTATTGGTACAGATGAGATCAATCAAAACCGCACTGTTTTTAATGGAGGCAGCGGATATATTCAAAATAAACTTCTGCCTCCTGATAAATTTAAAAGCTTAGCGTTGATCTGTTATATTATTTCTTTTACTGCAGGGCTTGTTTTATCTTTTCTATGCGGATATTATACATTATTTTTTACAGCTGCTGGTATTGCAGCAGGGTATTCTTACAGCGGATATCCATTTTTCGGTTGTCGGGGTATAGGGGAGCTGCTGGTGGGTTTGAGCTTTGGTCCTCTTATTGTGACAGGAGCTTTTTTCGTTCAGACAGGCTACATATCAAATACAGCAGTTATTTCTTCCATTCCCGTAGGCCTGCTCATTGCAGCTGTGCTGTATATTAATCAGTTTCCAGATTATGAAGCGGACGGTTGCTGCGGTAAAAGAAATCTGGTGGTTAAATTGGGGTTAAAAAGGGCCTTACCCCTTTTTTATTTTTTTATAGTAGGAGCTTATTCAACAATTGCTGTTGGAATAGTTTTTAAAGTTATACCCTTTTCAGCGGCAGCAGTTTTTTTGACCCTTCCTCTGGCAGTGAGGGCGGTGGTTACTGCCAAAAATTATTATTTTTGCCCTAAAAAGCTTCTGCCTGCAAGTATGTACACTGTAATGACTCATTTGGGTTTAATTCTTCTTTTAACAGTGGTTTTTGTTTGGGAGATGCTGACAGGAAGAAAGTAAATTTTCTAAATCTTTCAGTGTTCCACGGTAGTCGCAGCTTATGCTGGGGCTTTTTCTAATGATGATGTAATCTTCCACAAGAAAAGTTTTCACCCCTATTTTTTTTTGCCACCATGTCTTCTTCCACATCATTTCCCACCATCAGGCAGTTTTCCGGTGCTTCATCTATTTTGTCAAGCACCTCCTTGTAGTACTCCAGATTGGGTTTGCAGAAATGCATATTTTCATAGGTGGTAATGAGATCAAAATCCTCCGGATTCAAAAAGGCCCACCTCATTCTTTCAAGAACAGCTTTTTCCGGGAAAACGGGATTAGTGGCAAGAACAGTTTTTAATCCCAGCTGTCTTACCTTTTTTACTAGTTCCGATGCTTTTTTATCAGCAGAAATTAGACTGCCCAATTGTTTGAAATCTTTTTCATAAAACTCATTAACGAGGGGCATCAGTGCTTCTATTTTATCGGGTACCCTTTGGGACATATGCATCCAGAAAACCTCTGCGTTGGTCATGCTGGGATTGAGATCTTCTATCATTTTTTCAGTGGCAAAAAATAAATGGTCCAGAAATTCTTTTGGATCCATGACAGATGAAATTTTCTTGGATAGAGCTGCGGTGTATTCTTTAAGAAAAATACGTGTATCAAGGGGTAGAAGGGTACCGTCCAGATCAAACAGCACTGCCTTTAGCAATTCTTACACCTCTCTTAAAAAATTTTCCCTGTCTATGATAACACAAATAATTCCAATTGTCTTATGGGCTGATATAACGGTTCTATATTTTATCTGAAAGCAATACAAATAACCTAGAAACATTAAGGGGTAAATAACAATGTATGTTATTTTTGTTTGGCTGCGTTTAGTTTTTTGGATTTTATTTTTTATAACATTTATGGGTGCTATTTCTGCTGTTTTGAGTAGATATGCATGGAACAGCTTTATTTTCAGTTCTGCATCTTTATCCAGTACCTTAAAGCCGAAGATTATAAAAATTTTTCCCGAGAATAACTCTTTATATTTTAGAACCCAACACAAAGTATGAAGTTAGAGCTTCTGTAAAATCTGAGGTAGGACAGTGGAGCAGAAAGGTAAAATCGGTTTTTAAAACAAAAGATATGGGCAGCGAAATTTGGGTTGCAGTAAATCTTGGAAGGGTACATACAGTGAGAATTTATGAATTTATGAAGGAAATTATCCAGTCCATATGATGATTGCATCAGGAGGCAGGGATGAAGAAGAAAACAGCACTCTAAGGGGTATTTTTAGGGTTCAGGACTTCCTTGCTATTAATGTTACCAGCATAACTTTGTTTCTCACAACAATAATTGCCCTGCGTATGGAGGCTGGTTCAGCTGATCCGATGGAGATTGTGGGAACAACTCCTTTTGCTACTACCTTTTCAACTTTAACTGCAGTTGCGGCTGATTATGTTTTTAGGAAAATTAACAGAAGGGGGATATAGTGTGTTAATAAAAATATTTGCTGCAGTATCTCTCTGGATCATCCCCACTTTTTTGCTTCTGGTTTTTTTGTACTCATCTTTGTCAGGAATTAAAATATTTTATATATACTCACCATATATTTTGCATCAGTTGGAATAAAAAGAGCCCGTTATTCGCTTCAAGTGGGATTGCTGTCTGATGCTGCGGAGTTCTGCGCTGCGGTATATATGTAATCATGTATTCAGGTAATTTATTCTGCTGCAGACAAATAAGACTGAAGATTTTGACAGGTTAACAACAATAGAATATAATATGCTCCAATAAAGGAAATGGGGGGATAGCATTTGGATACAAATGTGGGTGAAAAGGAGGATAAGGGTTTTACAAAGGTAATTGAAATAGCTGATGAAGTGATACAGGTAATTGCGGGCATTGCAGCAAGCGGGACAGAAGGGGTAGCAGCCATGAGCGGTGGTATTGCTGACGGAATTGCTAAGCGGCTGGGACGAAAAAACTTGTCCAGGGGAGTAAAAGCAGCAGTTGGTGAAGAAGGGGCAAAAATCGACGTTTACATTATTGCAAAATATGGAACCGATCTAACGCAGCTTTTTAAAGAAGTTCAAAAAAACGTAAAAAATGCTGTGGAAGGAATGACTGGTATTACCGTCGTAGAGGTTAATGTTTCTACCCAGGGATTATCTTTTGAAAATGAAGAAAATTTAAATGAAGATAATGTTGAAGAAGCTAATGAAGAACAGGAACAAGAACAGAAACAGGAAAACTGAAAAAATGTGGAAGGTGATGAATTTGAGTGATATTCAGGGAAAGTTTGAAATTTCTAATGATGTTTTAATATCACTGGTTTCGCATGTGCTTGATGAAATAGAAGGTTTACAACCTGGAACGTCATCGGGTTTTGCCAGGTGGGGAAGAAAAAGCATTCGTGTAAAGCAGGAAGATCAGGGAGTAATTGTAGAAGTTCGTGTAATAGCGGATTATGGGGTTGCCATACACAAAGCTGCTGAAGAGGCTGTGGAAAAGATTTCTTCCAAAATCCAGGAGATCACAGGTTTAAAAGTTTCGGAGATTCGCATAAAGGTTGAGGGAGTAAATTATGAGTGATGTATAAAAATAGTTAAAAAAATAATAAATTTAAGGCACAGGTATCCGTTACGGATACCTATTTTATAGCTTTTTTACAGGAAGAGGTTATTATTGGTAATTTAAAGGGAATCATTGTAGGAAAAAATATAATTAAATAATAATATCAGCCTTTGGAAGGAGACCCTCATATGAATCAGGTTTGTCCCGTATGCAACGGTATGGCAGCATTTGTTATTCAGTGCCCAGAATGCGGGAAACCCATGGATGATCAGGGGCATATAAGCGATTTTTATGGTCCGTATAGTCCTTATGAGGAGGATTTATGGCCGCAGCTTACGGGATTATCAGGAAGGGTTGCATCTTCCAGATGTATTCATTTTCTTTACTGTAGTCGGTGCCGCATTGGTAGGAGAAGGGCGGTGAAAAAAATACTGATTTAAATTATTTAAACTTAAAAGGAGCTGAAAGGAAATTTTTCATAGATTTTGATAAGTTTTGGATTGGATGGGGACCTTGTTCCCGCTGCTTGGCTTATTCTTGCACTGGTCAGATCTGCGTGGAAAAGGGCTAGAGCCTCTATTGTTTTTGGTGTTTCCGGAGAACCCCACTCTCGGCATCCGTGGTGTGAAAGAATCATATGACCCAATTCATCTTCCAGTTCCTGGGGAAAATTTTTTATTTTAGAAATACCTTTTAGAAGAATATCCCTTCCTAAAACTAAATGACCGTGCAGTTTGCCCTTTAATGTTTTTTGAAAGGAAAGGCTTTCAACATCATATTCCAGTGTTTTTCCAATGTCATGAAGCAGTGCTCCAGCGATGAGAAGATCTTTGTTCAAAAAGTCTGGAAATATGTGGGTAAGGTTTTCAGCTATGGAAGCAACTTCAACGGTATGTTCCAAAAGTCCTCCGCGGTAAGCATGGTGGATTTTTTTACCTCCAGGGGCAGCGCAGAATTTTCCCTTAAAGGCATTATCAAAAAGTTTGTTTAACAGTTCATTTATGTATGGATTTTCAATTTTATTGATAAATTGGACAAGTTTTTCCCACATTGTGTCAATATCAAACTCAGCAGTGGGTATAAAATCAGAAATTTCTACTTCTTCAATGGAAACGCGTTCAATTTCATGGACGGTTATCTGTAGACCGTTATATTTACAAACTGTTCCCTTTACAAAAACGATATCGTCTATTTCAAACTGCAGATCATAATAAAGAGCATTATCCCAAATTCTTCCTTCTATGGTTCCTGATTTATCTTTTAAAATAAGTTTTAGATAGAACTGTCCCGCTTTTGAGCTTTTATTTGAATAGGGAACCAAATTTTTTGATGCTACTACAAATAAGCTTTCCACTCTATCGCCATTTTTTAAATCAGCGACGAATTGTTTTGTCATAGTGAAAAAAATTCTGCCTCCTATTTTGTAATTTATGGGTTCTTTAGATAAAATTCTATTTAAAGAGTTTTTTTCCTTGAATTGTGGGTTAATTTTAATTTGGTGTATGTATTTAATGCAGAAAAAATGATTGAAGGGTAAACATTAAAAGGTAATAGCAGGAAGAAGCATTTACAAATAGAAATTTATTGTGAATGTGATGAGAAATATGTGAGGGGGTGTTTTTTATAGTGCGAGAGATAAGAACGGATTTTGAAACCATAGTTGGAGCTGTAGCCCATGGTTCGGAAAATGAACGATGGTTTCTTGATGCAGAAACAGGAAGGGTTTTTTTAATTTCTGTTGATTTTTGCGATGAAGAATTAACAATGAATATTATTAAAAGGATCAAGGAAGATCCTGAAAGGTATATTCCACTGCCGTTCCTAAGTCAGCAGGATTTTCTGGAAGAAGTGCGTATTTACAGCCGCTTTTTAACAGACAACCCTGCTCTGGCAAAACTGCTCAATGAAGCGGTGGAAAAAAATTATACAAGGGCTCAGGTTAAAAAGATTTTAAATAGGGAGCCGGGTCAGGGGAAAAAGTTTGGAGAATTTTTTATAAGCAGAGTTCGGGAGAGAGTGCAGGCTTGGCTTGACTATAAGGGTATAAAACTGGTGGGCTAGTTCTGGAGGAAAGTGCTATGGCAAAGAAAAAAAAGGTAAAGTTCCGTAAAGAAAAGGAAAGGGAAAGGGAAAAAAATAATCTTTTATTTTATTTAACTTTTTGGGGTCTTGGATTGATTCTTTTTTATCCCCCATATTTTCGCGGGCTTTTTTTCAAAGGAGAACAGCAGTGGACGCTGTTTTTAGCAGGTATTGTTTTTCTGCTGTGCTGGATGTGGAAAGCTTCTAGAAAGGACTATGCACTTTTTGCCAATATTTTTGAGCTTTTAGCCTTTTGTATGCTTGTTTCCTACATAATTTCATGTTTTAATGCTGCGGACTTAGGGCTGGCAGTGGCTGAAATAGTTAAAATGTCCATTTATTTTATTGTTTTCTGGTGCACATCTCAGCTTTCTGTTAAAGAAGATATACCCGATAAATTGGCTGCAGTGCTTTATGCAAGCGGTGTGGGAGTTGCTCTGGCAGGTTTTTTAACTGCGGTGGATGTGGTTTACATAAAAGATGGATTTGTGGGCAATCGTATATATTCTACTCTTCAGTATCCCAATGCTCTGGCCATTTATATGGCGGCAGTAATTTTTTTAGGTTTTTATTTCTGGCACCGTGCAGATGATAGGCTGAAATTGGTTATTACACCCTGTAATTTTCTTCTTATGATGATTTTCTTTTCTGCCGGCTCCAGGGGTGGCTTTTTGGTGCTTCCCATAATGATGCTGCTTTATTTTGTGGGCCTGCCCCGGGAACATAAAATCAAATGGGTATTATATGTTTTGTTTATCTCAGTTTTGGGACTTTTCATTTCAGGAAAAGTGATTCCTGCTGCTGCTCAGGATAAATATTCTGTGTCATGGATTTGGTTTATTGTGGGCATAACAGTTTCATTGGCAGTACAGTTTTCAGCACAGCGGCTCAGCAGCAGAGGAGGTCAGAAAGAAATACTGTCCTTTGATGGTGCGGCTTCAAAGAAAAAATTGCTTATTGTCGGTTCAGCTGTTCTGGCAGCAGCTGTACTCCTTGCTTTCCTATTAGTATTTAATCAGCCGGCAGTGGAAGGAAGCAAAATTAATGCCGCGGATGCTGATAATAAAGGTATTCTCTATAGAATACTGCCGGAAAATATTGCTTCACGAATTTCAGACATCAGCCTGAAGACTCATAACGCTCAAACGAGGATTTTCTGGACCTTTGAGGCTCTGGATCTGGTTAAAAACAGCCCCCTTATTGGAATGGGAGGGGGAGCCTGGGAAGCTGCATATAAGAAATTTCAGGATTATGACTATTCAACTACCCAGGTACACAATCACTTTTTCCAGCTTTGGGCAGAAGTGGGAACGCTGGGATTGATTATATATGCCGCCGTTTGGATAATGTTTTTAATAACTGCATATAAAAATTACAGGCACAGTTCGGGTCTTCCCAAACTGTTAAATCTGTCCATCATCGTTTCTGCTGTTGGTCTGGGTCTTCATTCATTTATCGATTTTGATCTGGCTCTGGGAGCTGTATCTATATTCTTATGGACGGCTTTTGGTTTTGCTTCAGGTATTTCCAAAAAGCTGTCTGCTACGGAACAAGAAGGAATTAAGAGCATGATTTTTGGTGAAAAATTTTTGGGCAAACAGGACAGGAGAACGTTTTTTGCCGCTGCATCTCTTTTGACCCTTTTCTTTGTGGTTCTGCCAATTATGCTTATAGCAGCAGCCGATTATGCAAAAAGTGCTGTTATATATCTCCAGCAGGGAAGGGATGCTGATAGGGCATTTGAATATTTTAAGAAAGCTTCAATCCTGGACCCCTTTTCAAGTGATTACAGAGCAAATATGGCATCAATAAAGCTGGCGCTGGGGGATCCCAAAGCTGCCGAGGAATATATGAAGCAGGCTATAAAACGTTCACCATATGATGCCGGATATTATGGCTTCCTTAGCAGTATTTATAAGGAGCAGAAAGATTGGGAAAAATCAATTGCTGCAGCAAAGAAAATGGAGGAGCTTGCTCCCTGGGTTCCTTCAACCTACGAAGGAATAGCCAGAGCCTATGTTTCAGCAGGGCTGGGGCTCATGGAAGAAGGTAAAAAAGATAAAGCCGAACAGTATTTTAAGGAATGCGCTTATATACCAGTAATACTGAAAGAACGGGTGGAAAATCTCCCTCCCAAAATTCATGAAATCTGGAGAGCTGCAGAAAAACAGGAATTTTTGAATTTAACTCCGGCTGCTAATTTGAATTTTGGGATTTCCCAATGCATTCTGGGTAATGATGAAGAGGCCTCTGCGTTTCTTAATCAGGCTCTCAGTGATACCAATATTCAGCAGGAAGCTCATCTATGGTTGGCTGTTCTGGCTGCTAAAAACGGTGACCAGAAAGCTGCGGATGAGCATCTGAAACAGGTAAAGGATAAGGAACTAATTGATAACTTTGAGAAGTACAAAAATTATAGTTTATAAAGTCTTTCTGCTAAAAAGGTATTCAGAGTTTGTACAGCATATAAAAATTTAAAAACAGAGAGTGATGAGAATGGAATTGATTGAAAAAGCATGCATAATGGATGCTGAAAAAATTAAAAGAACCCTTGGGAGGATGACCCATGAAATTTTGGAGCTCAATAAAGGTGCAGACAATCTAGCTTTAATTGGCATAAGACGACGGGGAGTGCCGCTGGCTGAAAGAATTGCTGAGCTTATGAAAAAAATTGAGGGGGTTCATGTTCCCATTGGAATCCTGGATATTACCTTATATAGAGATGATTTAACTCTGCTTTCCCATAAACCCATACTTCACAAAACGGAAGTACCCTTTCCCATAGATAACAAAAAGCTGGTGCTGGTGGATGATGTTCTCTTTACCGGAAGAACAGTGAGGGCAGCTATGGACGCGTTAATGGATTTGGGAAGACCGAAGGTGATCCAGCTTGCTGTTCTTGTTGATCGTGGACACAGAGAGCTTCCCATACATGCAGATTTTGTCGGAGAAAAGGTTCCCACATCAAAAAAGGAAATTGTAAGTGTAAGACTTGTGGAAGTTGATGGTGTGGACAGGGTTACCATAGATATGGAAAAAGGAAAAGAATAAACGCTTAAAAAACTCATGGAAATATTACTCCTCCTGTTCGAGGAGGTTTTTTTCTATGCTGAAAAAGGAGAGAAGGAAAATGAGGGTTAGGGCTCAAATTGTTGAACATTTAAAAATAGGACGGGCATATTATCTTCTTGGCTTACATGCACCTGAAATTGCTCGTACTGCTGAAGCAGGTCAGTTTATAAACATCAGATGTGCTGAAACACTGGATCCCTTGCTTAGGAGACCCTTCAGTTTCTATTCCATTGATAGGGATGCTGGAATTATTAAAATACTGTATGAAGTTAAGGGAAGGGGTACTGAAATCCTTTCAAAATATAAAGTGGGAGATTTTCTTGATATTATGGGACCCTTGGGCAGAGGTATTGATGAGTTGGATAACGGGGGGATACAGGTTATTCTGTTAGGTGGCGGAGTTGGTGGAGCTCCCATGGCAGCTTTGGCTGAAAAGCTTCATGAATGCGGCATGAGGGCAATTCGCGTTCTCTTAGGAGCTTCTACCATGGATAGGTTGATCCCTTTTGATGTTTTTAAATCCCTTGGAATTGAAGTCTCTGCAGCCACTGAAGATGGAAGTTTAGGATACAAGGGTTTTGTAACGGATCTTCTTAAAAAGCAACTTGAAAAATTCGAAAGAAAGGATTGTTTGGTGTATGCCTGCGGTCCAAAAGAAATGCTCAAGGCTGCAGCGGAAATCTGCAGAAACAAAGGGGTAAAATGTATTGTCCTGATGGATGCATTAATGGCCTGTGGGGTTGGTGCCTGTCAGGGATGTGCTTTAAAGGTCAGGGATGAAGATGGTGTAGAAACATACGTAAGAGTCTGCACGGAAGGACCCAATTTTGATGCCCGGGAGGTAGTATGGGAATGAGCATTGAGGTGGATCTAAGTATAGATATAGCAGGTATAAAAATGCAAAACCCTGTAATAACGGCTTCAGGAACCTTCGGCTTTGGCCTGGATTATCTCCATTACTATGATGTTAATAAACTTGGTGCTGTAGTGGTTAAAAGTATTACAAAAAATAAAAGAGAGGGAAATCCTCCGCCTAGAATTATAGAAACCCCAGCGGGACTGCTCAATTCCATAGGGCTGGCAAACCCAGGCATAGACTTTTTCATTAAGGAAGTTATACCCCAAATGGATTCCATAAGAATTCCTGTTATAGTCAGCATAGCAGGGGATGAAATCGAAGAGTATGTGGAACTTGCATCTAGGCTGGATAAACAGGATAGAGTTGCTGCACTGGAATTAAACATTTCATGTCCCAATGTTAAAAAGGGCGGCTTAGAATTTTCAACCAGTGCAGAACAGGTAGAAAAGCTGACTGTTTCTGTCAGGAAGGCAACCAGCCTTCCCATAATAGTGAAGCTGTCGCCCAATGTAACGGATATTGTGGAAATTGCCCAGGCTGCTGCTGCCGGTGGAGCCCATGCCCTTTCCCTTATAAATACAGTTTTGGGTATGGTTATTGATGTTAAAATGAGAAAACCCGTTTTGGGAAATAAAAAAGGAGGGCTGGCCGGTCCGGCGATTAGGCCCATTGCAGTGAGAATGGTTTGGGATGTTTCCCAGGCAGTGGATATACCAGTGATTGGTATGGGGGGAATATGTACTGCCGAAGATGCCCTACAGTTTATAATGGCCGGTGCAAGTGCTGTTGCAGTGGGAACATGGAACTTTGTGAATCCCACTGCTCCGCTGGACATCATTGATGGGCTTAAAGAGTTCTGCATAAAAGAAGGAGTTAAAGATATCAAAGAATTAATAGGGTGTTCGTGGAAATGAGAAAATGCAATGATAGGAGGTAGCAACAGTTAAAGATAGTTATGCAAAAGGGTATAATTTTAATTAGGCGATGATAGATGTTATTAAGTGTGCAAAAAGTAAAAGAAATATACTCAATTAGTCGAAGGACACTTATAAACTGGGAAAAAGAAGGGTTAATTACGCCTCTTAGAACTCCAAAGGGTAGAAGAAGGTATAGAAAAGAAGATATAGAGAAGCTATTAGGTATGATAGAAGAAAAACCAAAACCGACTGTAGTTTTATATGCAAGAGTATCTACAAAAAAGCAGGGAGAGTACCTAAAAAATCAAATCAGGAGACTTGAAGAATATGCCAATTTGCAAGGTTGGCGGTATGAAGTCATATCCGAAATAGCAAGTGGGGTAAATGAAAACAGGAGAGGTTTATTAAAGTTTCTGAACAAAATAAAAAGAGGAGAAGTTCAAAAAGTTGTAATAGAATATCCTGATAGACTGGCAAGGTTTGGTTTTGAATATCTTAAATTTTTTATGGAAAGCATTGGAGTAGAGCTTGTAGTTTTGAATGGAAAGGAAAATGAAGAAGATGTAAACAAAGAACTAGCAGAAGACTTAATAGCAATAGTTACATCATTTGCAGCCAGGATTTACGGGCAAAGAGGTGGTAAAAAGCATGATAACAATACAGGCTAAACTTACTTTCCCGAGCGAGGGAGACGAGCAAATAGTGCTGGATTTAATGAGAAGATGGTCATCCTGCATGAGATATGCATACAACAGGCTTTTAGAAGGATACAGCAGAAATGAACTCAAAAGAGAACTTCAAGGAGTTTTCAATTTAAATTCGAGGTATGTAGATGATGCGATAATGAAGGCGAAAAGCGTTCTTGAGTCATGCAAAGAAAGGGGCGAAAACCCCGGCAATGTTATTTTTGGTGGCAGGGGCTTATTTGAGAAGCTCAAGAAGCGGCACATAAATGGAAAAGCATACAAAAAACTGCAGCGCAAGTGGCAGGAAAAGCGTAAAGGCAACCTTTATTCACGGGGAGACAAAAGCAAGAAGGGAAATCTTAACACAAGAATTGAAACCAAAGGCAAGGGCACTTGGCTTAGAATCAATATAGGGGAAAGACAATACATATATGCAAGATTAAATGCAGGATGGAAGAAAGGCGAAAGTCGAGACCTAATACTTCAGACAATTGGTATTAACGAAGATCCTTATTCCGTAGAGTTAAAGGTTAAGAACGGCAGGGTATATGCTTACTTTACAATTGAAGAAAATCTTCCAGAAATTGTGGTAACAAAGGGAAATGGAGTTATAGGCATAGACGTTAATGCTTATCCGAACCACATAGCATGGGCAGAAGCGGATGAGAACGGGCAACTGATAAGATACGGTAAAATTCCGATGCCTGAACTTGAAAGCGGGAATTCGGATAAGAGGGAATACTTTAGGTGGCAGTATGCTTACAAGATAGTAGGAATAGCCAAAGAGAAACGGAAGGCCATAGTAATCGAAAGACTGGACATAAAAGATAAAGGTAAGCGAGGCGACTTTTCTGGTAGGAAATCTAGGAGGATAAGGCACAGCTTCAGTTATAAGTCTTTTTTAGAAAAGATCAAAGTCTTAGCTAAACGCAATGGAATAGAGGTCATAGAAATTAATCCTGCTTATACATCGGTAATAGGAATGTTGAAGTATGCACCGCAGTACATGATAAGCAAGGACGTTGCAGCAGCGTATGTGATAGCAAGAAAAGGATTGGGATTAAAAGAAAGGATTCCCAACAATTACATTAAAGTTCTTGAATCATTGGATATTGAGAGTTTAGAAGAGTTAAAGGACTATGTTAGAAAGACTGTTCAAAATAAGCATTTAAGGAAGAAACATTTAAGAGAAATAGACAGGACAATAGAGATTTTACAAAGCCTTGGGAGTAAGTCAGGGAGGGCATCAGAACCTCTGGATGGAACAAGCTCTGGTGCCTGTAGCGCAAGCTATAATCTCTGGCGAGTTCTCAAGGCAGCGGTGGTAACCCCACTCTCCCCTGAGAGGGTATTAAGGGACGTCTCTGTCCTGAAGGGAGTATTACATTCAGGGCAAGTGGGGAGACCCGGTTAAAAGGGCGCGAGTTCCTGCTTCTTGGGGCAGGGGCTATGGGAGTGCTTAAATATCGCCTGCTGGGAGTGAGCACTCTCTGAAAGGGCGAACCATAAATAGCCCAGCCGTCTAAACTTGTGTAGTTTTGCACAGTTTAGATGACCAGGATATAACAGGTGAATGGGAATTCCGAAAAATTAATTGTGGCACTTGATTTTGATAATTTTAGCGATGCTGCTGCTGTTGTTGAGCAGGTTCATGATGTTGTGGGAATGTTTAAGGTGGGAATGGAGCTTTTTTACAGCGAAGGCTCAAAGGTATTGGACTTTATTCATCAGAAGGGATCAAAGGTATTTTTGGATCTGAAATTACATGATATTCCCAATACAGTGGCCAAGGCAGTCAGGGTCTTGACCCGCTGCGGAGCTGCAATAATAGATGTACATATTTCTGGGGGAAAGGAAATGGTGAAGAAAGCGGTGGAAGCAGCAAAAGAGGAAGCATACAGGCTTAATATTGATCCTCCTTTCGTTGTAGGGGTAACGGTGCTTACAAGCCTCACAGAAGAAATGTTGAGGTCAGAAGTGGGCATTAATGAAACCCCTGAAGAAACTGTATTGAGATGGACGAAAATGGGGCTTGAATCAGGTTTAGATGGGGTTGTTGCTTCAGCTAAGGAAGCTTCTGCAATTACTAGGGAATGCAGCTGCGGCTTAATTATTACTCCGGGAATAAGGCCTGCTTGGGCTGCGGAAAATGATCAGAAGAGAGTTCTTACTCCAAGGGAAGCAGTGGAAGCAGGAGCTACCCATCTCGTGGTGGGAAGGCCAATAACCCAAAGCAGCGATCCCAGGTCTGCTGTTCTGCGTATACTGGAAGAGTTGGAAGGCTTAACTGAAAAATAAAGGGGGATGGTTTTAATGCTTACAAAAGCGAAAGTTGAGGAAATTCTCAAAAGCTGCGGTGCACTGTGGGAAGGGCATTTTCTTTTTACCTCAGGATTGCATGGAGATAAGTACATCCAATGTGCAAAGGTTTCACAGTATCCCAAATACAATGAGCTTTTCTGCAGGGAGCTGGCCTCCAGGTTTGATGCCGGCACTATTGATGTGGTTTTGGGACCTGCAGTGGGAGGAATATTGATAGCTTATGAGATGGCCCGTCAACTGGATGCCAGGGCAATTTTTACTGAAAGAGTGGACGGAAAAATGAAACTGCGCAGGGGAATGTGTATAGAAGAGGGGGAAAACGTTCTTATTGTTGAGGATGTGATTACAACGGGCGGTACAGTAAAGGAGCTTATACCCATTGTGCAGGAAAGCAAAGGGAATGTAGTGGGCATAGCGGCTTTTGTAAACCGAAACAAGGACAGGGTAAAATTTGATTATCCTGTGGAAGTGCTTTATGAAGGAGTTTTGGAAGACTATAAACCCGAGGATTGCCCCCTTTGCAAAAAGGGAATTCCACTAGTAAAACCTGGTAGCAGAAAATGAAAAACCCTTAAGTTGTTTTTATTTGCCTGTTATGGTATATTTTTAGTAAAGAATAAGATATTGTGGGGTGCTGTACATGCCTAAAATAACTTTTCATGGGCATTCCTGCTTTGTTATTTCGGGAAATGAAGGTAGCGTTATTATAGATCCTTTTCTAACGGGCAATTCCATGGCAGATATAAAACCCGAGGATGTTTCAGTGGATGCCATTTTGCTTTCCCATGGCCACGGAGATCACCTGGGAGATACTTTAACCATTGCTGAGAGAACAGGAGCTCTAGTGGTGGCACCCTTTGAGCTGGCAAGTTACTGTCAGATGAAGGGTGCACCGAAAGTGCACGGTATGCATATAGGGGGAAGCCGCCAGTTTAGTTTCGGATGGGTTAAGCTTGTTCCTGCATTCCACGGTTCTGCCTGTATAGAAAATGATGGCAGTATTGTCTACACCGGCAATCCCTGCGGTTATCTGGTCAAAATTGACGGGAAATTGATATATCATGCAGGGGATACGGGGCTTTTTGGAGACATGAAGCTTTGGGGAGATCTTTATAATATTGATGTCTCTCTGCTTCCCATTGGAGATAATTATGTTATGGGTCCGGAAGATGCAGTGGTTGCTGCGGGCTTTTTAAAATCAAAAATAGTAATTCCGATGCATTATGATACCTTTGAACTTATTAAACAGGATGCGGAAAAATTTAAAAAAGTGGTAGAAGAAAAGACAGGTAGCAGCTGCATAATATTAAAACCAGGAGAGAGTTTGGAGCTGTAGTTTTAAGTTTATGGGTGGTTGATAAAACCACCTTTTTGTTTTTTTAAGTTAAATTCATAGGGAAAGGAGGAGGAGAATTATGAGAAAAACAGTTTTGGTGGGAACCCGGGAGATTAAACATGTGAAGGTGCAGGCTCAGTGGGTAATTAATCAGCTCTACAGCATAAATAATGAATATAGATATCAGCTGGTTGAAGTAAGAACTAAAGCTGATATTTACGGAGACTGCAGCAGAGAAGTGTTTAAGGACAATGATGATAAAAAAATATTTACTGAAGAGCTTGAAGAAGCTCTCAGAAAAGGTGAAATTGACATAGCTGTTCACAGAATGAATGATGTTCCTTATGAAATAGAACCAGAATTTTCCATTGCTGCGGTGGTGGGAAGGTCGGATCCGTCGGATGTACTTGTTTCCCACAAAAATTTGTCTTTGGATAATCTTCCCCAAGGTGCAATCATCGGTGTAAGCAGTGCCCTAAGAAAGGCACAGCTCCTGCGTTTTAGACCGGATTTTAATATTGCTGCCTGCCGGGGCAACATACATAATCGTATTTCCAAGGTTAAGAAAAAGGAGCTTGATGCTGTAGTGGTTGCTGCCTGTGATATGGAACGCTTGGGTTTGGAAGACAAGATAACTGAATATTTACCATACAGTCTATGCATGCCTGAGGCCGGTCAGGGGGCTGTTGCAGTAGAAATCAGGTCGGATGACAGTGAAATTAGAAGTTTAGTGGAGAAAATTAATAACCCCATAGTGGCCAACGAAGTGGAAGCTGAAAGGAGCCTTGTTAAATATTTACTGCTTGCAGAGTGCAATCTGCCCGTGGGAGCACTGGCAAGATATAAAGGAAAAAGGCTTCATTTAGAAGCTGTGGTTTTAAGCTTTGATGGCAGTAAAAGTGTGAGGGCTTATGCTACGGAATATATTACTTCTCCGGAAAGGCTGGGCCTAAAAGTTGCCAATAAACTTCTTATGAGAGGAGCAGATAAAATCCTTCAAGAGGTCAGCTGACTGTTGTGGGTTGATTGCTTTAAAAATGATAAAAAAGAAGGATATAAATGCTGCGAGACGAAAAATACTAATATCTTCTAAATTATTAAAATTAATACAAACTATCAATGCAGCCGGGGTGATTTTAATGAGCCAGTCCGGAGAAGCATCAGAAGTTTTTGCCCTGGATATTGGAACACGAACAGTTATCGGTCTTGTGGGGACAGTTTGTAAAAACAGCTTAAAAATTAAAGCAGCTGAGATTGAAGAGCACAGAAACCGCTCCATGGTTGATGGTCAGATACACAATATAGAAGAAGTTGCAGAGCTGGTTAAAAAAATCAAAAAAAATCTTGAGAAAAAATGCGGATGCACATTAACAAAGGTTTCCGTGGCAGCTGCAGGAAGGGCTTTAAAAACCATAAAGGGAACTGCAGAAAGAAAAGAAACTCCTTTAAGGCAGCTTACCAGTGAAGATGTTATAGCTCTGGAAATTCAGGGAGTAGAAAACGCATTGAAGTCAATAACAGAAGAAATTGACAAGAATAAAGAAAGCAGCTATTACTGTGTGGGATACAGTGTGGTTCAGTATTTGCTAGATGGCAATCCCATCGGAAGCCTTGTGGGACAGAGAGCCAACAGTATTTCGGTGGAAATTATAGCTACTTTTCTACCCAGGGTAGTTGTTGATTCTTTATATTCTGTGCTGGATGCTGCAGGACTTGAGCTTGAAAGCATTACTCTAGAACCCATTGCTGCAAGTACCGTGGTAATTCCTGAAAATATGAGGAAGTTGAATATTGCTCTATTGGATGTGGGAGCAGGAACCACTGACATTGCTGTTTCGTCTTCAGGTAGCATGATAGGTTATGGAATGGTGCCCTGTGCAGGAGATGAAGTAACTGAAGCCATATGCAGTGAGTACCTAGTGGACTTTGATACAGGAGAAAAAATAAAAAGGTCTCTATCTCCAGGGAAAAAGGTTAAGTTTCAGAATATTTTAGGAACAAACTGCGAGGTAAGTTCAGAAGAAATAGCATCGTGCTATGAGGGCGTACTGGAAGAATTAGCTGAAAAAGTTAAAGAAAACCTTATAGAAATCAACGGAAAAATACCCCAGGCAGTAATTTGTATTGGTGGAGGAAGTTTAACATTCGGATTTGCTGATGTTTTCGCCCGTGTCCTTGGTCTGCCGCGGGAAAGAATTGCTGTTAAGGGAAGGGAAGTGCTCCATGAAGTAAAGGGTGCAAAAAATCTTAAAGGCCCCCAAGCGGTAACGCCCATTGGCATTGCTGTGGCTTCCCAGAGCAATAAGGCACTGGAAAAGTGTAAAGTTTTTGTAAACGGAATGCCGGTGATAATTTTTAAAGAGGGAGAATTTACTGTTGCTGATGCCCTGCTTTCATGCGGGTTGAAGGTTTCGGATATTTATGGGAAGCCCGGAAAAGGAATTGCTGTGGAGGTTAATGGGCAGGTTCAGTTTATCAAAGGAAAAAAAGGAGAGCCTGGGAAGATTTTTGTAAATGGAGAAGAGGCTTTTCTTGAAAAAGCTATAAAATCCGGGGATAAAATACAGTTTATTCCAGCCAAACATGGCGAAGAGGCAAGGGCTAGAGTAGAGGATATATTGGATGAAGTTGAATCAAAAACGGTTAAAATAAATGGGAAGGAATATGTGCTGGATCCAGTTATAACTGTTAATGGAAAATTGGCAGATAAAAACACACTGCTGTCTGATAATGATAGGATATTTATAAAAAAATATGATACGTTAAAGGAAATATTGGAATTTATAGGAAAAGATTATGCTGGTATTGATAAAATATTAATTAATGGAAAAGCTGCTGAGCTCAATTCCTCTGTTATGAACGGTGATGAAATAGAGTTTTATGAAAAAAATGCAGATGAAGATAAAAAAGGTGATGAGGATTCTGAAAAAATTAATATAGTTGTCAACGGCAGACCCTATACTCTTTCATATTATGCTGATAAAAAACCAATTTTTTCAGATGTTTTTTCACTGATTAAATTTAAAACAACTCCGCCCACAAAAAACAGCAGATTAATCATGCTCGTTAATGGGAATCAGGCAAAATTTACTCAAAGTTTAAATGAAGGAGATCAGATAATTTTAAAATGGGAAGAAATTAAGAAAAAGTTTAATTCTTAAAAACTATAAAGGACCAGTCAGGGTGACTGTGTCCTTTATAGTTTTTATATTATAGTTTTTAGTTTTTATAATCTGAAATCTGTATCCATACTGTTTTCTTTATTTTCTAATAAGATGTAAGCTGTTAATTCTCGTATTCCAAATTGTTTTGCCTGCTCATGGGTATCCATAAAAATATCTATTCTGTTTCCTATAATTTTCCCTCCTGTATCTTCTGCAGTATAAATTTTCCCCAATTCAGCTATATAAACTTTGGATCCCAAGGGAATTACTTTTGGGTCCACTGCTATAGTATGGTCTGTTTTTGCTTTCGTTCCGGTTTTTGTTATTCCATCAGTTTTTCCGCAGCAAATTTCACAGCTGTCATATGCGGTGGCTTTTACTTTAATAACTTTTTTCAGCTGATAACCATACAGCTGCATTGATGTTAGGATATATGCTGTCTCAAAATTTCTTAAATTTGGTACTTTTTCATTTATTTCGGCTTTGGCAGCAGGTGTTCAACTTGGGAATACGGTTAAGTATGCTGCAACGAGAAAGCTGGCTAGTATTTTTTTCATTTTTGAACCTCCTTTTTGCGTTATTTATTTTTGTCTTAAAGTTAAACACTTAAACATGAATTTTATGAGTTTTGTGGAAAAATTATCATTTTTTTTAATTTGCAAAAATATAATACTCCCCAAAGGGGGGTTCTAAATGAAAAAATTTTTGGAAACAAATTTTACTAATTTAATGGAAAAAAGATTTATTATTATCCTTCTTATAATTTCAGCTTTAGTGGTTGTGGGTTTTAATATAAAAATTCAAGGGGAAGCTGAATATGATCTTAAAAACATTTTTATTAAACTGGACGGGAAGGATTATCAACTTCAAAGTTTGGTGGGAAAAGAAGATAATTTTAAGGAAGCTGCTGAGGAAATTTATGAACAGCCGCAGCTGGGTAGAGTATTGAATTACTTAAAAGAAATGAAAAGGAAAGGTATTTATTTTAAGCTGAATTCTGTGAAATATGAAAATATCCATGTAACAGACTGCAGTGCTGAAGAAGCGGTGCTAGTTGTTAAAACAACAGTAAAGGGTGGCTATTACAGTATTAAAGAGCCTGAAAGAAAAATAAAAGAGGTTGATCTTACCAGCAGTTTTAGGGTTTATATGGTTAACCGGGATAATAAGTGGAAGATAAGGGATATTGAATTTATCTAGAAAAATTATTTAATAATTTTTTTGCCTTGACATCGAACATATATTCCCACTAAAATTTTAGATCAGAAGGGAGGGGGAGAGTGGTGAACCGTTGGATTATCCTTGCGGATATGAATTCTTTTTTTGCATCTGTTCACCAGGCTGAAGATATTTCCCTTAGGGGCAGACCTGTTATAGTAACCGGGGATCCTGATAAAAGACGGGGCATTGTTCTTACCGCTTCTTATGAAGCAAAAAAATACGGTGTAAAAACGGGCATGCTTATATGGGAAGCTAAAAAATTGGTTCCCGACGCAGTTTTTATAAAAGCTGAGCATGATAAATATCTTCAGTATTCAATGCGGATTTTAAAAATAATGCGGGATTTTACTCCCCTTGTGGAGCCCTTCAGTATAGATGAGGCATTTATGGACGTAACGGGATGTGAAGATCTTTTTGGCTCCCCAATGGAAATTGCTAAAAAGCTGAAAGACCGAATTAAAAATGAAGTGGGAGTAATGTGTTCGGTGGGAATAAGCACCAATAAGCTTCTTGCCAAGATGGCCGCTGAGCTGGAAAAGCCCGATGGATTGACCATGCTTCTTCCCGAGGAAGTGCCTCACCGTCTTTGGCCCCTTCCTGCTGGGGAACTTTTTGGAGTGGGACCTAGAATAGAAAGGAGGCTTGACCGTTTGGGCATTAAAACCATAGGCGATATAGCAAAATGTCCTGTGGAAATCCTAAAGAGGGAGTTTGGAGCAGTAGGCGCTGCGCTGCATATGGCTGCGAAGGGTATAGACTGCAGTCCTGTAAATCCAGAATCTCTAAATGTGCTTAAAGGCGTCAGCAACCGGTATACCCTACCCAAAGACTGCAGGGGAGAGGAGATAAAAGTAGCAGTGGTTGACCTCTGCGAGAAAGTGGTCAGAAGGGCAAGAAAAGGAGGGTATGTGGGAAAGTGCGTGGGACTTACGTTAAGGGATACGGATCTTTTTTATTATCACTGGACTAAAAGACTTCCGGAATACACGGATATAACAGAAGATGTTATTGATACAGCTCTTGAACTTTTATATTCCCATTGGCTCCTTGAAAAACCTGTAAGGCTTGTGGGCGTCAGCTTTACGGAGCTTGTAAAGAAAAAGTGGGAACAGCCGGATATATTTGGAAGAAAAAAACGCCTTGGGCAGCTTGCCCGTACCTGCGACTTTTTAAAGGATCGTTACGGGGAAAATTCAGTCCAAAGAGCTGTACTGCTGGAAAAAAAGAGCATATTTGCCTAATCTGCAGGTGCCGAAGTAATAACACCTTTAATAAAGCTAAATAGTAAGAATCCAAATAGTGGTAATTGCATGTGCGTGGCTCGCATTCAAGGATATATTTACTGGCCATTGTATCTGTATTGAGCCATAGTTTCGTTCACAGCCTTATTTTTAGGAGAGTAATCCCAAGGTATAAAACAAGGGATGATTAACTCCGAAAGCTCTGAGCCAAGCCTCAACCAAGAGCATGAAAGTGAGGCCATTTTCAAAAGAGAGAGAATGGGCATAAGCGATAAACCTGAGTCTGGTTTTAACATCGATAGCAGTGAACTGATAAAGGGGCAATTTATTTTTAAACAAAGCGGCATAAGCCTTGCTGGGTAGAGCATTTTGGTCAGCGATATGCTTAGTTATCGAACTGGAAGAACTCCAGGGGTTTAAAAGGAGACAAATCAGCGGCGTAATAACGGTAGGTACTATTTTTAGAACGTTTTTTACGGCAGCGGATGCCATAACGTTTTAAGATATTTCTGATAGTAAAAGGGGACAAAG
>LGEZ01000022.1 GCA_001508005.1 Clostridia bacterium 41_269
AAGAAAGGGGATCTGGTGAGGTTTATAAGCGGCTGCGGCGGTGGGTACGGAGATCCTTTAGAGCGGCCTGTGGAAAAGGTTCTGCAGGATGTTAAAGATGAGATTATCACGGTAGAAGAAGCAGAAAGGGATTATGGTGTTGTAATAGATAAGGAAACCCTAGAAGTGGATATGGAAAAAACCAAGAAGCTTAGGGAAGAGAGGAGCAGAAGGGAATAGATAAGAAAGGGTGCGGCAGACTGCCGCACCTGTTTTGTTATTAATTGCCGATTTTTTATGCAGCAGGAGGTTTTATCTGATTAAAGAATCCTTTAAAATAGTTCATAATTGAATTAAAAATTAAAAAGAGACAGCAGAGGTGACCATAATTGAACGGAATAAGCGTTAACGAAGCTTTAGAACTGCTTAAAAGTCATGGGGTAATTCTTAAAGCGGGGCGCAGTGGACTGTCCAATATTATTGAAACTGTGAGTGTACTTGAAGTGGAGCTTTATCAACCCTGGCTCCATGGTGGAGAGCTTTTTCTTACAACCTTAAGCGCCTTTAAAAGAATGGATCAGGTTTATCAGCTTATCAGAGACCTTAAAGATACAGGTTCAGCGGCACTGGCGGTGCATCCGGGCAATAAGCAGGAAGTTTTTATGGATGATCAGGCTTTTAAGTTAGCGGAGGATCTCAATTTTCCCATACTTATTCTTCCCAAAAGCATTCCCTACAGCAAAGTTTTATCTATTGTTATGGGAGCCATATTAAACAGACAAAAAGTAATGCTGGAAAGGTCCCAGGAGCTTAATAGGTATCTTACCAATATTTTACTTACTGGAGGAGGTTTTAAGGGAATTGCGGAGTCCCTTAGGGATGCTTTAAACAGCCCCGTTATTATTGCCGACAGTACAGGCAGCACTGCAGCTGAAGCTAGTCATCCTATGTACGATCCTATATTTTTTAAAAAGGAAGCTGAAGCAGTTTTAAGGGAGTGCGCTGAGAAGGGCTATCCCGAGAAGGGCATCATTCATGAGGGTAAGCTCAATATAAAGTTTTTGCATTTTCCTGCTTTTGAAGGCAGAGGTAAGATAATCGTTGTTTCCGTATATATGGGCACTACACCATATGGATATGTGGTTGTTCCAGAACCTAAGGAGACTGATTTATCCTATCTTGAGATGATTCTAACTCATACGGGAACTGCTGTTGCCTTGGAAGCATCTAAAAACATTGCTGTGAGAAAAGTGGAGGAAAAATTAAACTTAGAATTTATTGATGACTTGCTAAATAAAAACTACAGCAGTGAGGGGGCGATAATTCGGAGGGCAGAACAAAGGGGATTGGACTTGAGCGGACAGTATTCTGTTTTAATAATTGAGATTGATAATTATGAAGATCTTTATCTAAAGCATTTGGGAGAAAATGATTGGATTGTCCAGCTTGTAAAAGAAAGGCTTTATAATGTGGTTGATACAGTGGTGCAGAAGTACAGCAGAAAAAGCATTACCATACCCAAAGGGGAAAGGGTTATTGTTCTTAAGCATATTCCAAATAACATAAAAAGAAATGATGTTAAAGTGCTGCTTAGGGATTTAGCCCAGGAGATTCAAAGGGAAATGGGAGGAGAGCTTGCGAATGTTCCCATTTCCATAGGCATCGGAAGCTGCTGCAGTAATATCGCTGATTTTGCTCAGAGTTTTCACCATGCAGATCAGGCTCTGGTAATAGGCCGCCGAATAAAAGGAGGAAGGGGAATTTTTGATTATCAGGAACTGGGAATATATTCCCTTCTTCTTACCTTTGGGAATGAAAAGCTTAAGGAAAGCTGCTATAAAAACCTAAAAAAGATCATTCAATACGATATAGAAAATAACAGCGAGCTTTTAAAGACTTTAGAAACCTATCTGGACTGTGGTGAAAGTATAAATAAAACTGCTGAGGTTCTTTTTATTCATCCCAATACGGTGAAATACAGATTAGAGCGCATAAAGAAAATTTTGGAAGAAGACCCCTTCGAAAACGGGGAAGAAAAGCTGTACTATTACTTTTCCATTAAGGCAATAAAGGTGCTCTAATTTCGAAGGGGCCTTTTTTGTACTTTTTATATTATCTTGCCGAAACGGTTTTTTCATCCACCAGGGAACCGTCAATGTAAACTTTGACTGTTGCTTGATTTCCCGTGAATCTTACGGGTACCCTCAGCCGTGTTCCTGACGGGTGAGTATTTTCGTATACTCTTGATGTTCCCCGTTGATCTGTAACTGTTACCAGCACCATATGTTCCCTTCCGTCGCTGGGTACTGATATTTCAGCCGTGGTTGTCGTCCAAGAGTTTTCTTCCTCTTCTTCACTTTCTCTGCCCCTGCTTAGGGTAACTTTCACTGCAGTATTTTTACTAACTGAAGCGCCGGGTTTGGGGTTTTGGTCAATTACTATTCCTCTTTCATATTCATCGCTTTCCGCCCATTGGATGTCTGCATCTAAGGTAAGGCCTTGTTCTTCCAATTTTGCCCTCGCTTTTTCAAGGGTTAAGCCTGTGAGGTCGGGTACGGTTATTTCTTTTGAACCTTGGGATACGTATACAATTACCTCTGTCCCTTTAGGCACTTTTTTCCCAGGTGATGGAATTTGTCGATAGATAAAGCCTTCGGGAACATCGTCGCTGTATCCTTCTGAAACAGGCTCTGCAAGTTCAAGACCCAGCTCCTCTAGGATTTCCCTTGCTTCGTCGATGGACTTATTGTAGAGGCTGGGTACCGTAACCAGTTCTGGCCCTGCGCTTACTGTTAAGACTATGGTTTGGGGCAGCTTGACCGTTACTCCAGGTTTGATATCCTGTTCTATGACTGTATTTTCGGGAATGGTGGGATGACTCTGCCTTTTGACTTCCACAGTAAGCCCCAAATCTTCAAGGGTTTTTTTGGCTTCATCCAGACTCATTCCCACCACGTTGGGAACTTGGACTTCTTTTTCTGCAGAACCGAAGTAGCTGCTTAAAGCAAAACCTGCAGCTGCCAAAAGTGCCAGTGCCAGGAGTACTGCTGTTATGGTTAAGGCACGGTTCCCCTTGTGGGGACGGCGCTGGCTTCTTTTGACCCTGCTTTCTTCCTCAAATTCATCATATTCAAACTCATCATAGTCTTCCTCAGGAGGTGTTTCAGGATATAACATGCCTGGTTCAAAGCCGATTTTTTTTGTACCCCCAAGCTCGTTAACGTAGATTTCTTCTAAGGCTCCTGCCATTTCAGCTGCTGAAGAAAACCTCTTATAGGGGTTTTTTTCCATTGCCTTCATAATTACTCTTTCCAGGGAAAGGGGAATATTTTTTGCACGACTGGAAGGGAGTTCAGGGTCTTCCTGAATATGTTTAACTGCTACAGCAATGGGATTTTCTCCCTGGAAAGGTACGGTTCCAGTCAGCATTTCATATAGAACTACGCCCATGGAATAAATATCAGATCTTGCATCGGCAGGTTCTCCCCGAGCCTGTTCTGGAGAGATATAATGCATGGAACCAGTTATTGCAGCGGTTTGAGTGATGGTAGCTTGTGTGGTTTCCTTTGCAATTCCAAAATCGGTCAGTTTAACCTCCATGTCCTTAGAAATTAGAATATTGTGGGTCTTAATGTCCCTATGAATGATCCCGTGACGGTGGGCATGCTCCAGGGCATCAAGAACCTGAAGTGCAATTTCCACTGCTGTTTTGGGGTCCAGTCTGCCTTCCCGCTGAATTTTTGATTTCAGATCCTCCCCATCGATGTACTGCATTACCAGATAAGGTATATCATTTTCCTGTCCCACATCGTAGATGGCTACTATATTGGGATGGGAAAGGCTGGCAACAGCCTGGGCTTCACGACGGAAAAGCTTAAGAAAGTTTTCGTCTGCAGAATATTCCGGTCGAAGGGCTTTAATTGTTACGAGACGATTTAAAAAAATATCTTTGGCTTTGTAAACAACAGCCATGCCCCCGCTTCCGATCTGTTCAATTATCTCATATCTGTTTCCCAGTTGCCCTTTCAGCATAAATATTCACCTCATAATATTTATATTAACCTACTGTTCAATTTTTAGTGCCATTTTCATTATTTCCCTTGCTATTGGAGCTGCTGCACTGCCTCCAGCACCGCCGTTTTCGATGATTACTGCCACTGCTATCCTTGGTTCTTCAGCAGGGGCAAAACCCACAAACCAGGCGTGGGGAGCCCCACTGGGATTCTGGGCTGATCCCGTTTTTCCAGCTACTGTAATTCCCGGTATAGCTGCCCTTGCAGCGGTACCTTCTTCCACAGCTTTTACCATAGCCCTTTTTAAAATTCTTGCTGCAGTCTGCCCTATGGGCTCAAGCCATTCTTCGGGAGTGTATTTGATGATTATCTCTCCATCATCCTGAGTCTGCACTCTATCCAGAAGATGGGGTCTCATTATTATTCCATCGTTGGCTACAGCTGCTGCTACTAATGCCATATGTAAGGGACTTACCAGAAGTTCTCCCTGCCCTATTGCAGTGGACGCTATCTGTGCTTTGCTCATTTTATTCGGCGGCGTAAGGGTACCAGGTCGGCAGGGTACTTCCTGTACCTTTCCTTCCCATGGGTTTTTGGTAATTCCAAAAGCTTCTGCTGCTTCATATAATTTTTCTGCACCCAGCTCCAGCCCGCCCGTAGCAAAAAAGGTGTTGCAGGAAAGGGCTATGGCCTTATCAAAATCTGTTATTCCGTGTGATGCAATATCTGGGAGGGTAAACCCTTCTACGGTAATCTCTCCCCGGCAATTGACGCTTCTGTATGCGGATGTTGGGTCTGAGGTAAGCATTCCCCCACCGGTTACCAGTTTAAAAGTGGAACCCGGGGGATAAGCTCCTTGGGTTGCTCGATTTATTAAGGGCGAATCATTGTCTTTGAGCAGAAGATCATATCTAGTGGAAGTGCCGGTTGCTTTTTCTTCTAAGTTTTCCGGGTCAAAGCTGGGGCTGCTGGCTAACACGAGAATATCTCCTGTTCTAGGATCAAGGGCTACCACAGCGCCTTTTCTATTACCCAGCAGATCCGATGCCTTTTCCTGAAGAGCTGCATCCAGCGTGACCACGATGTCATTTCCCTTCTGAACCCGACCCAAAAGTTTATTAATAATTGACTGCAGCTCATTTTCCTTACTTATTCCAAGCAGGTGCTGGTCGTACACTCTTTCCAATCCCGTACGGCCGTAGCGCCTGGATATAAACCCTATTACATGTACCGCGTCTCTTCCTAAAGGATATATGCGTTTTCCATTTCTAGTTTCGGCAAGCACTTTTCCATTCCTATCATATATGGTTCCCCTGGGAATTTTTTCTTCTATAGCAGCAAGGCGTCTGTTGTATGGGCTGGTTGCCATACTGGGTCCTAGGTAGAGGTTTATGTATCCCAAGTATAAAGCTAATATGGTGAATAATATTAAAAAAAACCGGCAAATTCTGCGGATGTTTTTATCCATTGGGCATCACCTTTCAGAACCCTGCGTTATGTTCGAGCTGAAGAAATGTTCATTAGGAGTCCTACGATTATGCAGTTTGAAACCAGAGAGCTTCCTCCATAGCTTAAAAAGGGGAGAGTTACTCCCGTGAGAGGTAGAAGTTTTGTGGTTCCCCCAATGATTATAAAGGTTTGAAGAGCCATTAGGGATGTAAAACCTGCTGCTAAAAGTTTGGAGAAATTATCCCGAGCTTTTGCGGCTGTGATAAAGCCGCGGTAAATTAAAAGCATGTAGACTATGAGTAAAGCAAGGGCTCCTGCAAGGCCCAATTCTTCAGCAGCGGCTGCAAAAATGAAGTCTGTATGGACAGCAGGTATAAAATGAGGAAACCCTTCCCCTAGGCCGGCTCCGGTTAGTCCACCGTAACCGAAAGCTATGATTGATTGAATTACCTGATACCCGGCGGTTTCTGCATACTGAAGGGGGTTTAGCCAGGTTTCTACTCTCATTTTAACATGGTCAAAGATAAGATATGTCATGGATCCACCCATTAAAAAAAGCAGACTTCCAAAAAAAACGTAAGAAATTTTTTCTGTGGAAATGTAAATCATAGCGAGAAAGGTTCCGTAAAAAATTAGGGTAGCTCCCAGGTCCTTTTGAAAAACAAGGAAAATAAGGGAAATACCCAGCATCATTAAAAGGGGTCCCCATTCTTCAATAGAAGGTAAATTTATACCCTTAATGCTTTTCTTTTCCTTTACAAGTTCTGTGCTTTTTTGAGACAGATAGGAGGCAAGAAAAAGTACCAGCAGGATTTTTACAAATTCAGAAGTTTGAATGGTAATGGAACCCAACTGAAGCCAGCTTTTTGCTCCTCCCCGTTCCGATCCGAAAAAGATGGGAAGAAGCAGAAGGACAGCTCCTGCTGCCGCATAAAGGTATTTGTAGCTGGAAAGCTTCCTGTAATTAAATACAGCAGAAACAGCAAGGGTAGTAATACCTATTATAAACCAGGTGAACTGACGCACAGCGTAGATGGGGTTTAGACGGTAGAGCATAATTAGGCTGGTGGAACACAAAACAAAGGTAAGGGGAAGCATATAGGGGTCCCCGGTGTAATGGAAATAATTCCACAACAAATTTAGGGCAAAATAAATACAGGTAATTATCACTGCTGCTGCAAAGAGATCCCTGCCTGAAGTTGGGTTTTCAAGAAAAAGGATTCCTGTTCCTACAAATAAGTATATCGCTGCTCTAAAAATCAGTTTTCTTTCCAGCCTGCGCATCATATTTGCTATTTTGTAATAGTCCATAATGAATCCTCCAAAATAAAAAGGTGATCCATCCGATTACCACTTTAAAAATTTAAAATCGGCACCACCAAAGCTTAAATGGTCTCCATGAGCCAAAACTGTAGGATTTTTGACTGGGAAACCATTTAAATAGGTGCCATTCTTGCTGTCCAGATCCTGAAGCCAGTACTGATCACCCCTTTTAAAAATAACAGCATGTTCCCGGGAAACATATGGGCTTTTTATTACAATGTTGTTGTTTCTTCCACTGCCTATGGTTGTTCTTCCATTTAGGTAGAATACATTTCTATTTCCCGGAAGGGGCTTTAAGCTTATAAGTCGTGGTGCAGAGGACGTGCCGGTTTTTACTGAAAAGTTTTCGGAGCCCATGTATGCTGTTTGACGTTGGGGCATATAGGTTTTGGGCTTTTCCTTTGTGCCTTTAAACATGTGGCGCACCACTGTAAAAACAAATATGTAGAGAAGAACCAAAAATGTATACCTCAATACAGTTAGGGTTAAAGCCAGCTCCATTTTTCATTCCACCTCAAAAATAAGCACCGTTCTACCGAGACTGATGATGTCTTTGGGCTCAAGAATTTTACTTTTTATTCTGTGCCCATTTATATAAACTCCGTTGGTGCTTCCAAGATCATGTATGGAAACCTTCCCACCGGAAAACTGTACCTTTGCGTGGCGGCGGGATACGCTGTTATCTTTAAGAATTATATAGTGTTCTTGGGGGGCGCCCTCTATTCTGCCAATAAATGTTTCTCCTTCTTTAAGAAAAAAAGTTTCCCCTCTATGGGGCCCAGCAATTACTACCAGTTTAGGGATTTGAAAATCAGATTCTTTTTTTGGGGATCTCTTTTTCTTTGACGCTTTTGCTCTGTTTTTAAAGATACCTTCTATGTAGTTTTCCAGTCCTCTTTCGAGGTTTGATAGGAGTCCCATTAAAGATCTCCTCACAAAAAAACAGCCTAATATATTATATCAGCTGCTGTGGGAGTACTGCAATGGAGTGTGTCATGTAAGACTTTTTATGCTTAAAAAGTTTAGACGGGGAACGTTACCAAAGGACTTTTTAATAAGGAAAAAATTTAGATATTTTTATTTATTTTTTATTTATTTTTTATTTGATTTCTGATACTTTATTACATCAGAGCATGAATTTTTTGGGAAAATTTGTTTTTACCTAAAAAATTATCTTAATAAAAATTAGCAAGAAGGTGTCAGCTTAAATGGAAAAAGGGTTATTGAATTTTATTGATTTTCTTGATGATGTTGTTTGCTCCATATCGGCGGAAGATTTTAGGGTTAAGTACATAAACAGAGCAGCTGAAGAGGTGCTGGGTTATACTCCCGAAGATTTTTTAGATGATGCTCAGCTTTTTGTGAAAATTATTCATCCTGAAGATAGGGAATTTGTTTTGAAAACTTTTGAAAATCTTTTAAACGATAAAAAGTTCGATATAGAATTCAGGGTTATTTCACCCGGAAAAAAGATAATTTGGATTCGTGCCCGAGGTAAGTTAAGTTATGTACCATCAGATTCTAGCCCTTACATTTTTTGTGTTTTAAGGGATATCTCAAGGAGAATGATGGAACAGAAGGAGCTAAGTTATCAGCTGGCATTTCAGAAGCTGGTATCCCATATCTCTAAGGAATTTGTCAATTTCAGCCCCATCAATTTTGATGAAAAGGTATTGTACGCTCTTTAGCATTTATGCGAGTTTGCTGAGGTGGAAAGATGTTATCTTTTTAAATTTTCATGGGAAAATGAGGTTTTGGAATCCATATATGAGTGGCGCAGAGAAGAGAGAAAATCAGTGGTAGTAAAGGATATTAACTGCTCCTTTAAAGAATATCAATGGCTTATTAGTAAACTGAATGATGCTGAGTTTCTTGACATAGATGATGTTTTTCATTTTCCTTCTGAGGCCTCCAGAGGAAAAAGCTTTATAGAGGCCCAGGGAATTCGCTCTCTATTAATTTTTCCCATACATTATCGAGGCAGCCTTTTAGGGTTTTTGGGTTTTGGTTCACAAGAAAAGGGAAGAACATGGAATCCAAAGGAAATTGAACTTCTTAAGGTAATTTCCGAGATTATTTCCATAGCCCTTAACAGGCTGCAGATGATGATGGAGTTAAAAGCCAGTGAAGAGCGCTACCGACTTTTTGTGGAGAATTTCCAGGGTATCGCTTATAAAAGGGATGTGGATTTTAAGCCCGTTTTTCTGTACGGACAGATAGAGCAGATTACCGGATATAAAAAGGAAGAATTCCTTTCTCAAAAGAGGTGGATGGAAATTATTCATCCCGAAGATCTTCCCATTGTTAAGGAATACTATGAAGGATTAAAGAATAAACCTGGCAGCACTGCTGACTTTGAATACCGCATTCTTGATAAAAGGGGCGGAATTAGGTGGGTTAGGGAGCTCAGCAGGAGCATAGATAGTGATCCCCGGTATGTGGAGGGTGTGATATTTGACATAAGTAATTTGAAGGAACTCCAGAGGGAGCTTTTTGAAGAAAAGGAGATGTTCAAGTTTACCCTTCAAAGTATAGGAGATGGAATTATTGTTGTGGATACTACAGGAAGGGTGCAGCTCATGAATGAAGCTGCCGAGAGAATTACGGGATGGAATAGAAGGGAAGCTTATGGCAGGGATGTGGAGGAAGTTTTTAACATTATCAATGAAAAGACCCGCAGGAAAGTAGACAATCCGGCAAAAAGGGTTTTAGCGACGGGAGCCGTTTTGGGTCTTGCCAGCCATACAATCCTTATAAGGCGTGATGGAACAGAATTAAATATTGACGACAGCTGTTCCCCCATTCGCAATGAGAATGGGGAAATGGTTGGGGGGGGGTTTTGATTTTCAGGGACATTACGGAAAAAAGAAAGGCCCAAAGGGAGATCGAAAGGTCAAAAGAAAGACTTAATATCATGTTTGAGGTGTCTCCCATCCCCATTGGAGTGTTTTCTGTCGAAGGATATGTGGAAATGTGGAATGGAGCAGCGGAAAAAACATACGGTTGGAAAAAGGAAGAAATTTTAGGTAAGTTTAATCCCACTGTGCCTGAAGATAAAGGGGATGAATTTTTGAAAATTTTGAAAAAAGTGGCTGCGGGTGAAACTTTAAAAGGGATTGAGGTTTTAAGAAAAAGAAAGGACGGCTCCCTTTTGTGGATTATGGCCTCATATGCCCCCATTTTTGATGATGTGGGCAGAGTAGTGGGGATTCTATTTATTGGGGAAGATATTACTTACCGCAAAAAAATGGAAGAAGCTTTAAGGGAAAGTGAAAAAAAATTCAGACTACTTGCGGAGAATGCACAGGATCTTATCTTTAGACTGATTTTGGACCCCTGTAGAAAATATGAGTACGTTAGCCCCTCTGCTGAAAAAATTACAGGATATTCTCCGGAAGAATTTTATAAAGATCCCGACATTGATTTAAAACTTGTGCATCCGGAAGACAGAGATATTTATGATGGGAAGAACTTTGAAAAAATAATGGAGCTTCGCTGGAAGCGGAAAGATGGCCGCACCATTTGGGTGGAAAAGCACAATACCCTTATTTATGATGAAGAGGGCAGGCTTGTCGCTGTTGAGGGAATTGTAAGGGATATCACCAAACGCAAGGAATTGGAACAGGAGCTGGAATATCAAAGCACCCATGACAGCCTTACGGGATTGTACAACAGGGCTTTTTTTGAAAAGGAAATGAACCGCTTGCAGGATAAAAAATTAAATAGCCTTGGGATAGTGGTTATAGATGTTGACGGGCTGAAGATTATTAATGATAGCATGGGGCACACTGTGGGAGATGAACTTTTGAAAGCTGCTGCTGATATTTTAAAGGCTGCATTTAGGAAGGGTGATGTGGTAGCAAGGGTTGGAGGTGATGAGTTTGCAGTACTCCTTCCCAACGTTGAAGAAGAGGATCTGAAAAAAATCAGCAGTAGGGTTGAAAGCCTTATTGAGGAATATAATAAAAAGCATTCAGGCCTTCCATTAAGCATGACTCTGGGCTACAGCGTGGCACATGGAGAAAGCATTAATGTGGATGAGCTCTTTAAGAAAGCCGACAACAATATGTACAAGAAAAAGCTTTTCAGAAGCCGAAGCACAAGAAGTGCTGCTGTTAATGCCCTTTTAAAAATTATGGAAACCAGAGATTTCTATTCCGAAGGTCATGGCGAGAGAATTCTGGAGCTTGTTGCAGCAATGGCAAGAAAACTTAACCTATCAGAAGCCCAGACAGCGGACTTAATGCTTTTTGCGCAGTTCCATGATATAGGCAAAGTGGGGATACCCGACCGCATACTATTTAAGAAAGGTAAGCTCACTCCTGAGGAATGTGAGGAAATGAAGCGTCATTCGGAGATAGGTTACAGGATAGCCCTTTCCTCGCCTGATTTAGCACCCATAGCCGATTTTATTTTGAAGCATCATGAATGGTGGAACGGCGAAGGCTATCCTCTAAGACTAAAAGGGGAAGATATTCCTTTGGAATGCAGGATTCTGGCCATAGCTGATGCCTATGATGCTATGACCAATGACCGCCCATACCGAAATGGGAAGACCCATGAAGAGGCTTTGGCTGAATTAAAGAGACTTGCAGGCAAACAGTTTGATCCTCAATTGGTGGATGTATTTATAGAAGTTGTGGAAGAAATGAAAAATAAAAAAAGCTCGTGAGAGCTGCGCTAAAAAAGAGCAGGGCCTGCTCTTAAAATGCAGAGCTCTGCTCTTCTATTATTTATTTGGAGGACCGCACCATCCTTTTTTGCGACCCCTTCCCATATGGTTCCAGGGTGGGCCACCGAGCCCTTGTTCCCTTTGGTCGATTTGATCAATGGGCAGAACATCTTCTTTTCCACATACGGGGCATCTGGCATCATTACCATAATCATACTGTTCATTCTCCGAAGGTGCCTGCCATTCATGTCTGCATTCCTGGCATAAAAACTTGCGGGAATATATTTTAAAATCCCCTCCTTCAATTCGAAGGGCTTTTCCCATTACAAGGGATTCTGCTATTTTTTGCCTTGCACTTACCAAGATGCGGTGGAATGTGGGTCTAGATATGCCCATTCTTAAGGCGCACTCTGTTTGTTCAAGTCCTTCTAAATCCTTAAGGCGTATTGCTTCCAGTTCTTCTACAGAAAGTGTTATTTCTTCCAGTTCTGAAAGGGGTATGCCTGCAGGTTTGAAATTGTTTACCCTGGGCAGGCATTGGACCCAACGGTTTTTAGGCCGCCTTGGCATTCTATCAACCCCTTGATAGATTATACTATGTGTATTATTTCATTTTTTTTGAAAGGTTGCAACTAACGAAATGGTAGTTATTGATAAAGGGATTTTTTTATGAAATTTTTTATCATTTTAGATTTACTGTATTTATGGGTCTGGGTTTTGATATAATAAGGGTCAGTGTTAAAAAATACCTGTCTTAAAAGGGAGGGGTTTTGTTGAAGAAATTTAGGAGGGTTTTGCTGTTAACACAGGTTGTTTTAGCTCTGGTGTTTTTATTTTCCCCTGCTGTTTACGCTGAGGATTTGCTGTCAGGGCCCCAGAAGGTGGAGCTTACCATTGGCAGCAGTACCGTTTTAATCGATGGCAGGCAGGTTAATATTGATGCTCCGCCGGAAGTGGTTAATGGCACTACCCTCCTGCCCATGCGCTTTGTATGTCAGGATATTTTGGCAGCAGGGGTTGACTGGAACCATCTTGATAAAAAGGTTACGGTAAAAAAAGGCGATCTTTTGATTGAATTATGGATTGGTAAATCTGCTGCCATTGTAAACGGAAAATCTTATCCCCTTCTTCAGCCTCCATTGATAAAAAACGCAAGGGTATTGGTTCCCTTAAGATTTCTTTCGGAAAGCACAGGACTGAAAGTTAGCTATGAACCCATTTCAAAGAAAATTACCATAACCCAGCCCAAAGAAGAAAAAGTTAACAAAGCACCTTATGCGTATTTTGAGTTTGTAGATGCAGAAGTAAGAGCGGGACAGGCTGTTAAGGTTAACGATTTAAGCTGGGACCCTGATGGAGATGCCATTGTGGCTCGAAAGTGGGAAGTGGTAAACGAAAAGGGAGAAAGAAAAAGCGTAGCTTCCCTTGATGAGTACTTCCCCGTACGCACTCCCGGTAAATATTTGGTGCGCTTGAGGGTAAAGGACAGCAGTGAAAACTGGAGCCAGTGGTATGAAAAATATCTGGAAGTTAAACCCAATCAGCCTCCAGTAATAACGGAATTCAGTGCTGGAGCTGACAAGATATCTCAGGGAACTCCCCTAAAATTCTCATATAAAGTGTCGGATGAGCCGTGGGACAGTATAGTGGAAGAGCGTTGGGTTTATAGATGGAAGGATTATACCGGGAAGACCATAGAGGTTGTGGGGAAACCCAGGGCACTTTTTGGAAACCGCACATATGAGGTGGCTTTAAAGGTTAGGGACTCCTTTAACAACTGGAGCAGCGAAGCTGTGGTTACAATAGAGAGTACAGAAAGAGGAGGCAGTTCTGAGTACCAGTTCAAATTTTCTGATCCAGTTCCCGGAGAGGTATTTCTAAATCCCGACAATATTAATTACAATTCTCTGCCTGATGCAGATGTTGAAGTGGAATATGGTGGTCCTGTTCTTATTTTTAGCAACAGTCCGGAAACGGTAAGGGAGCCGGGAATACTGTATCAGGATAGGGTTAAGGGCAGAGTTAGAATTTATTATCATCATAAAAACGGTACGGGTAAAAAATGTACCTTTGCCGTATGGGTTAAAAATTTAGGAGGAAATACTGAGATAATAAAGATAAACAATATGGCTCTGGCTGGACCTACTACCGATGAAATGTTTCTGGGGCAGAGGGTAGCTTATCTGTATTTGAGCTCCCAAGGGGGAAGCAGTGTAATTCTCAATAGAGGCGGTGTTGCACCTATAAACACGGGGCAATATGGAAAGCCCATCGGCAGTGGTGAAATTATTGCCGGTATGATTGAATTAGAGTGCAGTAATGAAGTGGAAATTACTTTGGCAATGATAGAATTGGGGCAGGATTATTTTAGCGCCCATAAAGTGCTGCTTCCTGACGGAATTCATACCAGAGGCACCTTTGAAAATGGAGATATACTGATTAAAGCTAATTTAAAAGGGAGGGAACCTGAAAAGATTTCAGTGGGAAGGGAAAGCAGCTCTGAGGGCTTTATAAAAGGTAGAGATGCTTTAACCGGTGAGGAAGTAGTAAACAAAGGAAATTATGGGGTACTTTATAAAATAAGCGTTCATTCTCCCAGCAGGACAGGAGTTATATTCAATCCCCGAGGAACTGTGTTTAGAGGTGCTGCAGCAGATACCCAAGGAAAAGCGTATCTTCTGCCTGCAACGGGGTTTATAAACAATTATTTTATGGGAGCAGTGATGGGGGTTGTGCAAAAAGAAGAGGAGAAAGCTTTTCTTTACACTCCTCCAGGAGGTTCCGATACACCAGCATTAATAGTATTTGTTCCCCAATCCCACTGGTAAAGTATTAAATTAAAAAGGGGCTGCTTTAAAAAGCAGCCTTTTTTGCTTTTTTAGGGCATATTGTGCTAAAATTTTTATTAATGCGGTGATTTTCTGATTGAAAAGTGGTGAGGAGATTGTCTTTTTCCTCTAAAGCTAAAGGAGAACTGGCACGAAAAGTGCCTTCCAATAAGTGCTGTCAAATAGCTGAGCTTACAGCTTTTAAAGAAATTGATGGAAATGAAATCTTAAGATCCAATGGTAAATTGATGATGGAATTTACCACTGAAGCTGCATCGGTGGCAAGAAAGGTTTTTAAACTCATTAAAAATACCTGCGGTATAAACCCTGAAATCTTTGTGTCCCAAAAAAACACTTTCAAAAAAAGAAATGTTTATTCAGTTATTGTGGAAAAGGAAGCTCTTGAAAGTTTTTCAGCATCTGAGGAATTAAAACCATGCTGTACCAAAGCTTATTTAAGAGGTGCCTTTTTAGCAGGGGGGTCCATTATAGATCCTCAAAGGGCATATCATCTTGAGATATCCTGTACCAGAAAAATTTATGCTCAGAAAACAGCAGATTTGATGAAAAGCTGCGGTTTAAAGCCCGGCATAAGCAAAAGAAAAAATTCCTATGTTGTTTATTTAAAGGAAGCTGAGCAGATAGCAAATTTTTTAAACATAGTTGGAGCCCATTCATCTCTTTTGTCCATGGAAAATATAAGGATTTACAAAGGAATGAGAAACCGAGTAAACAGATTGGTTAATTGTGAGACTGCCAACATGGGTAAAGTTATCAACGCATCTTTAAAACAGATAGAAGATATTGAGTTAATTGATAGGGTTGTAGGGATTGAAAACCTGCCTGAAAAGCTTTATGAAGTTGCAAAGCTCAGGCTTGTCAATCCAGAATCAAGTCTTAAGGAGCTTGGGGAAATGCTTAATCCCCCGGTGGGAAAATCCGGCGTTAATCATAGAATGAGGAGATTAAGCTGTATAGCAGAAAAATTAAGAAGAAACAGCAACTTTAGGGGAGGGTGCTGATAGTGCGCCGTTTGGAATGTTATCCTGTAAAAGGGCATAATTCGCTGTGGTATTGGCCCAAAATTATAAATCCCCTAAAAGTTGTAAAAAATTTCATTATTATACAGATCTGCCGATACAGCCCTTCCTTACGGCTAAAAAATTTTCTTTACAGAACCTTTCTCAAAACAGAAGTGGGACCTTACACTTCTGTGGGACTTATGGTCATGTTTGATATTTTTTACCCCGAAAAAATAAAAATAGGAAGTAATGTTGTAATAGGCTACAATTCAACAATATTATGCCATGAGTTCCTTAGAAATGAGTACAGAATTGGGAATGTTATTATTGAGGATGACGTTATGGTGGGGGCAAATACAACAATTCTGCCTGGGGTTACCATAGGAAAGGGTGCAGTGGTTTCTGCCTGTTCTCTAGTTAATAAAGATATTCCCCCATACACTTTTGTGGGGGGCGTTCCGGCCAGGGTAATAAAAAATTTAAAGGAAGAGGATGCCGGTGATTGGTGATCTTTTTAGAAATCCTTTTCGCCGCTGGTTTTTGATTTTTTTAATTATTGTAAACATACTGGGGTCCATATACGGCTATTACTGGTATAAAGGGCAGCTGATGGAAACTCCAAAAGAACTGTGGCTTTTTACCTTTGACAGCCCATTTTCTACCACTTTATTTGCTTTAGCTGTTTTGGGAATTCTTATGGGAGTGCCCAACAACCTTATCCAGCTTGCTGCTTATACAGGAGTTATTAAATATGGAATTTGGGCTGTCGCAGTTATTCTGCACTATTGGCTTGCTTCAGGAAGTCCTACCTTTATTACTGCAGCACTGCTGATTTCTCATTTGGGAATGGCTTTGGAGGGATTTATTTTTATAAGGCACCTTGAGGTTTCTGGGCTTTACCTTTTTATTTTGGCATTGTGGTTTGGGGTTAACGATTACCTGGACTATTGGTGGGGAATACATCCTTATCTCTACCATCCTAATCAGAAAGTATTTGCTATGTTTACAGCTTTAGGACTTTCGGTGCTGATTTTTCTTTATGTTTGGAGGTACAGGCTTTCGGTAGGGAGGTTTATGTTCAAAAAAAGAAGGTAACGTACAGCAGAGACATGCTAAGATTTACGATCCCCCGCCGGGAAAGCCCACTCTTTTAAGGGTGGGATGAAAGACGGCCCTGTGGTATAATATCTTCGGCGCAAGCCCTAGGGTTGGACCGGCCCGAAGTCAAGCCTCCGGAGAAAAGGGCCGCTGCGCAGGTGTCTTGGCACCTGTGTAAGCTGCTTCGATGAAAGAGGAAGCCCACCTCCTTTAGAGGTGGGAGGAGGTCACAAGAGGGGTTGTTGATAGTCTGGGCCGGCTTTGAAGCCGGCTATTTTTTTACACAGATAAAGGGGGCGTATTTTTTTTAAAAGAATGAATTTGAACATATCCATTTCTGGATACGTAAATATAAGTGTCAGTGGTCTGAGCTGTCAATATTTCATTTTTTATTTTTGTTTCCATATTTTTTTTCTTAAAAAAGCGTTCCAGCTTCTCAAGGTTAATTTTGAAGGGAAGTTTGAAGCTTGCTTTTTGAATGCCTGGAATATATTCATAGTTGGCTGTTATCATTGTTTATCACCTTATTATAAAACCTAATATTAGTATCTGGTACTAATATTATTATAATTTTTTTGGTAAAATAGTCAATCCTTTTTTTGGAATATATTTGATATGAGGCAAAAAGGATTCTTTATCCTTTTGTGGAATATTCGAGAAGGTGGATTTTAAAAGTTTTAAGCCTAAAATTTTCAAATTAATATTAATAATTTGTAATAGATATACTATAAAAAGCAGTAAAGGAAGGATTTATGGTTTTATTTATTTAAAATAGTTTTATTGGTAGAGATTTTAACCAAAAAAATATTTATTAATAAGGAGGAAATAGTATGTCTGTGAAGATTGGTATTAATGGTTTCGGCAGGATAGGGAGGCTTGTTTTCCGTGCAGCTCAGGATATTCCGGAACTTGAAGTTGTGGCGATTAATGATCTTACTGATGCTGCTACCAATGCCCATTTGCTCAAATATGATTCCATTCACGGTATGTTTAAGGGAGAAGTAAGGAGCACCGATGATGCTATTATTGTTAACGGTAAGGAAGTAAAGGTTTTCAGTGAGAAGGATCCGGCCCAATTGCCGTGGGGTGATTTGGATGTAGATATTGTGGTGGAAGCTACGGGTATATTTAGGGAGAGAAGCAAAGCAGAAGCTCACATAAAAGGCGGAGCTAAGAAAGTTATAATCACAGCTCCGGCAAAAAATGAAGATATTACTATTGTTTTGGGAGTAAATGAGGAGAAATATGATCCATCAAAACATCACATTATTTCTAATGCTTCATGTACTACAAACTGTCTTGCTCCAGTGGCCAAGGTGTTGGATGAAGAATTCGGAATTGAAAGGGGTCTTATGACCACAGTTCATGCTTATACAAACGATCAGCGTATTTTGGATCAGGCTCATAAAGATCTTCGCAGAGCAAGGGCTGCAGCAGAATCCATTATTCCTACCACCACTGGTGCTGCAAAGGCTGTGGCATTGGTGCTGCCCCAGCTTAAAGGTAAGCTGAACGGATTCGCCATGAGGGTTCCGGTATCCAATGTTTCTGTGGTAGATTTAGTTGTGGATTTGAAGAAAAAAGCTTCTGTGGAAGATATTAACGGAGCTCTAAAGGCAGCTTCAGAAGGGGAGCTTAAGGGCATTCTGGCTTATACCGAAGAACCTTTGGTATCCAAAGATTTCAACGGCAGTTCTTATTCTTCCATTGTAGATGGTCTGTCCACAATGACCATTGATGACACCATGGCTAAAGTTGTTGCCTGGTATGACAACGAATGGGCATATTCTGTTCGTGTAGCTGAACTTGCCAGCTATATTGCAGCAAAGGGATTATAAAATATAAAACTTAACGATGTATGTACAGGAGGCGGGGGAAATGCCAAAAAAAACCATCAGGGATCTGGATGTTCGTTCTAAAAGAGTTCTGGTAAGGGTTGATTTTAATGTTCCCTTAAAGGACGGGACTGTTTTAGATGATACCCGCATTCAGGCAGCACTGCCCACCATACAGTATTTGATTGACAGCGGAGCAAAGGTGATATTGATGTCCCATCTGGGACGCCCCAAAGGAAAGCCCGACCCTGCATATAAAATGGATCCTGTAGCCCGGAGATTGGAAGAACTTCTGGGAAGAAAAGTTAAGAAGATAGACTTCTGCGTTGGGCCTGAAGCTGAGAAAGCAGTGGGAGAAATGGCTGAAGGGGATGTTCTGCTCCTTGAAAATACGCGTTTTTATCCTGGGGAGACTTCCAGTGACCCAGAATTTGCCAGGGAGCTTGCATCCCTTGGAGATATATTTGTAAATGACGCATTTGGGGCAGCCCATAGGGCCCACGCTTCTACCTATGGAGTTGCTGAATATCTTCCCACAGCTGCGGGATTTTTAATGGAAAAGGAAATTTCCATAATGGATAAGATTCTTAAAGAGCCGGAGCGTCCCCTGACTGCAGTGGTGGGGGGAGCTAAAATTGCTGATAAAATGTCTGTCCTTCTGAACTTTATGAATCATGTGGATTACCTTGTTATAGGTGGGGGTGTTGCCAATACATTTTTGAAAGCCATGGGGTACGAAGTGGGGAAATCCCTTGTGGAAGATGAAAAAATTCTTTCAGCTCAAGAAATTATTGATAGTTCTAAAATGAACGGTGTGAAGCTCTTTCTTCCTGAAGATGTTGTGATTGCGAAAGAGATAGATCCAAATGCAGAAACGAAGGTGGTCCCAGTTGATTCCATACCCAAAAATATGATGGTTCTGGATATTGGTCCCAAAACAGCGAAAAAATATTCTGAAATTATAAGGAGTTCTAATTCTGCAGTTTGGGTAGGCCCCATGGGAGTATTTGAATATGATGCTTTTGCAGGGGGAACGAAAGCTGTGGCAGAAGCTGTTGCCAGTGTTCCCTACAGCCTTGTGGGAGGTGGAGATTCTGCAGCCGCAGCTGAAAAAATGGGAGTTGCAGACCGCATTACTCATATTTCCACAGGAGGTGGAGCTTCACTGAAATATTTGGGTGGAGAAGAGCTTCCCGGGATAACTGTCATTATGGAAAAAGACCCCGATAAAGTGGAATTAAAAAATTAAGTTAAGCAATATAATTTTTAAGAAGCGCTGATATTGCGTGGGGGAGTGTCTTATATGAGGATTCCACTAATTGTGGGCAACTGGAAGATGAATTTAACAACAAAAGAAGCAGCTTCTTTAGTTGAAAAATTAAAAAGCAGGTTTTCCAATATCGAAGGAGTAGAAGTAGCTGTCTGCCCACCATTTACTTCATTGGAAACAGTTTCAAAACTGTGTAAGGAAAGCAGCATTCATGTGGGAGCTCAAAATATGTTTTGGGAAGAGCAAGGTGCATATACTGGGGAGATATCTCCTTTAATGCTGAAAGACCTTGGATGTAAATATGTAATATTGGGGCATTCTGAGCGGCGCCAATTTTTTGGGGAAACCAATGAGAATGTCAGCAGGAAAGTTAAATCTGCTTTGAAGCATAATATTATTCCCATTATCTGTGTAGGGGAAACATTAGCTCAGCGGGAAGCTGGAGAAACAGACAGAGTGTGCAGGGAGCAGCTTCAGGAAAGCCTTAAGGGTATAGATAATCTGGAAGGAAATGAAATAGTAGTTGCCTATGAACCTGTTTGGGCAATTGGAACTGGTAAAACTGCTTCCCCAAAAGATGCAGATCATGTGGCCAATTTCATAAGGCTTATTCTGGCTAATATGTATTCTGCTAAGACGGCTGAAAGGGTAAGGATTCTTTATGGGGGAAGTGTTAAACCTGAAAACATAGTGGAGTTTATGGCTCAGCCCAATATTGATGGAGCCTTGGTGGGGGGAGCCAGTTTGAAAGCTGATAGTTTTGGAGAAATAGTCCACCTTTGTTTGGTTTAAAAATTTTATTAAAAAGGGCGCCCAAAAGGCGCCTGATCTTGTATAATTCCTTTATACCAAAGTAATGCCCTTTTGAAGGAAGGTGCACTGATTGAAGCGTCAGACGCTGGTGCTGGTTATAATGGACGGTTGGGGAGTTAGGGACAGCAGCTGCGGCAACGCAGTTGCTGAGGCACATACTCCTGTTTTTGATTATCTTTTTAATAATTACCCTTCTACAATTTTAAAAGCTTCGGGAGAAGCAGTGGGACTGCCTGAGGGGCAGATGGGCAATTCTGAAGTGGGGCACCTCAATATTGGTGCGGGAAGGATTGTATATCAGGAATTTACCCGCATCAGTAAGTCCATAAGGGATGGAGATTTTTTTGAAAACAGCGTTCTTTTAGAGGCAGTAAGATCTGCCAAAGAAAAAGGGAAAGCCCTTCATCTTATGGGACTTCTTTCCGATGGAGGGGTTCACAGCCATATTGAACATCTTTTTGCTCTCCTTGATCTTGCAGACAGGGAGAAAATGAAGAAAGTATATATCCATGCTTTTTTGGATGGAAGAGATGTTCCTCCCGATAGTGCAGGGGTTTATGTTAAACAGCTGGAGAATAAACTTAAAGAGATTGGTTTTGGGAAGATTGCTACTATAATGGGCAGATATTATGCAATGGACAGGGATAATAGATGGGAAAGAACGGAAAGGGCTTACAGAGCTATGGTGCTTGGAGACGGGTTAAAGGCTCCTTCTGCAACTTCAGCAATAGAAATGTCCTATGAAAAAAGTGAAATGGACGAGTTTGTTCAGCCCACTGTTATAGTGGATGAAAAGGGGATGCCCACAGCAACTATAGAGCCTGAGGACTCCATTATATTTTTTAATTTCAGGGCAGATAGGGCAAGGCAGATTACGAGGGCTTTTGTGGATAGAAATTTTACCCATTTTGAAAGGCCAAAAGGCTTCTTAAACCCCTATTTCGTATGCATGACTCAATATGATAAAGAGATAAAAACTCCAGTTGCTTTTCCTCCGCAAAAGCTTGTGAATACTTTAGGAGAGGTTTTGGCGGAGAATGGAATACGTCAGCTGAGGATAGCGGAAACAGAAAAGTATGCCCACGTGACCTTTTTCTTTAATGGAGGAATTGAGAAACCCAATGAAGGAGAAGACCGCATTCTTGTGCCTTCTCCCAAGGTGCCTACTTATGATTTAAAACCGGAAATGAGCGCGTATGAGGTGGCAGATAAGGTTGTACAAGCAGTAAAGGGAGGAGAATATGGAGTAATTATTGTGAATTTTGCCAACCCTGATATGGTGGGTCATACTGGAATAATGGAAGCGGCAGTTAAAGCTGTGGAAGCAGTGGATACATGTCTTGGGAAAATTTATGATGCAGTGAAGAAAGTTGGAGGAATAATGATCGTAACTGCTGATCACGGCAATGCCGAGCAGATGTATGAAGATAAAGATGAACCCCACACAGCTCATACGTGCAGTGAAGTGCCCTTTATCCTGGTATCCTTTGATGAAGATTTAAAGAAAAAGGAGCTTAAAAAAGGCGGTTCTTTAAGGGATATAGCGCCAACAATTCTTGAGCTTTTAAAACTTGAAAAGCCAGTAGAGATGACAGGAAATTCACTGATTAAAGATTAAAAAAATTGAGGAGGTTTGATTATGGGAGTTATTACAGGTGTGTATGCAAGGGAAATTCTCGACAGCAGGGGAAATCCCACGGTGGAAGTAGAGGTAATTGTTGAAGAGGAGGTCATAGGCAGAGCTGCTGTTCCCTCAGGTGCTTCGACGGGTACTTATGAAGCCGTGGAACTGAGGGATGGAGAAGAGAACAGGTACCTGGGTAAAGGTGTAGAAAAAGCAGTGGAAAACGTTAATTCCATAATAGCTCCTGAAATTATAGGTTTGGAAGCTGCTGATCAGATAGGCATTGACAGGATATTGATTGAGTTGGATGGTACTTCCAACAAATCTAAGCTTGGAGCTAATGCTGTTCTTGGCGTATCCATGGCTGTAGCCAGAGCGGCTGCTCTATATCACGGGCTTCCTCTTTATCAGTATCTTGGTGGATTTAATGCAAAACTTCTGCCTGTACCGATGATGAATATTTTAAACGGCGGTAAACATGCTGATAACAACGTTGACATTCAGGAATTCATGATTATGCCTGTGGGGGCAGAAAATTACCGTGAAAGCTTAAGAATGGGGGTTGAAGTTTTCCATAATCTCAAAAAAGTTTTAAAGGAGAAAGGATATACGACTGCTGTGGGAGATGAAGGAGGTTTTGCTCCCAATCTCCAATCCAATGAAGAAGCATTGGACCTAATAATGCTTGCCATTGAGCGTGCCGGCTATAAACCTGAAGAAGATTTTGTGCTGGCCCTTGATGTGGCAGCTTCGGAACTTTACAAGGACGGAAAATATGTTTTTGCAGGACAGAGCACTTCGAAAACTTCAGAGGAAATGATAAAATTTTATGACGAATTATTAAAAAAATATCCCATTTACTCCATTGAGGACGGCCTTGCAGAAAATGACTGGGAAGGATGGAAAATTTTAACAAAAGAGCTGGGCAGTAAAGTTCAGCTTGTTGGTGATGATCTGTTTGTAACAAATACAGAAAAACTCCAGAAAGGTATTGAGGAAGGAGCAGCCAATTCAATTTTGATAAAGGTCAACCAGATAGGCACCCTTTCGGAAACCTTTGATTGTATTGAAATGGCACAAAAGGCAGGGTACACCACAATTATTTCCCATCGTTCGGGAGAAACAGAAGATACTACCATTGCTGATATAGCTGTTGCTTCAAATGCTGGGCAGATTAAAACAGGTGCTCCTTCAAGAACAGATAGGGTAGCCAAATATAATCAGCTTCTCAGAATAGAAGAAGAATTGGATTATACGGCAGTATATAAGGGTAGAAAAGTATTTAATTTTAAATAAGAAAAATCGTAATCGTATAGAATAAATTTAATTCCCGGCATGGCTGACGTTATGCCGGGAATTATTGTATTTTTAAGGGGAGTATGTTAAAATGTACTTATTGATCAAGGCTTTGGGGGGTGTAGGAATAGTTGAAAACGGCTCTTACAATTCTTCAAGTTATTGTATCATTGGGACTAATAGCCTCAGTAATTCTTCAATCAGGGAGAAGTGCAGGGATATCAGGAACTATAGCTGGAGGGGCAGAAACATTTTTTGGAAAGAAAAAAGGAATAGACAGATTGCTTCATAAATTAACCGTTGTTTTAGCAGCGGCATTCCTTTTACTTACGCTTTTATTATCCGTTGTTTAATAAAATAGAAATGGAAGGCAGCAGGTTATTTTTGTCAAAGGAGACTTTAATTGTAACGAGGAGGGGCAAGAATGTTAACTTCTCCGATATTAGCTCCAGTTTTTGGTATTATTGGATTGTTGTTTGCTTATTATTTTGCAAGCAAGATCAACAAAGCGGATCTAGGTTCAGAAAAAATTAAGGAACTTACCAATGGCATTCATGAAGGGGCTATGGCATTTCTTAAGCGTGAGTATAGCACTTTAATTTACTTTGTAATATTTCTTGCTGCGGTTATTTTAATTGCTGGGGTCCTTACAAAAGGGGAGGAAAGCCTGCAGCCTGAAACTGCAGTGGCTTTCGTTTGTGGTGCTTTTTGTTCTGCCCTTGCAGGTTTTATAGGCATGAATGCAGCTACAAAGGCAAACGGAAGAACTACCAATGCTGCAAGGGAAAGTGCCAGCAAGGCTTTAAATATTGCTTTTGCGGGCGGATCTGTTATGGGTATGTCCGTAGCAGGGCTTGGACTTTTAGGATTGGGAATAGTTAATTTAATTTTTAAGGATCCTGTAATTGTAAATGGATTTGCCTTGGGAGCCAGTTCCATAGCTCTTTTTGGACGTGTAGGTGGTGGCATATATACCAAAGCAGCGGATGTTGGAGCAGATTTGGTGGGTAAAGTTGAAGCGGGGATTCCTGAGGATGATCCCCGAAATCCGGCAACCATTGCTGATAATGTAGGAGACAATGTGGGAGATGTTGCCGGAATGGGTGCAGACCTTTTTGAATCTTACGTGGGATCTATTGTTGCTGCCATCGCCTTAGCTTATACTATGGACATTACTAATGGCGATGTTCTTCCTTTGCTTATTGCTGGGTTTGGCCTCATTGCTTCTGCATTGGGTGCGTTGTTTGTTCAAAAAACAAGTGGAGACCATCCTCAGAAAGTCCTAAATACCGCTACCGTTGTGGCCAGCGTTCTAACTGTAGTGGCAACATATTTCTTAACTATATACCTTCTTGAGGAAAATGGCTTTGGGGTATTTATTGCAACAGTATCAGGTCTTGCTGCAGGGGTTATTATAGGCAAGGTAACGGAATATTATACATCCAGTGACTATAAGCCTGTTAAGGAGATAGCCAAGTCTTCACAAACGGGTACAGCCACGAATATCATAAGCGGTATATCTGTAGGTATGATGAGTACTGCTATACCCATCTTTGTGATAGTGATTGCCATACTGTTGGCTTATAAATTTGCCGGCCTTTATGGTATAGCTATTTCGGCTGTGGGGATGCTTTCTACCACAGGGATGACCGTTGCTGTTGATGCTTATGGCCCCATTGCTGATAATGCGGGAGGCATTGCTGAAATGTCAGGGCAGGAACCTCATGTAAGGGAGATAACTGATACTCTGGATTCTGTTGGCAACACAACTGCTGCTATAGGAAAAGGTTTTGCAATTGGTTCTGCTGCCCTTACTGCACTGGCACTGTTTTCTGCATATACACAAAGTGCGGGAATAAAATCCATTGACTTAACATCTCCTAAGGTTGTGGCCGGTCTTTTTATCGGCGGTATGCTTCCGTTCCTTTTTTCAGCTCTAACCATGCAGGCAGTGGGACGTGCAGCTTTTGACATGATTGAAGAAGTAAGAAGACAGTTTAGGGAGATTCCGGGTATTATGGAAGGTAAAGCAAAACCTGATTATGCAAGATGTGTTGCAATAAGTACTGGGGCTGCATTAAGGGAAATGATTTTGCCAGGCCTTATGGCGGTTATATTTCCTCTGGCTGTAGGCTTAATCCCAGCTCTTGGCAAGGAAGCTCTTGGAGGAATGTTGGGAGGTGCTTTGGTTACTGGATTCCTTTTGGCAGTTATGATGGCCAATGCTGGAGGGGCTTGGGATAACGCTAAAAAGTATATAGAAACAGGTGAGTTTGGCGGTAAAGGATCTCCTGCCCATGCAGCAGCAGTAAATGGTGATACTGTAGGAGACCCCTTCAAAGATACTTCGGGTCCTTCTCTTAATATTCTTATCAAGCTTATGACCATAGTTTCCCTTGTATTTGCTCCACTTTTCATATAAAATAGCTGAGAAGCAGATTAATTAACTAGATTAATTTAGGAAGGTATGAGCTGGGCGGGATGTGTAGGAATAGCCATTCCGCCCAGTATTTATTCTAGAAAATTAGGAGGTTTTAAAATGGTTTCTAGGGATGAAGCATTGAATATTTTGAAAAAGAATCTAAAGAATAAAAATTTAAGAAAGCACTGCCTTGCAGCGGAAGCTATTATGCGAAAACTTGCTGAGCATTTTGGAGAAGATAAAGAGCTGTGGGGCATGGCAGGTCTTCTTCACGATATAGATTATGAGGAGACCCATGATGATCCCAATAGACATTCGCTGGTGGGGGGCGAAATGCTGGCAGAGATGGGTTTTCCCGAAGAACTGGTGCATGCAGTAAAAGCCCACAATGAAGTTCATGGTATTGAACGGGAAAGCCTTTTGGATAAAGCTCTTTATGCTGTGGATCCTCTTACGGGGCTTATTGTGGCAGCAGCTCTTATAAAACCGGAGAAAAAACTTGCTGCCATTGATGTGAATTTTATACTAAATCGATTTAAAGAAAAATCTTTTGCCAGAGGAGCCAGCAGAGAACAGATTCAGTGCTGTTCTGAATTGGGATTGGAACTTGAAGAATTTATTGAAATTGGATTAAAGGCAATGCAGGAAATTGCCGATGATTTAGGATTGTAAAAATGCAGCATAACACTTACTAAGGGAGGATGCTGATGATTACTGAAAGAGAACTTATTGCTTTTATGGATGAAAGCAGTTATAAACCAATGACAGCAGAGGAACTCATCAATGCTCTTGGCATTGAAGATATGGAAGAAATGCAGTCATTTTTTAAGATGCTCAACCGGCTTGAAAAGGAAGGAAGAATTGTTTTAACAAGGAAGCATCGTTATGGGCTTCCTGAAAAAACGGGATTGATTATTGGAAGGCTTCAGGGTCATCCCAAAGGTTTTGGGTTTGTAATACCCGATGACCCCAACTTAAAAGATGTGCACGTAAGTCTGGATAATATGAAAGGTGCAATGCACAACGACAAAGTCATGGTGAGACCAAACCTTTCTTCCAGGGGACGGCTGGAGGGAGAAGTGGTTCGTATTCTGGAAAGGGCAAATAAACAGGTTGTGGGAACTTTTGAGAAAAGCAGAAATTTCGGGTTTGTTGTACCTGACGATCCAAGGTTGTATTATGATATTTTTGTTCCTTTGGGAGAAGATAAAGGTGCTTCAAATTACGATAAAGTTGTGGTTGAAATAACAAGATGGCCGGAAAAGAGGCGCAGCCCTGAAGGAAGGGTTGTAGAGATTATCGGACGCCTTGGGGAACCAGGGGTTGATATACTTTCCATTGTCAAAAAGTTTAGGCTTCCCACAGAATTTCCTGATGAAGTTCTTATGGAGGTAAAGAACATTCCTCAAGAGGTAACCCCTCAGGATGTTGAGGGAAGAAGGGATCTTAGAAACTTAAAGACTGTAACCATTGACGGGGCAGATGCAAAGGATTTAGATGATGCAGTATCCATCGAACTTCTTCCCAACGGCAACTTTCTGCTGGGAGTTCACATTGCTGATGTGGCTCATTATGTAAAGGAAGGAAGCGCTTTGGATAAAGAGGCTTTCAATAGGGGCACAAGCGTTTACCTGGCGGATAGGGTTATTCCCATGCTTCCTCCTGAACTTTCCAACGGTATATGTAGTTTGAATGCAGGGGTGGACAGATTAGCCCTGACGGTAATGATGGAAGTTAACAGAGAGGGTAAAGTGGTCAATTATGATATTTTTGAATCTGTAATAAATGTTGATGAAAGAATGACCTACGACAATGTGAGAAAAATTCTTATTGACCAAGACAGGGATCTTATGGATCGCTATAAGGAATTTTTACATGAGTTCAAACTTATGGAAGAGCTGTGCCTAATTTTGAAGGAGAAACGGAGAAAAAGGGGAGCGGTGGACTTTGATTTCCCTGAAGGCAAAGCTGTGCTGGATAAGGAAGGAAGAGCAGTTGATATAGTAAAAGTAGAAAGAAGCATAGCTGAAAATATAATTGAGGAATTTATGATTTTGGCCAATGAAACAATTGCTGAGCATATGTATTGGCTGGAAGTGCCTTTTATTTACAGAATTCACGAAGAGCCTGATGGTGAAGATATAAGTGAGCTTAATTCCTTTCTTAAAATTTTTGGTTATAGAATAGAAGGTAAGGAAGGGAGCATTCATCCAAAAGCTTTTCAGGAAATAGTGGAAAAGGTAAAAGACAAACCAGAAGAAAAACTTATTAATACAGTTTTACTTAGATCCATGAAGCATGCAAGGTATGATGAGGTATGTATTGGTCATTTTGGCCTTGCTTCTAAATATTATACCCATTTTACCTCTCCAATACGCCGCTATCCAGATTTGGCAATTCACAGGGTAATAAAAGACACCCTACGGGGGAAATTATCCAGGAAGAGGTATGAATACCTGCAGCAAAGAATGCCTGCAGCGGCAGAACATTCATCAATAATGGAGCAGGTAGCAGAAGAAGCAGAACGGGATTGTTTGGATATGAAGAAAGCAGAGTATATGAAGCAGCATTTGGGGTCTGTTTTTTCCGGTGTAATAAGCAGTGTTTTAGCCTTCGGCTTTTTTGTGGAGCTTCCCAATACCGTTGAGGGTTTGGTGCATGTTTCGACCCTTACTGATGATTACTATACTTATCTTGAAGATAAAATGATACTTATGGGGCAGCATACAAAAAGAATGTTCCGTATTGGTGATGAAGTTAAAGTGCAGGTTGTTAGGGTTGACGTTGATAAACGTCAGATTGACTTCGAATTGGTATATGAATAAATTTAATTAGCTTGATAAGTTCTTCATATAGGATGGTTTAATACTGCCACTGATTAGGGGGTATTCTAAGTTGGCAGAGAAAAAAATTGTTGCGGTGAACAAAAAGGCCCGACACGATTATTTTATCGAAGAAACCTATGAAACTGGCATTGCTTTAACGGGTACAGAGGTTAAATCCATTCGTGCGGGAAAAGTAAATTTAAGAGACAGCTATGCTGAAGTTAAAAATGGGGAAGTGTTTGTACACAACATGCATATATCCCCCTATGAAGCAGGCAACCAATTTAACCATGAACCCAAAAGGACAAGGAAACTTCTGCTTCATAAGTATGAGATAAGGAGACTTATAGGAAAAACCCAGGAGAGGGGTTATACCCTTGTTCCTCTAAAGCTATACTTTAATGAAAAGGGAAAAGTTAAATTGGAAATAGGTCTGGCAAAAGGTAAGAAACTTTACGATAAAAGAAAAGAAATAGCTAAGAGAGATGCAGAAAGGGAAATGAGGAAAACCTTTGCTCAGCGATACAAAGGCATTTAAACATTTTTAATCGTTTTTAAAATATTGCGAAATGCTTGTTATGTAATATAATATATACGTAGAAGAAATAATTTGGGGGCGAAGGGTTTCGACGGGGGAAGCACAAGCAGGAGCTGCCAGGCGAGATCCCACCAACTCGTAAAACGGTGGACCCAAATAAGTGCCGAAGAAAATTACGCATTAGCTGCTTAATTAAAGCAGCTACATCCAACCTGCTGACGCCCGCTAGGCGGGATTGGGTGTCGACTGAGCGGGATACCTTAAGCTTCTCGCTCACGGAAGCTTAAGGGAAACTCCAGTGAGCTAGTCGGAAAGCATCCTGTCCCCGGGAGGCGTTCCGACGAACAGCAAAACGGGGACTATCCTGGTAGACGCTCTTGTGGGTGTTCCTTCGGACGGGGGTTCGATTCCCCCCGCCTCCACCAAAAAAAAAAGAGCCCTGTGTGTTAGAGAGGGCTCTTTTTGTTTGTTTTTACTGCTGTTTGTTCTGCTGTGCCTGGTTTTGTATCTGCTGCCTTACTTTATACTGAGGTTCCATCTGTTCAATGGCATTTATTCTCTGTTCCAGGCCTTTTTTAACAGATTCCAGCTGTTGGGAGAAACGCATAAAGTCGGCTTTTGCGCTTTTGTCTTCAGTTTCAAATGCAAAGGAATCCATATCTGCTTTTAAACCTTCAAGGCTGGATAATGCTTGATGAAGTTTGGTTCCCACTGTCATCAGCTTATCACCCCATTTTTTTATTTTTATTTTTTCCTTAGCGGGTTGATTTATAGCTGTAAGATTTTTAAAAGAAAGGTAAAAACAAATGAAAAAGAGAAAACAGCCAAGAGTTTCATGGTTAGCATTTTAAAAAATAAAGAAATAATAAAAAGGAAATGGAAATTAAGATTAGGAGGGTTTTAAATGAATGAAATCCAACTTTTAGAAAATAAGAAAAAATTAATAGAAAATAAAAAAAGATTGAGAGAAATGATAGAACACATGAATTCCCAGGGACTTAGTCTTCCGTTAAAGGATAGTATTGGGGAGTTGTCTTCATATGATAATCATCCTGCAGATATAGGTGATGAGCTTCATGAGCGTTCTAAAGATTTTTCTTTAAGGGAAAATGCAGAAATCCAAATTAGAAAAATTGATGAAGCCCTTGAAGCTATTGAAAAGGGTACTTATGGTATTTGTTCCATATGTGGTAAAGAAATATCCCGTGATAGGTTGGAAGCATTACCCCAGGCCACTACTTGTGGGGAATGCAGCGCTAAATCCCATGAGGGAGACCGGCGGTATAGGCCTTTGGAAGAAGAAATAATTGTGCCGCCCTTTAATTTTCAAACTGAGCAGAATTTAGAAAATGGAAAAAGTCAGACTATATATGATGGTGAAGATGTATGGCAGGAAGTGGCAAAATATGGTTCTTCAGATTCACCACAGGATGCTCCGGGTTCGGAAAAATATCCCGATATATGGCCCGGTGAAGGAGAACCCATTGGTTCTGTAGACTTTTTGGATTCAATACGCTATACAAGAGGAGAAGACGGCATGTTTTATGAAGATTGAAATTAAACCCCCAAAAAATGCCTTCGAGGGTTTTTATTTTTTAGGTGCTGGTTCCGTATTCAGGAGCAGGGTTAAGCCAGCCCTTAAACTTGCCGAATAGAATTAAATTGTCCTGAATGTTAACTTCTGATATTAGAAGATCTTTAAAAATTTTTCTTATGCGGTCATTTGTGGTGGATTTTAGAAGGGCATGTGCATGGATAATGACAGCCCCTTGAACACCGAAAAAAAGCTGCCGAAAAATATTATCATCGTGCATAATATGCGTGTTTTCCACGCTTGGAATTACATTAGGGGGCCTTACTGGTAGAGGAATGCCGAATTTTCTGAGTTCTTTTTCAAGCATTTTTGCCTGTTTTTTTAGGGTTTCCTCGAGGCCTTCTTTTAATAAAATTTTAAAATCCACATCGTTTGCATAGGCGTAAAAGTGCTGGGTAAGTTCAATGTTGTCGTTTCTAAAAGCGAGATGATCCCAAAGAAAAAAAGCCTCTCCGGTATCAATTTTTTCATTTGTTCCTGAAGGTATGTGGGGATAGGAAGGGGGAATGTTGAGCCATCCTTTCAGTTTCAAATATTTAATGTAATTATCCAGTGTTTCAACAGCTTCTTTTAAAATGCCGGTCCACATTGAACGAATTTCGTCGTTGGTGATGCTGGATCTTATAGCTTTAAGAATCATAATTATGCTTTTTTGAATAAATTCAAAAAAGTCAGACTGTCGACAAAACCGCTTTTATGCTGTAAGGCATAGAAGCGGTTTTTATTATAACATCACATAAATTATTAAATAAATTGGTTA
>LGEZ01000006.1 GCA_001508005.1 Clostridia bacterium 41_269
TTCTATCAAAAAAAGGAAAATATTAAAAAACAAAATATTGGATATCAGAACAAATTAGTCCGTAATAACAAAAAGCCTGACAGCAAAGTGTCAGGTTATCCAGCTTTTGCTTTCATTCTTAGTTTATCAGCAATCATAGCTATAAACTCGCTGTTTGTGGGTTTACCCCGTTCTACATTAATTGTATAACCAAAAAATTTATTCATAAGTTCCACATTTCCCCTATCCCAAGCAAGTTCAATTGCATGGCGGATCGCACGTTCCACTCTGCTGGACGTTGTATTATATTTTTCTGCAATCATCGGATACAGTTCCTTAGTAACCGCTCCTAAAAGGTTAACCTCTTCAATTACCAGAAGAATTGCATCTCTTAGGTACTGATATCCTTTAATATGAGCAGGCACACCCATCTGATGTATGATGTTGGTAACTTCTACTTCCATATGATTTTTTGAGGACCTTGCAGAATAGCCATGAATTACAGAATTTCCCTGTTCCTTATTGCCAACACCTTCTACCAGCTGCCTGATTCTGGTACCCAAAACTTCCAGATCAAAGGGTTTTAGAATATAATAGTCAGCACCCAGTTCAATGGTTCTCTGGGTCATAGCCTCCTGACCTAAAGTTGTCAGCACAACAATTTTGGGCCTTTTTTCTAACTGCATGCAGTTCAGACTTTCCAAAACTCCTATTCCATCTAAATGGGGCATTATAATATCAAGAATAACAACATCCGGTTCCTTTTCCTTTATCAAAATCAAAGCTTCATTTCCGTTATAAGCCTTCCCCACCATCTCAAAATCTTCCTGCTTCATTAAATATTCTTCAAGAATTTCACAAAATTCCCTATTATCATCAACAATAGCAATTCTTATACCAGCCAATTGGGGACCTCCTCCCATTTCCCATTTTTGGTTTTATTGGGTTTTAGTTCATGTTCGACGTATGTAATCGGCTATCCTTCTTAGGGAAAAAATTAGAAAAAATTATAAAAAAAACGATAAAATTAGAAAAATATCCAGGAAAATCGACACCGATTTTCCTGGATATCTCTTGATTATTAAGGATACCTGATTCTAGCAGCATCCATTCAGCCAGTACACCATAGCCATGGGTAGGATCATTAATGAAAACATGGGTTACGGCACCCACCAAACGTCCGTTCTGTATAATGGGACTGCCGCTCATTCCCTGAATTATACCTCCCGTTAGTTTAATAAGCTTTCTATCTGTAACTTTTATAACCAGCCCTCTACCAGTTAACTGCTGATTGGGCATAACTTTTAGAATTTTAATATCGAAAGCTTCTACATTATCTCCTTTAACCACCGTAAGCATTTTGGCAGGCCCCTCTTTAATTTGGCTGGAAAAGGCTACAGGAATGGGTTTGCTGTAAAGCAGATCTTTATGAGGAAATTGAATCATTCTGCCAAAAATACCGTACTTTGTATTGTTTACTATGCTGCCTTTAAGCCCTCCGTTATTTAAAAAAATGCCGATCTTTTCCCCAGGCTCCCCCCCTCTTGCCCTGATGTATGCCCTGAACAGCAGCTTCAATGATTTTTCCACTTTTAAAAATCACTTTTTGATCATCGTTACCGCTGCTTACAGCATGCCCCAGTGCCCCAAATATATTGCTTTTAGGCTCATAAAATGTAAGGGTGCCTACGCCCGCAGCATTATCTCTGACATACAGCCCTATCCTATATCTACCAGTTTCTCTACAGTAAACAGGTTTAATGCTTAAATTCATCAAGTTTTTACCCCTTTTAATTTTCAAAATAACATTTTTACCTGCTTTTCCAGCTTTATCAATTATTTCTGCAACAATCTCCTCAGAAACTGGTTTTTTACCGTTAATTGATAAAATTATATCTCCCACTCTAATGCCAGCAGTTTTTGCTGGTATAAAAGATTCCCCTGAAGTCTTAACTGCTGAATATCCCACAACAATTATTCCATCAGACTTTAGAATAACTCCTATGGACTGCCCCCCTGGAATAACTTTATATTGAGGGAGAACATCCACTACCATATTTTTTAGAGGAATAATTCCAAACAGCTTTAGCTGCAGTCTTATTGTTCCAGGATTAGCTGCCACGGGCCAACTTCCATTAGGATTAAGAACTATACTTTTAATGTTTAGACCTTTGTACTTAATAACATTTTTATCTTGGGAATCAACATAGACTTTGATGCGCCCAAGAAGCTGTTTTGGAAAATTTAGAGGAATGCGGAGTTCCTGCCCCACTGAAATTCTCTGCTGTGATGGTATTTCAATAAATGCGTAAACAGCAAACATAATGCAGAAAGATATGATTGCTGCGACGGAAATGGTGCGGATTATCCTATTTTTAAATGCTGTATCCAATACATTTTCACTCCCACATATAAAAATTAGATTTGTGCATTTTAATAACTGCAGCTTTTTCGAAAAAAAATCCCCACTTTTTTCAAGTTGGGGCTGCTCTGGGGAAATCAAGGCCTGGCCTTTAATCTTAAGTTAACCTTAAAAATGAAGTTTTATTACCGCAGTTCATTAGGATAAGCATGGCAGATAAATATTAAACAAGTTGTATCAATGTTTTTACATAAAATTTAATATTTATGTTATTTTAAGAAAAAAATCCCGGTTAAATTCTATATAACCGGGCTTCACAAACCAACCTTTTTGCATGTTCCACAGCAGTATCCTTATCTTTCCCTCCAAGCATTCTAGCAATTTCCCTGATACTTTCTTCAGAAGATAAGGGAATAACGTTAGTAGTGGTCCTATTGTTTTTTACTTCTTTTACAATTTCAAAATGCTGATGTGAAAAGGCTGCAACCTGGGGAGAATGGGTAACGCATATTATCTGATGAAATTGAGAAAGAAAAGCAATTTTTTCTCCTATCTTAAAGGCGGTACTGCCTCCTATACCCGCATCAACTTCATCAAAAATCAGTACAGGAACTGAATCCTTTTTGGCTTGAACGCTTTTAAGGGCAAGCATTAATCTTGACAATTCTCCTCCCGATGCAACTTTACTCAAGCTTTTTAAGGGCTCACCAGGATTTGCTGAAAATAAAAATTCAACATTATTCATTCCCTGTTCATTAATTTCCTCAGTGTTTTCCACTTTAACAACAAATCTTGAATCTTTCATTTCTAGTTCCCTTAATGTTTTTTCCAGTTCAGAAGATAGCTTTTTGCCGAAAAATATTCTCAATTTTTCAAGTTCTTGAGCTTTTGAAATCAATACCTTTAAGATTTTTTCCTTTTCTTCTTTAAATTTTTTCAATGTTTCATCACTAAAATAAAGCTCATCTAATGAAGCTGCAATCTCGTCCCTATACTGAAGAATCTCTTCCACAGATCGCTTATATTTCTGCTTTAAACGGTTTATAACAGTCAGCCTTTCTTCCAGCTGTCTCAAACGCTCAGGATTATACTCTTTGCTCTCACCGTAATCTCGCATAAAATGAGCAACATCCTGTAAGGTGTACATAATGTCTTCCAAAATTTTTAATTTTTCTTCTAGGGAACCATCATATGCACTCATAGCTCTAAGACTTTCGACAGCACTTCCAATCATATCATATGCAGAGGGAAATTCATTTTCACCTGCAAAAAGAAGCCCATATATTTTTGCACTTTCACCAGCTAAAAATTCCGCACCGGATAAAATTTTAATCTCTTTTTCTATTTCTTCCTCTTCTCCTTCTTTAAGCTGAGCTGCATTTATTTCCTCCAGCTGATATTGCAGAAAATCCTGCTTTTTAAGATATTCTTCCCTCTTATTTTGCATATCAACAATCTTTTTTTCTATCTTTTTAAGCTTTCTAAAGTTTTCTGCCACTTCATTTTTTAATTTATAAATTTCTTCTCCGCCAAATTCATCCAGGATAGTTAGCTGCTGAGCAGGGCTTGATATTTTTTGGTACTCATGCTGTCCGCAGATATCCACCAATAGAGAACTTATTTTTTTTAGCATCGAAAGGGGAACTATCTTTCCATTTACCCTGCAGACATTTTTTCCGGTTAGAGACAGCTCCCTTGAAAGAAAAATAAAATCGTCATCAACATCATCCAGCCCCAATGGGGCAAGTTTTTCCCTGATTTCACTGTTCAGTTCAAACACCCCAGATACAACAGCTTTTTCACTTCCGCTTCTAAGAAAATCCTGGGAAGCTCTAGAACCAAGAAGAAGTCCAATTGCATCTATAATTATTGATTTTCCTGCTCCTGTTTCACCAGTTAAAACGTTTAAACCTGGACCAAACTCCAAAGTAAGTTTATCAATTAAAGCAAAATTTTCTATGCTCAGCTGTCTAAGCATGGGATTTCCCCCTCACGACAGTGCCTTAAATCTTTTCATTACTGTTTCTACTGCCTCTTTTGGCTTAACTACAACCAAAATGGTATCATCACCTGCAACAGTTCCCAACACTTCTTCCCAACCTATATTATCAATGCATGAAGCCACTGCATGGGCTGTACCGGGTAGAGTTTTTACAAGAATTATATTTTCGCTATAATCATAAGAAACTACAGAATCCTGGAAAAGGCGGACCAAACGCCCATACACATTTTCTACCTGATGTCTAGGTGGAGCAGCATATCGATATTTATGTTCTCCCACGGGAACTTTAACCAATCCCAACTCTTTGATATCTCTAGATACTGTAGCTTGAGTCGAATTAAACCCCACTTCTTTTAGCTTTTCCACCAGTTCCCATTGGGTATTAATTTCCTGTTCAGAAATAAGCTTAAGTATTGCTTTATGGCGCTCAGCCTTCACCTAACAATATCACCTCTTTTGAACAGCTGCCAAATATGGAGAATAATTTTTTCTGTTGGGAAAATTAATAGTAACAACATCCCATTCATTCTGAGGTAATTGAGATATAAACTCCAGAACAGCCCGGCTTTCTTCAATTCCTCCCTCATGTCCTGTATAAATAACGATGGAAATAAGCCCACCTTTTTTAAGAAGGCTTAAAGCAGAAGCAAGAGCCTTAACAGTTGTAGATGGACGAGTAATACACGTATGATCATAACCCGGCAGGTAACCCAAATTAAACATAACTGCTTTAACTTCTTCAGAAATATACTCTTTCATATTCTCATGACCATCTTTTATTAATCGCACGCGCTGTATAAGATTTCTTTCTTTAAGCTTTTGTTCTGTATTTTTCAATGCCTGCTCCTGAATATCGAAAGAATAAACCTTACCCCGCTCTGAAACAAGTTCAGCCAAAAAAACTGTATCCCAACCGTTTCCAGCAGTGGCATCCACTACAGTATCTCCTTCTTCTACAGCACAGGATACAATTTTGTGGGAAAGTTCCACAGCATTTTTAAAGAGCCTATCCATTTCGATCTACCTTTCCCAGCTTATTCCGCAGAATTTCGTAAAAACCTTTCCCTGGTAGGCTGATTAAATTTGTTCTAAAGGGTGCTCGTTTTACATAAACTTCATCACCTTTAGAAATTGGAAAACCCACCTGCCCATCTACAGTCATTAATGCCTCCCCTTCCTCTGATTTTAAAATTATTCTTACTTCTTCCTCAGGCGAAATTACTAAAGGCCGGGAAACTAAGGTATGGGGGCAAATGGGATTTAAAATTATTACATCAACTTTAGGGGATACTATGGGCCCACCAGCAGAAAGATTATAAGCAGTGGAGCCCGTAGGAGATGAAATAATCAAACCATCAGCAGGAAAGTTGCTCACAAACTCACCGGCCACATAGGTTTCAAGTTTAATTAACCTTGAAAGACCCGGTTTAGCTATGACAACATCATTTAATGCCCAGCAGGTTTTTATGCATTTCCCGTTTTTGTATACTGATGCTTCAAGCATCATCCTCCTATCCAAATAAAAATTTCCAGATAGTACATTTTCCAAACTTTCATACATGTTTTTGGGTTCAACTGCTACCAGAAACCCAAAATCACCCAAGTTAATACCTAGAATAGGTTTTTCCCTAGGAGCTGTAATTCTTGCTGTATAGAGAAGTGTACCGTCTCCACCCAAAGTAATAATGCAGTCGCACTGATCTGCCAATTGATCTTCCTCAAGCCCATGTTCAGGATAACCCAAAATTTCAGCATGTTTTTTTAAAAAGAATACGCTTAAACCTTTCCGTTTCAGCCAAGAATAAAGCTCACGAGCCGTTTCAATAGTTTTCGGTTTTTCCACATTCAAAATAATTCCTATACACTCCATTAATTTATCTGCCCTTTCCACTGCAGTTAAACTGTCCTTTGTTTCTTTGATTTTATACAAAAAACTTAAAAGTTTTTATAAATTAAATACTAAATTCAATTAATAACTTCTTTTTTCCTTTGATTGATTTTATACATATAATATAAAAACCGGAACAGATATCCGGCTACAATTCTCTCCAAGCTCTTTCCACTATACCATTCACGTCAATTGAAACGCTTTTGCCCCCTTCTTTTATTAAATACAAAAGATATTCAATGTTTCCTTCCGGCCCTTTGATGGGAGAATACCATATTCCCTTTACAGAAAAACCCAATTTTTCTGCACCTTCTAATATTCTCAAAATCACCATCTTATGCACTTCGGGGTTCTTTACAACTCCCTTTTTGCCTACATACTCCCTGCCAGCCTCAAACTGCGGTTTTATAAGAGCTACAACTTCTCCTCCATTTTCAAGAATATCGTATACCGCCGGAAGAATTTTTAATAATGAAATGAAAGAAACATCAATAGTAGCAATGTGAACTCTTTCTCCCACATCCTGTACTGTTAAATACCTTGCATTGGTTCTTTCCATATTTATAACTCTGGGATCCTTACGCAGTTTCCAATCAAGCTGCCCATATCCAACATCTACAGCAAAAACTTTCTCCGCACCATGTTTTAATGCGCAGTCCGTAAAACCTCCCGTGGAAGCACCAATATCCAAAACTGTTTTTGAATAAAAGGAAATGCCGAATACTTCTATTGCCTTTTCAAGTTTAAGGCCTCCCCTGCTGACATAAGGGATATCCTTTTCAAGAAGCTGTATGTCCACATTATCTGCAAATCGGGTACCAGGTTTGTCCACAACCCTGCCATCTACCATTACTTTGCCTGCCATTATAGCAGATTGTGCTCGATTCCTACTTTCAAAAAACCCTTTTTCCACTAAAAGCTGATCCAGCCTTATTTTGTCATTACCTGTTTTTTTTTCTTTCTTCTTTCAAAACAACTCAACTCCGCAGAGCAATCTTTATGCTAACTTAAAAGCTCCGGAAAATTCTGCTTTATCTTTTCAATTACTTTTTCAGCAGAAAGACCATATTTTTCCCTTAATAAATCAGCCTTTCCATGTTCTATAAATTTATCGGGAAGCCCAATCCGAACAAGCCTAATATTATTTATACCCTTATTACTAAGAACTTCTAAAACCGCAGAACCAAAACCTCCCAATAATACATTTTCTTCAATGGTAGCTATTCTTTTTATTTTTAATGCCATTTCACAGACAAGATCCTCATCCATTGGCTTAATAAAACGGCAGTTTACAACAGCTGCTCTTACACCTTCCTTTTTCAAACTTTCTGCAGCTTTGAGCGCTGTATATACCTGATTGCCCACAGCTAAAAACGCTATGTCGCTGCCCTCTAAAAGCACCTCGGCTTTTCCGATGGGAAGGTGTACAAAGGTATCAGATAAGGGCACCCCTACTCCATGCCCCCTGGGGTAGCGAATTGAAATGGGACCCTTCTCATATTCCACCGCCGTAAACAGCATGTGTCGAAGTTCCTCTTCATCTTTAGGAGACATGACGACCATATTGGGAATATGTCTCATATAAGAAATATCAAATACTCCCTGATGGGTTTCCCCATCCTCACCCACTATACCAGCTCTGTCCATAGCAAAAACCACGGGCAGTTTCTGCATACAGACATCATGGATAATCTGATCATAAGCCCGCTGCAGAAAAGTTGAATAAACTGCCACTACAGGCTTTAGTCCCCCTACAGCCAAACCGGCTGCCATGGTAACTGCATTCTGCTCAGCTATTCCTACATCAAAATACCTGTCTGGAAAATTTTTTTGAAAAATATCGAGGCCAGTTCCCCCAGGCATTGCAGCTGTTATGGCAACAAGATCAGGCCTTTCCTCAGCAATCTGAGATAAGGCATGACCGAATACAGAAGTATAAGATGGGGGCTCATTCTTCTTAGAAGATGTACCGGTACTAACATTAAAGGGACCTATACCGTGAAACGTGTCTGGTTTATCTTCAGCCGGCTCATATCCCTTACCCTTTTGAGTAATCACATGTACCAGTACAGGACCTTTTAAAGACTTCGCGTTGTTGAAGACTGCTTTCATAGCATTTATGTTATGCCCATCAATGGGGCCCAAATATGTAAATCCCAATTCTTCAAAAAGCATTCCCGGCACTACTAGATACTTTATGCTGTCTTTTATTTTGTCGGCAAGTTTTAAAACGGTTGAACCATGAGGAAGTTTTTTAAGCAGATTTTCTATTTCTTCTTTTCCTTTAAAATACATTGGATCCGTCCTCAACCGGCTTAAATACGAAGAAAGTGCCCCTACATTTTTGTCAATAGACATTTTATTGTCGTTAAGAACCACAATAAGGTCTTTCCCTAAATGACCTGCATAATTTAGAGCTTCAAAAGCCATTCCACCTGTTAAAGCTCCATCTCCGATTACAGCAATTACTTTGTATTTTTCACCTTTAATATCTCTGGCTAATGCTATTCCCAAAGCTGCAGATATGGAAGTGCTGGCATGACCTGTGTTAAAAACATCATATATACTTTCTTCTCTTTTTGGAAAACCGCTAAGCCCACCGTAGCATCTTAAAGTATCAAATTTATCCCTTCTTCCCGTTATCAGTTTATGGGTGTAGCACTGATGCCCCACATCCCAAATAATTTTATCTTCAGGAGTATTAAAAACGGCATGCAGTGCAAGGGTTAGTTCAACAGCACCAAGATTGGAAGCTAAATGCCCTCCCGTTTTGGAAACCGTATTAATTATGATTTGCCTTATTTCCTCAGCTAGCTTCTCCAATTCATGAACCGTCATATTTCTTATCTGATGGGGACTTTCTATTTTTTTTAAAAATTCCATTATCTTCTCCCCCTTTTAACCGCATTCTTCCCTGAGCTTCTATTCTTAATTATCCTTACCCCCAAGGTATTTTCTACAACAGCCAAAACTTCTCCTACTCTAAAAATTATATCATTAGCAAACTCAATAGCTATGCTTTTACCTAGGGCTTTACCTCCCACGGTTAATCCAGCAATGATTGCCGTCATTAAAGTTCCAAGAACAACCGGATGATCCCCTAAAGCCACAGGTGCCAACTCAAAAACAATAGCCGTTCCTAAAGCACCGCTTAAAGATGCACATACATCTCCTACAACATCATTACAAAAGCTGGCAACACGATCTGCATTTCTTGCAAGCCTCACTGCTTGCTCAGCACCCAAAATACTCCTGGCAGCCTTAGCACGAAAAGAACTCTCATTTGCTGCTGCAACAGCTACCCCTATAATGTCAAAAAATACACCTAGAGCTATAATCAGCACCAGCAAACTCAATTTAAGCCAAAGGGGACCTAGAATTTTTAAAAGACCCTGGGAGCTTACAGACACAATAGATGCTAAAAAAAAAGTTCCAATACCTATAACAATTCCCTGCTGGACAGCATATTTTAAAAGCCCTTGCTTCAATTTTTTCACTTCCTGCTTATATTTTACAATTATTTTTATTCTCTAATCCACATTATAATATAAATTAAAGACGAGGGCTTTCCCTCGTCTTTCTCAATTTTAAAAAACTTCTTAAATAAACCGACCCGCGAGTGGTAGCCAGCTGGGTAAACTTTGCGGCTTAGGTCCAGTAGGATTTCCCATCGGCCCACTGGCCGTCGCCGAACCAGCGGTTTCCCTTTAAGGGCCGATCTGCAGCTTCGCAGACTGCAGGACTGGATTACCACTTAGCACACACTTTAATCCCCAGCTGACCTTACCTTACGGTAAACAGTCTAGGAATTTTCTTCGACAGGCTTTCTCCACCCCTAGCCTCTTTTGCAGCGATGGTTTCAACAACGCAACTTAATGATAGGGCCCCTACATTAAGCTGCGTTTTTAGCGTCTCCACCACCGCCACTCAAGGCAGGCTACTCTGCACCCAGCGCTCATCGCACCGAATGCAGGTTTAAACCCAAGCCGTAGCTTTCCTTTTGGGGAAAACCACGCACTTGGGCCTCCGCGGGGATAGGGTCAACACCTACATGCCTTTGTAGATCGCCCCATCCCCTTAACTCCCAGCAACGACCCCCGACTGGGCGTCGAAAGCCATCACCAGGAACTTCATCGATATGCCCTCGACGGATTTTTAGGCCCGTCTTCAGAGTGGCAAAGCCTGACTAGAATACTGCACCACCCGCGGCAGTCAGCTAGAATTATAACATAAAAATTAAAAATATTTCAAAGTCTATATTAACCCTCTAGCTTTCGCGTTTACCCAAATACAACGCTATCTCCCGAAGTGGATCTGCCGCAGTGCTTAAGTCTTTTAAACTCTCAGCGGCGCTTTCAATTTCTTTTTCTGCCAGTTCCTTTGATCTCTTTAAACCGTATAATGCTGGATAAGTCGCTTTCTGCTTTTTGATATCGCTTCCCGTCATTTTTCCTAATTTCTCAGCATCTCCTGTTACATCCAATACATCATCGATTATCTGAAAAGCCAGCCCAAGGTGCTCAGCATAAGCTGTCAGAGCATTAAGCTTGTCTGCACTGGCTCCAGCTAGAATTGCTCCTATACGAACAGCAGCTCTAAATAAACATCCTGTTTTATGCGTGTGTATAAACAGGAGTTCCTCAGGTGTTATATTTCTGCCCTCTGATAAAATATCAACAACCTGTCCTCCCACCATACCCCTGCTTCCCGCAGCTTCTGACAGCTCTTTTATTACCCTAACAATTCTTTCACCATCCACTTTTTCAGAACACATGGTGATTACCTCAAAGGCATGGGTCAAAAGGGCATCTCCCGCAAGGATAGCAATAGCTTCTCCAAAAACCTTATGGTTTGTTGGTTTACCCCTGCGATAATCATCATTATCCATGGCGGGAAGATCATCATGAATAAGGGAATATGTATGAATCATTTCCAAAGCACATGCAGCAGGAAGAACAGTTTCAGCATTACCTCCAACTGCTTCCGCGGATGCTATAACAAGAATGGGCCTTATTCTTTTGCCCCCAGCAAAGACACTGTAACGCATGGCCTCATGAACTATTTTAGGTTCCACATCATCCCCGGGAAGATAAAGATCCAGCGCCCTATCTACCATTTCCTTTTTTGCTCTTAAGTATTCTTTAATATTCAACTTTTAATCCCCTTCCAAATTAAAATCAAGAGGCTTCACAAAAACATTATCATCTTCTTCTTCAATGAGCTGGCTTATAACCGTTTCTGCATTTTTAAGCTTCTCATTACAAATTTTTACCAATTTTATTCCTTCTTTAAAACACTCAAGAGCTTCTTCCAGGGGAAGTTCTCCGTTTTCCAATTTTGAAACTACTTCTTCTAATCGCTTTAGAGCTGCTTCAAAAGTAATCCCGCTATTCTCACGCTCTTTTATTAATTCTTCTTCCATGCCAGGCCTCCCCTTTTTTTCGTAACCTTGCAGTACAATTTACCTTTGCGCAGAAAAATTTCCACTTCATCTCCGATTTCTATCTCTTTTTCATCTTTTATAATTTTATCTTCTTTCATGCATATGGAATAACCCCTGGCAAGAATCCTCACAGGGCTTAATGTATCCAATTTGGCAGAAGCAGCTAAAAAATTTCGCTTTGAATCCTCCAATATTTTACTGGTGCTTTCCTTAAGCCTCCTGTCCAGAATATCCAACCTCTGCCAGTAATCTCCCAGTATTACCTCGGGTTTTGAAAAAACCCTTGAGTTTTTAAGAAGTTCTAATTCTTTCTTTTTTAGATCCATCTGTTTTTTAACTGCCAGATAGAGCGATTTTCGAAGCCTTTTTATATTATCCAGGATGTCATCCTTTACAGGAACTACAAGTTCTGCCGCAGCAGAGGGAGTAGGAGCGCGTTTATCAGCAACAAAATCAGCTATGGTAAAATCCGTTTCATGACCAATGCCTGTTACTACTGGAATCTTTGAGCCTGCTATAGCTCTGGCAACAATTTCAGTGTTAAAAGCCCACAACTCCTCCAGTGAGCCGCCACCCCTAACTAAAAGAATAACTTCCACATCTTGATATTTATTTACAGCTTCCAGTGCCCTAGCTATGGATGGAGGTGCATCCTCTCCCTGGACAAGGGTGGGAACTATTACAACATTAATACCCGGAAACCTTCTGTGGGTAATGTTTAAAACATCTCGAACAGCTGCTCCTGACGGTGAAGTTACCACTGCAATTGTCTGAGGAATTTTGGGCAGGGGTTTTTTTCTCTGCTCATCGAAAAGGCCTTCCTGCCTTAATTTCTCTTTCAACTGTTCAAAGGCTATGTGGAGGCTGCCCACACCAGAGGGTTCCAAAACCTCCACATAAAGCTGATACTGTCCAGCAGGCTCGTATACCGATATGTATCCTCCTGCAATAACTTCCATACCGTTTTCGGGCTGGAAAAAGAGTTTAAAGGCCCGCGACTTGAACATAACACACTTCAAGCAGGCGTCACTGTCCTTCAGAGTAAAATATATGTGGCCTGACGGATGATGTTTGAAATTAGATATTTCTCCCCTAACCCAAACATTTGCCAAGTTTATATCCCTTTCCAGCAGCTTTTTAATATATTTTGTAACTTCACCCACTGAATATATTTTCTGCTCTAGCACAATCTTTCCGCAGCCTCCACCGTGTTGTGCATTAGCATAGTAATCGTCATGGGTCCCACCCCGCCGGGAACAGGAGTAATCCATCCAGCTACCTTTGAAGCACTTTCAAAATCCACATCACCAGCAAGCTTTCCATTATCCAGCCGATTTATCCCCACATCAATTACCACAGCCCCGGGTTTTATCATATCTCCTTTAATAAATTTCGGCTTTCCCACCGCAACCACCAAAATATCCGCTTCTCGGGTTTCTTTTTCCAGATCTACTGTTTTAGAGTGACAAACAGTAACCGTAGCATTTTCCTGCAGCAGCATTATGGATACAGGCTTTCCTACAATATTGCTTCTACCTACCACCACAGCTTTTTTACCCTTTATATCAATTCCCGTTCTTTTAATCATAATTATACATCCATGAGGAGTACAGGGCATTAAACACTGCTGGCCCCTGATGAGACGACCCATATTAACAGGATGAAGACCATCAACATCCTTTGAAGGATCAATGGCTTCTATTACAACATCAGGATCAACATGGTCGGGAAGAGGAAGCTGTACAAGAATGCCGTGAATTTCTGGATCTTTATTCAAATCTTTTATGAGGTTTATAACCTCTGCTTGGCTTGTTTCTCTGGGAAGCCTAAAGGTCTTTGATTTAATACCTAAATCCTTGCAGGCTTTTTCTTTATTTCGAACATAAACCTGGGAAGCAGGATCATCTCCTACAAGTATTACTGATAATCCAGGAACAATATTTTTTTTCTTTAGGTTCATTACCCTATCTTTTATTTTCTGCCTCATTTCTCCAGCAATTTCTTTTCCATCTATTATATCTGCTGACACAAAGCATACCTCCCAAAAATAATAAGTTCCTTTTTTACTTATCTTTTATTTGAGAATGGCTTTTAACTGTTCTAAAACATCATCATAGGAATTTAAATCCCACCCGTCATTTATTTTTTCAGCAATAGAAGAAATAATTTCCCATACTTCCCTGCCGCTGATAGGAGAAAATGCCCTGTCAAAACGCCTTATTCTTCCTTCTGAATTTATATAGCTGCCCCTTGTTTCTGGATACATTGTTCCGGGAAACACTACATCTGCATTTTCAAGTTCCTTTTGATAAACTGGAGTAACTATAACTGAAAAAATATCGGGATTTTCAAAGCATTCTGCAGGCACTCCGCTCTCATCAGCAATAATTATCAAAGCCTTAATTTTACCCTTTTTTATATCTTCATTAATTTTCCTGCCGTTGAAAGTCTCAAAAATACCCAATTTCATCAATCCCAAATAATTAACAGCGGGATACAACACCTGTAAATTACAATTTAACTTTTGGGCAATGGCTTCAATTAATTCCATTTCAGCATTGCTGATTCTCTTTCCATCACAAAGGATAAGGGGATTTTGTGCTTTAATGAATCGAAGTGCAAAGGACATTATCTTTTCTGGTTTAGTTAAAAATCTTTTTAAAATGTTTTGCATATCTTCTAAACTATCCCTATCCCTTTCTTTTGTAAATTCAGATATCAGTTTGATCAGTTTCAGCAGTTCAAAAACTTTTTTCGGACTAATATGGAGGGTTAACGCTGCTGTATTATCAAATCTGGTAGGTTTGCTGTTTATAATCCCTATTTCACTCTTCCCATCCCTAACAGCCCTTCTCAGGATATTACCTAAAACTGGATAATCCAAAGACGGATCTATATTCAATAACAGAATAAAATCATTTGCTCCTATATCTTTAAATCTGGATAAATTTGGAGACTGAATTAAAGCTTTTGTCCCTTCAGAATCAGGAGAAAGAATACCAATATTATCTGTTTTCAGTACTGTCCTGCATAATTTTAAGGCCGCAAAAGCATCTTCATTGGTTATTTTTGGTGAAATAAGACAGGCAATTTCATTCTGAGGTTCACTATCTTTAATAAAACGGGAAAGACCCCAGACTGCTCTTTTATATGCATTCTCCCAAGAAGTTTTCACCAATGATCCATTAACCTTTACCAAAGGATCTGAAAGGCGCTTCCCAAACCTATTATATACGGTGTATCCAAAGGCTCCTTTAAAACACAAATTCCCTCTATTAATTTCACTATCTATGGGTGCCGTTACTTTTACCACTCCATATTTTGTGGTATTCAGCTCAATATCGCAGGCTATACTGCAGTGGGGACATACCGAAGCCGTTTTTTGGACACTCCACGGCCCTGGTTTGGGCATTGACACCTTTATTAAAAGAGCTCCTGTGGGACAAACAGATACACACTGACCGCAGAACTCACACTGGGTTTTTGAAAGAGGCAGTTCTAGGGATGGTTTAATAACGGTTTTAAGCCCTCTATTGACATAACCCAAGGCACCTACTCCTTGAACTTCCTGACAGATTCTCACACAGCTGCCGCACAATATGCATTTGCCTGGATCTCTTAAAATATATTCATTATCATTAAGCAGCGGGTTATATTCTGCAATATTCAATAATTGGTTATTCTCAACCTTATATAGAGATGCCAATTCCCTGAGCCTGCACTCAAAGCCTTCACTGCATCCGCAGGAAAGACAGCGCTCTGCTTCCTTCACTGCCTGTTTTTCAGTAAAACCTTCCACTATTTCATCAAAATTGGTAATCCTTCTTTCGACTGACAGAACAGCTTCTTTCTGCCTTGGCTTTTTGGGAATATCTTTAAACTCTTCAGGATCTATTTCTTCAAGCCTGCCTTTACTGCAGTTGTAAGGCTTGGGTTCCGGAATTACAGCTTCACCCCTCAAGTATTTATCCACTGCCAGAGCAGCTTTTTTCCCGCATCCTATGGCTTCAACAACAGTACTTGGGCCTGTTACACAGTCGCCAGCAGCAAAAACCCATTCCACAGAAGTTCTAAATGTTTCCGGTTCCACCTCAATAAGTCCCCAGCGGCTTATCTTTATTTCAGGACTGCCCTTTAAGCTTTCAGCTTCCATGATCTGTCCCACTGCCATAATAACTGTGTCAGCCTCTATTGAAAACTCTGAACCTTCAATGGGAACAGGTCTTCTTCTGCCGCTTGCATCAGGCTCCCTCAGTTCCATACGTATGCACTCCACTGCTTCCAATTTTCGGTCGCAGATAATATTCACTGGACTGGCAAGAAAAATAAATTTTACCCCTTCTTCTTTAGCTTCAGCTACTTCCCTCGGTTCCGCAGGCATTTCCTTTTCTGTTCTTCTGTATACAACTATAACTTCTTTAGCCCCCATCCTTACGGCAGTCCTCGCTACATCCATTGCTGTATTTCCGCCGCCGATAACCACCACTTTTTCCCCTAAGGAAATATCCCTACCGTAGGCAACGGATTTCAGAAACTCTACACCTGAATAAACTCCTGGTTTATCAATTCCTTCCATAGAAAGCCTTTGTTCTGCTTGACATCCTATGGATAAAAAAACAGCATCAAAGCCCTGTTCTTTTAAGCTTTGAGGATTAAAATCCCTTCCCATTTTCATTCCGCATTTTGCTTCTATACCAAGTTGTAAAATATGTTCTATTTCTTTATCCAGAACTTCCTTGGGAAGCCTGTATTGGGGGATGCCGTAACGCATCATACCCCCCAATTCCTGCTCCGCTTCAAAAACAACAACTCTGTGCCCTTTCCTGCGCAGATAGTAGGCTGCAGTTAAGCCTGCAGGACCTCCTCCTACCACCGCAACCCTTTTCCCCGTATCTGGTAGAATGTTTAATATGTGGGAATTATTATTTTTTAGGGCTTCATCCCCAGCAAAACGCTTAAGAAGGCAGATGGAAACAGGCTCATCAACTAACTGCCTGCGGCATTCCTTTTCACAAAATTTCGGACATATCCTTCCCACAGATGAAGGAAAAGGAAGATCTTCTCTTATCAGCTCAGCTGCTTCAACATAAGCACCGTTTGCAATATGGGCTATGAAACCTTGAATATCTATTCCAGCAGGACATGCATTGCGGCAGGGCGCTGTGCAGTCACCGTAATGATTGGAAAGAATAAGCTCAAGAGCTGTTTTCCTAATTTCAAAAAGGGTACTGCTGTTTGTTCTTACAACCATACCCTCTGACACTTCTGTTGAACAGGCTGTTACAGGCTTGGGATAATTATCTATTTCTACAAAACATAGGCGGCAAGCACCGTAGGGTTCAATTCTGGGATCATAACAAAGGCTGGGAATATCAATCCCTACTTTTCTTGCAGCTTCAATAATTGTGATTCCTTTTTCCACTGTAACTTCTATTCCATCAATCGTTAAATTTACTGTCTCCATGAGCTTCCCTCCCCCCCGTTAAGCCCTGCTGGCATTCCTTTCGAGACAGTTTCCACTGCATCAAACCTGCAGGTTTCTGAACATATACCACACTTAATGCATTTCTTAATATTTATCCTATACGGATGATTTTTTTCTCCTTCTACAGCATTAGCAGGACATTTTTTAGCACAAAGCCCACATCCAATACATTTTTCAGCACTAATTCTGTACTCGATAAGCTCTATGCACTTACCGGCAGGACATCTTTTTTCATAAACATGGGCTTCATATTCTTCCCGAAAATATTTCAATGTTGTTAGAACTGGATTGGGAGCTGTCTGCCCCAATCCGCAGAGAGAACCCTTTATTATTTTCTCTCCTAAATCTTGAAGTCTTTCTAAATCCCCGGGCTCTCCTTGTCCGCTGCATATTCTGTCCAATATTTTAAGCATCTGATATGTTCCTATCCTGCAAAAAGTACACTTTCCACAGGATTCACTGGTTGTAAACTTTAAAAAAAAGCGGGCAACATCAACCATACATGTATCCTCATCCATTACTATAAGTCCCCCGGAACCCATTATAGCTCCTGCGCTTTTTAAAGCTTCATAATCAACCGTTATATCTGCCATACTTGCAGGAATGCAGCCCCCGGAAGGACCTCCAGTTTGTACGGCTTTAAAAGCTTTTTGTGTGGAAATTCCACCACCTATATCAAATACTATTTCTCTAATGGTTGTACCCATGGGTACCTCAATTAAGCCCCCTCGCTTTACCTTTCCTGCAAGGGCAAATATTTTAGTTCCCTTACTCTTTTCTGTACCGCAGGAACTGAAAACATCAGCACCCTCGGAAAGAATTCTTGCAGCTGCAGCCAAAGTTTCCACATTATTGATGCAGGTAGGTTTCCCCCACAACCCTTTTTGAGCAGGAAACGGAGGTTTAAAACGGGGCATCCCCCTATGGCCCTCTATGCTGGCCATAAGGGCTGTCTCCTCACCACATACAAAAGCTCCTGCTCCTTCACGAATCTCTACGTCAAATGTGAAATTTCCATTAAATATACCCTTTCCCAGAAATCCTTTTTTGCGTGCCTGTTCAATGGCTATTCTGAGCCTTTTTATGGCAAGGGGATATTCAGCACGAATATAAACATACCCCTTTTCTGCTCCAATGGCATATGCAGCTATGGCCATTCCCTCTAACACACTATGGGGATCGCTTTCCAGCACACTTCTATCCATAAAAGCTCCCGGATCTCCTTCATCAGCGTTGCATATTATATATTTTGGTGTACCATGGGCTTCACGGGTAAGCTTCCATTTAATATGGGTTGGAAAGCCGGCACCACCACGACCCCTCAGTCCCGCTTTCTCGATTTCCAATATAACATCAGCAGGAGTCATAGCAACGGCTTTTTCTAAGCCTTTATACCCTCCTGCTTCAAGGTAGCTGTTTATATTTTCAGGATCAATTTTTCCGCTGTTTTTCAGAAGTATCCGGTGCTGTTTTTTGAGGTATTTACTTTCTTCTGTTTCAAAAGTGCTGGAATAAACAATCCATTCTTTTATGGGATTTCCCTGCAGTATATGTTCTTTTACTATCCTTTCTGCCTTTTTTACATCAACACTGCCATAGATAAAGGTACCGGTTTCGTCATTAATCTCAACAAGGGGTTCTTTAAAGCACATTCCAATGCAGCCTGTTTTCATAAGCTTAGTCTTTTCTTTTGGCAGATTAGATTCTAAATAATCAAAAACTTTACTTGCTCCTGCTGCAATACCGCAGCTTGCCAAACCAACTTTTATTGTTTTTAGGTACATTTCTCACTCTCCCCTTACTCCATGCAGAAAATAAATAGGCTAATCTCTTGGCATCTTTTTTATTTCCTTTATAAGCTCCTTTGCTTTTTCCTGAGTCATCCTACCATGGGTTTCTCCATTAACCGTTATGACAGGAGCCAAACTGCAGCAGCCCAAACAGGCAACCTTTTCCACGGTAATTTTCCCGTCTGGGCCGGTTTCACCTTCAGTAATACCAGCAGCTCGACAAAGGGCACTTGCAATCTCGTCAGCTCCAGCAAGATGACAGGCAGTTCCATGGCATACCTGAATCAGCACTTCGCCAATGGGCTTTAAGCGGAATTGTGAATAAAAAGTTACAATTCCAAAAAGATCGCTTGAATTAATGCCGGTTAATTGAGAAATCCTATAAAGGGCGAATTTTGGTATATATCCCAATTCCTTTTGAATGTCCTGCAGAATTGGAATGGCAGCACCGCGTTTATCAGCATGCCTTTTTACAATAGAATCAATTTTATCTTCTATTTTTACAGAGGCAGCCCTTTTTTCTTCCATGGTTAAGCACCACCCAAAAGAGATTCAATATCATAAAGGGATAAACATCTTTTATCCTGTAAAGCTACAAATTTTAATACCTCTACCTTTGTAATCCAGGAAAGATTTTCTATACTGCGTGCCAATTCATCAATGCTGCCGCTGGTTTCTATCATCACTACAAGGTCATACTTACCCACAACGGGGTCCACAAAGTCCACCTCAAATTTCTTTTCCAGTTCAGACACTGCTTCAATAAAAGCGTCTTTATCCAGGGTATCTGAAACTTTAATTAAAAGATAAGCCCTTGAAGCCATCCATTTTCAACCCCCATGTCATATAAATTAAGTTTATTTTAGCTTTTATAATTTGATCCTGCAAGAATCCTTACAGCCAACAATGCTATCCCCACTGCATTATCAGTGCTGTAGCAGGGCTCACAAAAATGCAGCTTTGCACCAACAGCTTTGTGCTCAAGCCTTTTCTTTAAAAAACTCCTTATAAATTGATTTGCCATAACACCACCTATAAAAAGAACATCTTTAATTTCATAATTCTCTACTGCACGTCTCACTATCTTTTCTATGGTTTTTGCTATACAGATCTCAACAGCTCTGGCTATGGAAGGAAAATGCTCTCCTTTATTAATCAAACGCTGAGCAAAGGACTCAGGTCCAGAAAAACTGAAGCTGTAGCCCTTTACAGAAGAAGGAATCCTCAACTTCGAATCTTTACTGCAGAGCATTGCTAATTTTTCCAGTTCCGGTCCCGACGGAAAGCTCATACCCATGTTTACTCCAACTCTATCAATAAATTGGCCGGCATAAAGGTCTTCAGATTGACCCAAAATTTCGATTTGAAAACCTCCTGTTTTACAGCATTTTACCTTTAGGAGTTCTGAAGTACCTCCGGAAAAATGAACTGCCAAAAAATCACTTTTGGGTACAAAACCTGAAGAATAAATACCTGCCATTAGATGTCCTTCCTGATGGCTTAAAGGTAAAAAAGGCACCTGCATTACAGATGCCAAAGATGTGCCCATTCCTTTAGAAACCAAAAAAACAGGCATATGGGAATCCTCTAAAGGACGAGGTTTTACGCTTGCTGCAATACCCACTACTTTTCTCCAATCAATAAATTCTTTTAATTTTAATATTAATTTGGGAAGATTCTCCACATGCTGTAGCACGCAGTCACTCTGTTTTAGCCCCTTTGAACCTTTAGGAACTTGTAAGGAAATTCTCTCATCAAAAACTATCTTTCCCTGTTCATTAGAAACAGCAGTGGATGTCGTATAACAGCTTGTATCAAACCCTACAAAATAACCTCTCCTCATTAATTCTTCTTTTTGTTTCCCTCCTTCTCAAGCTCCCTCTTAACACTATCAAGAATTCCGTTTATAAAAGCAGCTGCTTTTTCGGTACTGTATTTTTTTGCTAATTCCACAGCCTCATCAATGGATACTTTATAAGGTATATCCGCCCCATAAAGCATTTCACAAATTGCAATTCTTAAAATATTTCTATCTACATTCGCCAATCTTTCCATTTTCCACCCTATAGAATATTTGGAAATATAAGAATCAATTTTATCTCTATTTTCCCAGGTAGTATAAGCTAGCCATTTAGCAAATTCCCTTATTCGGAAGTCTGAACCATTATAAGTAAAAACATTTTCAAGGGCTTTTTCAATCTCAATTTCGGATATGTCTGCTTGATACAAAGCCATAAGCGCTTTTTCCCTGGATTTTCTTCTCTTCACAACTTATACTCCTTCCAATCACAAAGACTCCAAATTTATTTATTCTCCTTAAGCCCTTTAATAATACTTTAATAATACCACACATAATTAAAACAAATACAGGCCCTGGATACAGACTTGTATTTTTGTGCAAACCCAGGGCCGCAAATTTTATCATTCTATAATTTAATTAACTGTACTTTCTACTTTTAAGTCTTTATTGTCATTTCCATTCCCTTGATCATTTTCCTCTTTATCCTTTTGGAGCAGCACTCCTTCAACATGAACATTTACTTCCCCAACTTTTAATCCTGTTATCTGTTCCACTGCGTTTTTAACCTTCTGCTGAACTTTAAATGCCACTTCCGGAATCTTTACCCCAAAATAAACTATAATATGAATATTTAAATATGCTACAGTACCGCTTAATTCCACTTTTACTCCTTTGGAAAGATACTTAAACCCCAGGAGTTCAGCTATGCCTCCAGCAATACCGCCGCTCATTCCTGCAACACCATCTACTGCCGTAGCAGCCAGTCCAGCAACCACAGCCACAACTTCCGGAGAAATTTTTATTGCACCCTTTTCATTTTTCAAAATTTCATTACCCATTAATTAAACCTCCAGTTTTCATCAACTGCTGTGTTAGATCCTTAATTTCCTGTCAAGCGTCTTTGAATAAAGTTAGTATAAACTTCGCCCCGTTTGAAATAAACATTATCCAAAACTTTTAAATGGAATGGAATTGTAGTTTTTATTCCCTGAATTATATACTCCTTTAAAGCGCTTTTCATTCTTTGTATAGCTTCTTCTCTGGTAGGAGCCCAAACAATTAATTTTCCAATTAAAGAATCATAATAGGGCGGTATTTCATAACCTGCAAAAACAGCGCTATCAACTCTAACACCATTTCCTCCAGGAGCATGATACTTTTGTATCTTTCCAGGAGAAGGCTTAAAATCGTTTTCCGGATCTTCAGCATTTATTCTGCATTCAATGGACCAACCTCTTATACTGACATCTTCCTGGGTAAAAGACAATTTTTCTCCACTGGCTATCCTAATCTGTTCTTTAACCAAATCAATACCGGTAACCATTTCCGTCACAGGGTGTTCAACTTGGATTCTTGTATTCATTTCCATGAAATAGAAATTTCCATTTTTATCCAAAAGAAATTCTACTGTTCCAGCACTGTAATAATCCACAGCCTTCGCAGCTTTAACAGCCGCCTCCCCCATACGGGTACGGAGCTCTTCATTAACTGCCGGTGAAGGTGCCTCCTCCAAGAGCTTTTGATTCCTTCTCTGAAGGGAACAATCCCTTTCACCTAAATGCACAACATTTCCATAGGTATCTCCAATAATTTGGACTTCAACATGTCTGGGTTCTTCAATATATTTTTCTATATAAAGCTGAGGGTTGCCAAATGCAGATTCTGCTTCCCTTTGAGCCGTTTGGAAATTCTTTATAAGCTCACTTTCGCTATAAGCTACCCTCATTCCCCGGCCTCCGCCACCGGCTGTAGCTTTTATCATAACAGGATAGCCCAGTTTATCAGCGATCAAAGCAGCCTCTTTAGAATTGGAAACTATCCCCTCTGAACCTGGAACTACGGGAACCCCTGCCTGCTTTACAGTTTCCCTAGCTTTTGCTTTTTCTCCCATGAGTTCAATGGTCTTAGGTGAAGGACCAATAAAAACTATATCATTATCTGCACAGGCTTTTGCAAATTCTGAGTTTTCTGCAAGAAAACCATATCCTGGATGAATAGCTTCAGCTCCGCTGGCCTTTGCAGCCATTATAATGTTAGGTATATTTAAATAGCTTTTTATGGACTGACTTGGGCCGATGCAGATGGCTTCGTCAGCCAGCTGAACATGGAGTGCATCTTTATCAGCTGTAGAATAAACCGCCACAGTAGCTATATCTAACTCACGGCAGGCACGAATAATCCTTAATGCAATTTCTCCTCTATTGGCAATCAATACCTTTTTAAACATCAACCACTACCCCTTTTTAATTTTAAATAATGGCTGTCCATATTCAACGGGCTGACCGTTTTCAACCAGAATAGCAACAACTTCACCATCGACTTCAGTTTCGATTTCGTTAAACAGCTTCATTGCTTCAATTATGCATAGGGTCTGACCTTTTTTCACTTTACTTCCTACTTCCACAAAGGGATCTGCATCGGGAGCAGGAGCTCTGTAAAAAGTTCCTACCATTGGGGCTTCAACTACAACAATATCCTCGCCTTCTTCTATTCCTTCTTTTTCAACTTTCTTTTCTTCATCACTTTCAGATACAGCTTGCTCTTTTTGTTCAATACTTAATACCTCTCCTTTTTCTTCGGCAAGAATCATTTTACCTCTTCTCACAACAAGACGCATTCCATCGCCCTCATAATTAAATTCCGTTGTACCCGTTTCATTAAGAACTTTCAGAAGCTCCTTGATGTCACTAATTCTCACATCGCCCACCTCCTGTTCTAAATCAGCAGCTTCATCTTCCGCAACATGCTCCCTGGTAGCAGCTACGGTTTGTTCAACTGCAAAGATCTTTTTCTTTTTCCTTCCCTCTTCGAAAAACTTTCTTGCCACCTGAGGGAATAGAGCATAAGAGATAACATCTTCTTCGCATGTTGCCAAGTCTTTAATCTCTTCCCTTGCTTTTTCCATTCCTGGCTCTAGAAGATCCGCTGGTCTTCCCTCGTATATCTCTTCATCCCCAATTATTTTTCTTCTAATTTCTTCATTAATTTTTCCAGGTGGTCTCCCATAGGCACCTCTTAAATAAGCTTTAACTTCTCCTGGAACAAGTTTATATCTCTCTCCAGTAAGAACATTTAAAACCGCCTGTGTACCTACAATCTGGCTTGTGGGAGTAACTAAAGGTGGATAACCTAAATCCTCCCTAACTCTTGGTATTTCTTTCAGTACTTCTTCCAACTTATCCGTAGCGTTTTGTTCTTTAAGCTGGTTCACAAGGTTTGAAATCATTCCACCTGGAACTTGATGTTCAAACACCCACATATCTGTAATTCTGGTAACTCCACGCTGAAAACCATGTTTTTTCCTTATTTCTTCAAAATAGTTTGCCACTTCAAACAACTCGTGCAAATCCAAACCCGTTTCAAATTCACTTTCTTCAAGAGCTCTTACAACAGTTTCCACAGGTGGCTGCGATGAACCAAAAGCTAAAGGAACTGAAGCAGTATCAATACCATCAGCACCTGCTTCTATACCTTTTAGATAAGCACCAAAAGCAAGTCCCCCCACATAGTGGCTATGTAGATGTATGGGCACACTTAGTTTTTCTTTGAAGGGCTTAACCAGTTCCGCAGCTTTGTAAGGGGTTAAAAGTCCAGCCATATCTTTTATGCATATGGAGTCAACCCCCATCTCCTGCAGCTGCATCGCTACATTTAGATAATGTTCCGTACTGTGAACAGGACTTACAGTATAAACTACTGCTCCCTGGACATGGGCTCCCTCTCTTTTTGCTACTTCAATGGATTTTTCCATGTTTCGCAGATCATTTAATGCATCAAAAATCCTAATAATATCTATTCCATTTTCGACAGCTTTGGCTACAAAACTCTCTACAACATCATCAGGATAATGCTGGTAACCTACCAGTGCCTGCCCTCTGAGAAGCATTTGAAGAGGCGTCTTTTTAGCATACTTTTTCAACAAACGCAGTCTTTCCCAGGGATCTTCATTAAGATAACGCATACAAACATCAAAAGTTGCTCCGCCCCAAGTTTCTAAAGAATAATAGCCCAGGGAATCCAATCTTTCAATTATTGGAAGCATATCGGACGTGGACATTCTTGTGGCCCAAAGGCTCTGATGGGCATCCCTTAATGTGGTATCAGTTATTTTTATTTTTTTAATTTTTTTCATTTTTATTACTACCCCCTTTCTGCTACCACCAATAAAAAAGAAAGAAAAAGCACTGACTAAATATATTAAGAAAGCCTCATTAAAAATATCATTAAGGGCTTAAAAGCCTGTTTTTTTTGTGCTCATCAAAGACTCAGCAAATATAAGCGCACTACGGATATTATATTAATCAAATTTTTTTTATGCAAGGGAATAAGAAAGTGTATACATAATATTTTACTTTTCAGGCAGAAAACTGCATAAAAAAGCCAAAGCCTCCTGCTTGATGCCAAAGGCTTTGGAATATATTGTTCCTACTTCCTAAACAAGTCTAAATTTTATTTAGGCACCACAACTATATCACTGTAATCAAATCCAGTAACTTTAGAAACCATATCCGCAACTTTTGCAGCATCTTCCTCGGTTAATTCACCATCTTTTTTAATAATAACGGTTGCTGAACCCGGCTGAATAAAAAGTACTGCTTCTTTAAATCCTTTTGCTTTAATCAAACTTTCCAGCTGCATCTCTTTTTCCATATTTTCTGTCAGCTGTATAAGTTTTCTCTGAGCTTCTTTTTTCATTTGAACATCAGAATTTGGATCACTGATAATTTTCTGCAGAAGCTCCATCTGCTGTCCTCGAATACGATCTCTTTCCATCCTATAGTTTATAAAAAATTCTTCAGTATCTTTATTCTGTATATCATTTTCCACCAATTCCATAGAAGGAGGAACAGATTGCGCAGAAACCCTATCATTTTTCTCTGTTTCTTTAACCATTTTTTCTTTTTTTACTGTATCACCACTATTAAAAAAACCCTTTATATAGTCCATCTGCTGCACACCAACTGCAGCACAAAATATCATCAAAAAAATTATTAAAAAGATATTTACTGTTCTGGTATTTGTAAAAATAGTCATTTTTAAACCACCTACCTTTCTTTTTTCATGGGCCAAACACTTACTTGATGAGCAGGAATGCCCAAAATTGTCTGAACTGCCCTACTCACCCCTGCCTTAATATAAGGATTCTCTGCCCCTTCAGCAACAACCAGAACCCCTTCAATTTCAGGCTTCAGCTCTTTTATAACAACAGCCTCTTGTCCCTCCATGCCGGCATTCTGCAGCACCACCAGCTGATTATTATTGTTGGTTTCTACAGTTACCCTTTCCCCTCCGTTGGTGTCTTTCTCTTTGATTTCCCTCTGGCTGGTATCTTCGTTTATTGCATATTCATACTGGGGGCTTGTTTTTAAAATAAGGGATACCGACACTTTTCCAACTCCCTCCATCCTCTGAAGAGTGGCTTTAAGTTTTTCTTCGAGAGCTGCTTCAGCATTTCCAATTCCTGACGTCTGATAGGTTGTATCTTTATTAATGACTTCTCCTGTTGAAGATGCTTCTCTAATGTTCTTTCCAGCCTCCTCCTTTTTGGAAATTAAACCTCCAATACTAAGAAGAACAATTCCCAAAAACAGCAGCATTATCAGCAGCAGAAATCTCTTTCTTCCTAAAAGGATTATCTTTTCTAAATTAATAGAGGACATATTTCCACCTCCAGGTTATGGATTTATAAGGCTCACCTTAATAAGCTTCTTGTCTATACCATAAAAATCACTTAAGCAGTTTAGAATTTTTTTCTTCAAATACTCATATTGACCATATTCTTTACTCTTTTTTTCTTTTATTTCTATTGGTTTCACAGGGGAAACCACTCCATCACCTTTATTTCCATCTGTAGCTTGAACCTCAACAATTACTTCTTCTATTCCATCTGCAATACCAAAGGACTTTATAGGTTTCAGCTTGACATCTACCTCTGCCCATTCTATTTCCGGTATAAGCCCAATAAGAGCTGCCATCTGCTGTTCGAGGTTTTCACCATAAATCTCCACTGCTTCCTCACAGTTCTCTTCTGAGATATTTTGCCTTCCGCTAAAATTGTTTCAAGCTGGTCACTTCCGTTTGAGCCGGCCCATGAAAAAAAATCTAAATTCTTTGACCCATCTAAAAAATTCAGTACTGGATTTAGGATCATCACAATAATGAAAAGGCCCAAAAACAGCTGTATATACCGCCCCATTTTGCTGTTTGGTACCAGCAGTTCTAAAAAAGTTGTAATAATTATGATAACAGCTAAATTCTGCACCAATTGGCCCAACTTTTCCATTAAAGCTATCACCTCGAAAAACCATCTATCTTAGCATCACATTGAAGTTTCCCATCCCCACAACCACACTAATTGCTATAAAAAACATCAAACCAACCCCTGCAACCGCTGCAAAAACAAGGGTAAGGGCATTACCCATGGTTTGAAGAGCATCTGACACTCCGCTTTCACCAATTAGCTGAACCAGCGCTGCCGCAAGCCTATAAATTATTACCAAAGAAATAATTTTAATTACCGGAAAAGCACAAAGCACTAATAGGATAATTATCCCAATCAGCCCCACTGCATTTTTTAAAAGGAGTGAAGTCCCTACAATCACTTCAAGGGCATCAGCCATCATTTTTCCAACTACAGGAACAAAGGTTCCCGTCATAAACTTTGCTGTTTTTAAGGTAACGCTGTCCACAACAACTCCAGCAATGCCCTGCATCCCTAAAAAGCCCACAAAAAGCGTTAAAAAAATTCCCAAGGAAGCAGTACCCAAATCCTTTAAAAAAGCAGCAAAATTTGAAATCTTAATTTTTTGTTAATATGGCTTATAATGCTTAATATGCCGGAAAAGTATATCAATGGAAATACAAAATTTTTAATCAGCGTACCCAGCAGCCCCAATGCTGCCATTATAAATGGATGCATTATTGCTGCGGAGCTTACCCCACCTATTGAAGCAAGAAGAGTTAATAACAGCGGGAGAAGAGCTTGAACAAAACTTACCATTTTGTCGATGCTTTCCCTACCTATTTTAATTGCTTCAGTAAAGGAACCAATGGCTATGGTGATTAATACAAGATAAACTATGGTATAAGCCACCTGACCTGTAGTACCTTCAAAAGCATCTAAAAGATTGTATAAAACAGCACAAATAACAGCCAGTATTACCAGCTTACCCATTAATGCTGAGTGCCTTATTAATTCATGAAACAGGTACTCACCCATACCCCTTAAAAGAAAGCCAAAGCTAAAATCAATTTTTCCTTCTTTAATGCTTTCAATGATTCCCTTAATGCTTATTTCTGGTACATACTGTCCTATATCCCTATCTATTTGATTAATAAATTCCTGAAGATCTGATAACTCTATCTTCTCCATCTGCGTATCTAAAATTTTGTTGGGGTCAATTTCTGTTTGCCCCTGGGCCCTTGTACATACAGGGCAGATTAAAACATACAGCACGGAAGCCAACAACAAAATTGCTAACTTTCTCAACGCCCTTCCCACCTTAAGGGATTAGTCTTATTATGGATTCCAAAAGAGCAACAATAATGGGCATAGCTAAAATAATAACCAATATCTTTGCTGCAAGCTCAATCTTCGCTGCAACAGCGCTTTCACCAGCATCTCTGCATATCTGTGCGCCAAACTCTCCGATATAAGCCGTACCGATAATTTTTAAAATAGTGCTCAAATATAAACGATTGATATCTGCTCTTCTGGTAAGCTCCTCAATGACAGAAAAAACACCGGATATTTTTTCTAAAATAAGGATAAATATAATAACCCCAGCAGCTATGCTAAGCTGAATTACCAATTCCGGCCTCTGCTGCTTTACAATTATAATAAGGATTGCTGCTATTAAACCCAATCCAACGATCTGCAGTATTTCCATCTATCACACCTCAGTGCAGCTGAAATATTGTTCTAACCATTTCAAAAAGATTAGCTAAAAGCTGGATTACCATAAGCAGGCATACAGCAACACCTGCCAGTGTTGTCAAGTGAGCCAGCTCCTCTTTTCCAAACTGTTTTAAAATGCTGTGCAGCACTGCTGTTATAATGCCAATACCTGCTATTTTAAATACCAGCTCCACTCCCATGGAACCACCTTCCTAACATAGAATAATCACAATCAAAAGCCCGCCCCAAAAACCCATAAGCCTCCACGTTCGTTCATTTTTCTCTCTTTCCTTTTCAGCATTATCTTCCTGGTGTAAAAGCTGCTGCTGTACCAATTTTAGATGCTTTATCTGTTCTTCTCTGTCAGAGCAACCTAAGTTGTAGCCAAATTTTTCTAGTATATCAATATCACTTTCAGAAAGAAAGGAATTTTCTTTAAGCCAATTAAGAGATTGCTTCCACGCTTCATCAGCAGTTAGAATATCTTTGCCCGTTATCAACTGGGATACTTGTAAAAAAAACTGTCCAATTTCATTTTCAAATCTTTTTCCCACTCGAAACAGAGCTTCAGGCAGAGGAGTTAGTGAATAATATATTTCCGTTTCCAACATCTGCAGAGCAAACCTAAAGCATTTTATCTGCATAGGTCTAAGTGCATATTTATAAGAAATCATTAGCCCAATAAAACTGCACGTCAAAAGAGTTATAATTCCTCCAAAAATTTTTACAATTTTTTATCACCCCTTTTTCCCTTTTCAAGCAGGCTTTTGCCATTTGAACCATCCAGCACATCTTCTACAGTTCCAACACTTTTTGTACTGCTGAGTATAATGATTCTGTTAAACAATGTTTTCCTAAGAAGCCTATCTATCACAGGACGTTTTTTTATATCATCCAAATCAATCCCGTGAACAGTGGTTATAAGCTTTATTCCAGCATTAAGAACTTCCTCTACCGCTGCAATATCTTCAGCTCGGCCCAGCTCATCTGTAGCTATAACATGGGGAGCCATAGATCTAACCAGCATATACATCCCTTCAGCTTTGGGGCACCTATCCAGCACATCGGTACGCAGCCCTACATCATTTTGAGGTTGGCCGTTATAACATGCTGCAATTTCTGATCTCTCATCAACTAAACCTACATTAACTCCCCTAAACCCCATTGATTGTATCCCATTGCTGATCTGCCGAACTATATCTCTCAAGAGCGTCGTCTTTCCACAGCCAGGAGGTGAAATAATTAAAGTGTGATATACAGTATTTAAATGAATATCAATAATTAAGGGCAGAACCAGATCTGCGCAGCCTTTTATCTCTCGTGAAATTCTAATGTTTAGAGAGCTAATATTTTTCAAACTTTTTACTTTACCGTTTTGAAGAACAGCCTCCCCTGTAAATCCCACACGATGTCCACCAGAAATGGTTATAAACCCACTGCGCAGTTCCTCGTCCAAGGTATACACAGAGCTTCTGGTTAAGTTAAGGAAAATTTTCTCAATATCACTTTTAGTGATAAAATAAGCTTCCCTTGGGTTTCGAGTCACCCGACCATCATGGGTCACAAAAAATTCATCCTGTATACACCTTAAACATAAAGGCCTTTCCTGCCTCAGCCTTAATTCCTGAAGATTGCTGCTTACAGAAGTTGGAAGACGTTCTAATATTGTCCGAAGCATTGGTGAGCAGATTTCCAATATTCTTTTATCCAGTACTCGTTCTTTAAAATTTATGCCTGTCTTTTTTGCTGAAATTACCTCCACTCTTGTCCCACCTGCCTTACTTATAGATATTATGTTGTTGGTAAGATTATGAAAAAAAAAAGAGGCAAAGTTATTTTCTCTGCCTCTTTTTACATGGGAGTTTTACAAAAAATAAATAAGGGGATTATTAAATATCCCTTTAAATTTTTAAATTTTTTTAAAAATCTTTTTCGCTTCCTTTTTTACTCCTATTATCGTTATTTCTGATATGGTCCTCACCTCTGTATTCAAATTCTTCTTCATCTAAATCATAATCTCCGTCATTTACAAAAACCACAGAGTCACAGTTGGGACATGTTACTTCAATCAAATCTTCATCTTCAAGAATATCTGCATCAAAGCAGACCAATTCATGACACTCAGGACATTCTACCTCTATATAACCATTTCTTCCATAAACAGTATCTTCCAGTTCCAATAGTTCTTCATCAATTGTGTTAAGATAACCCTCCAATTCAGATTGCCTAATATCCAGGTCATTTACAGCATCAGCAATATTTCCAAGCACATCAACAATATCTCTGATTATTTTACCTTCTTTAGATTCATTATCAAACTCAATGCCCTCCATTAACCCCTGCAGGTAAGCAACATTTTCTCTTAGAGATTCCACTATAAAAGTCCCCCCGTTAATGCTTGTGTCTGCTTAAATATTATTCCCGCTTACCTGCTAAATTAAACAGTTAACTGCTAACTCTTTCCATATATTCTCCAGTGCGGGTATCAACCCGAATGATGTCTCCTGCTTCTATAAACAGCGGTACCTGTACCTTGGCACCTGTTTCAAGGGTTGCTCCTTTAGTTGCACCAGTAGCAGTATCTCCCTTAACACCCGGTTCAGTTTCAACTACTTTCAATTCCACAAAATTAGGCAGCTCCACGCCAATGGTTCTTCCTTTATACATCAGAACATCTATAACCATATTTTCCTTTAAATAATTAACAGCATCTCCAAGCTGTTCTGTATTTAGAGCCATCTGGTCAAAGGTTTCTTCATCCATAAAATAAAATGCCTCTCCGTCGGTATACAGGTACTGCATTTTTCTCTTATCCAAATGAGCCCGGGGTACTTTTTCTCCTGCTCTAAAAGTTTTTTCAATTGTAGCTCCTGTTTCAATATTTTTCAGTTTTGATCTGACGAAAGCTGAACCTTTGCCCGGTTTAACATGCATAAATTCAAGCACCATATAAACCTGGCCGTCGAGTTCAATAGTTAATCCTGTTCTAAAATCATTGGTAGAAATCATAATAAAAACCTCCATTCCCTTTATTACCTTTATTACCTTACAACACTAACATTTTACATGGTGCTGATAAATTTTACAAGTCAGCTTTGTTCTGAACGATATAGACCGCGATGCACAGCTTTTTTACTAAAAATCAATATTTACGCAAACAGCTGTTTTTGCAGGTATTTGAAGTAAAATGTGGAATAAAAAGAAAAAATTTAATATCAAGTATGTTTTAAGGTTATGATGAAAGGAGATAAAATCTGATGAAAGTAAAACATATTATGCGCTCGCGGGTAATTGCAGTCAAACCGCAAGAAGAAGTGTCCACAGCTTTAAAAATTATGAATGAAAACAGGATAAATGGAACACCTGTTGTTGATGATAATAATAAACTGCTGGGAATAGTCGTTAAAGCAGATATTTACCGTTTTCTCATTGCTCCTGGGCATTATGAATCCTGCCCTGTAGACTGGGTAATGACAAAAGACGTAGTAACTGCTCATCCAGAAGAAGACTTAATTACAGCAGCTAGGAGGCTCAGAGAAAAAATGTCATTGCACTTCCTGTGGTAGATGGGGAAAATTATCTGCAAGGAATTCTAACAATTGAAGACATAGTGGATTATTTTCTGGACACCCTGGATAAAGCTAAAACATAAAAATTTTTTCTGCAGATTTATATATTTTAAATTAAAAATTCTAAGAGTGAACAACATAGTGAAAACATAATAACAATAAAACAATTTTTCCTTTTACTTTATCAAACATCAACATCACTAATTTTCTTGGCAGTACCGCTGAGCATTCTCAACTCTCCATTCTCCATACCAACATGATAGGTAGCCCGATAATAACTTACGCGTTCTCCACCCTCTTGGGTTCTCTCCAGCGCCGCAATTACCACTCCAATATCTGCAGCATCTTCGTCAACCGCGAGGATTGTTAAATCTTCAATGCTCACTGAGAGTGTATTTAAATAACCATCCCGGAATTTTTTGTACGACTGCTTCGCTTTCCAATCACTTCCTAAAAGACTGTATGCCCCCACATAATCACCATTGTTGACACATATATAGAACCCCTCTACCAAATAGGCAGCTGCCCAAGCTAACTCCTGAGATGAAAATTCAGACTGGTCAGACGATTGTGCCGGGGGTGATAGATCAGGGTTTTTTGACCAGTTTTCCACCAAAGGCAGCACCTGAACAATGGGTATGCTAAAACCAATACTTCCTTCCTCAGCCCCTGCAGTATTTACACCAATCACTTCACCTGTAGAGCGATCAAGAAGAGGTCCGCCGCTGCTGCCGTGGGAAATGGGTGCAGAAATTTGATACAATCCCGTATAGCGGTAATTATCAATTTCAAAGCTTCGGTTAACGCCGCTTATTATTCCCGTTGTTGCAGTGTTCTGCAATCCAAGGGGACTCCCCAATGCAATTACTTCATCTCCTACTTCTGCCGTTCTGTCTCGGGCAATTTTCATTGGCTCCATACCAGCCAGTTCAGATACCCTTACAAGGGCTACATCAACTTCCCCACCCCTACCTATAACTGTACCAGTATAAACTGTGCCGTCATACATCTTTACACTGCAGGTTTCAGCATCACCAACCACATGGGCATTGGTTATTATGTCTCCCTGACGGTTGTATAAAAAACCGGAACCCTGTACCGTACCGTAATAAGTATCAACTTCTATGGACACCACTAACTTTTGATTTTCTGCAATTATACTCTTTAAATCCTTAACCTCAGCCTGCTCAGAGCTGTCCTCAACGGGACCCAGTTTGGAAGTTTTAACAATTACCTGGTTGTGAGCTGCATCATAAATATGAATTAGACCCAATACTCCGGCAATAATTATTAATCCGCTTATCACAAAAGCTAAAATTTTGTTTCCGTTTCCGCTGACCGTTTTCATAGGAATTTCCCTACCCTAGATACCATGTTATACTGTCAATTTTTACTTTATTACCCTGCCATAGGCCGTAAATAATACCCTCAAAATATCCTTTCTCTCTGGGATTTAAATAATTGGGATAAACATAGGCGCTATCGGAAATCAGGGCATTGCCGTATGAATCATATACAGTGAAATAAATTTCAACCATGTAAATTGGCCGCGTAGCAATATTTTTTACTGTTCCCCATACTTTAAAATCCCCAAGAGAAGTAACACTTCCACTGTATTCCAGAACCTCAACAGCCTGAGTAGTATTTATAATTTCTTCCTGGGCTGCAGCTATTAAGGCCTGCTCCAAAGCCATTTTTTCTCTCTGCTCAAAGGCTTCTTTCTGCTGTTCAATGGTTTGCTGGAATGACAGCAGCTGCTTGTTTTTAGAGTCGTAGCTTAACCCCTTTTCTACCAAAGCCAGCGCACCATCAAAATCTTTTTTCTTCAGGAGCTCATTGGCTTCAGCATAAATTATCTGGCATATTTTAGATTTTATGGCTTCAGCTACTTCCTGAGCTTCCTTAACCTTAAAAGTTGACACCTTTGTCAATAAGGCTGCCAGCTCTTCCACAGAGTTTTTATCATTCATTTCCTGTTTAACCTGCATAATGGTAACTGCTGATTTTTTATCATTAATCCGGCTGCTTAGATATTTAAAAAAATCTCCTGCTTTTCCGTATATTTTTTTCTCTGCCTCTTCGATCAAAGAAAGCGCCTGCTCAAACTGCTGCTTCTTAGCATATTCCCAGGCTTCATTTAATTTATTCAGTATTTCCTTTCCTTCTTTAATAAAGGAAAGATCTTTTTGAAGGGCTTTATGCAGGGGCCGCTTTTTTAAAGCATCACTTATCAGCTTTTCCGCTGCATCCAATTCTCCTTTTAAAGCCAATTCTTCAGCTTGAACGCGCTTCTGTTCAACCAAACGATCTACATTTTTCTCATAGAAGTAGTATCCACTCAGTACAGCTGCAACAAGAATTGCGGTAAACAAAGGAAGCAGCCAAATATTCTTTTTAAATGGTTCTTTAAGTACGGAAGCTTCAGTCTCAGAGCTATTTTCCTGCTTTTGGTTTATAATCGCTTCATCATCTAATACCGGTGGGATAAGAGTCTTCCCGCAGTTCTCACAAACAGAAGATCCTTCTTTAATCTCACTGCCACAGTACTGGCAGAACACACACATCCACTCCCTATAAAAAAAACACATTAAAAAATATTACAAAGCAGCAGTATTGCTATATGATTTTTTCCCCATCTTCTTAGGAATTCCTTCCATCGATGCCAAAAAATTAAATAAATTATAAAGCCAAGAAGTTTCATTCCTGACTTATACCTAACTCAATAGAACATGCCTTTATTTTATAAAACCTGCGCTTTTCTTTATTCTCTTTGCAGTCAGTGAAATACTATTAAAAGAAATCTTCCGGTACTTTTCTTTAACTGTAGTTTCTTATAACAAGCTCTGTTACAGGTCCCCTTCCATCCGGCTTGCAGTTTATGGACCTTCTGGCATAAACAACCTGAATTTCATATTCAGAATAAAGCCTGCGTATAAATTCAGTATCTGAATTGCTGAGCATTACCAGACAGCCTCTTCTGTCCAGCTCTCTAAACACTTCTGCCAGCCTCTTCTGATCTTCAGTTCCAAAAGCATCCGATGTGTAGCTTGTAAAATTAGCTGTTTCCGACAGAGGATGATAAGGAGGATCAAGATATACAAATGTACCCGCCTGTGCAAATTCCAAAACGAGGCTGAAGTCTCCGCAGATTATTTGAGCATTTTTTAAGGCATGTGAAACCCGCCATAGATTGGGTTCGTCTATGATTCTGGGATTTTTATATTTTCCATAAGGAACATTGAATTCTCCTCGACTGTTTACTCTCCACAAGCCGTTATATGCTGTCTTATTTAGATAGAGAAACCTGGAAGCCCTTTCCACAGGAGATAGAGTTTTAGGTTCAAGAGCACGAATGTAATAGTAGTATTCCTCTGTATTTCTGTGTTTTCTGAGATCCGAAAGCAGTTCTTCAAGATTATCCCGCACAACCAAATAAAAATTTATAAGCTCCTCGTTGCTGTCTATGAGCACCGCCTGCTGGGGAATAAGATGGAAAAATACTGCACCGCCGCCAACAAAAGGTTCGATGTAGAAATTGTATTCCTCTTTAGGAAGCAGAGGTTCAAACTGAGGTATGAGCTGCGCCTTTCCACCCGCCCACTTAACAGGAGGCTTAGGTTTTTCAACCTTAAAAGGAGTAGAAACATTTTGTTCCTGCATGCAGCTACCTCCCAGATTACTTCAAATAGTAGATTATTTCCTTCATAAAAACTGTTAGCAAATAAAATCAGTATGTTTTTTTTTGAATCCTTTGAAAAAGTTTTTTAGGAAAAATTTCTCCAAAAATGAGAATAAAGCCTGCCAGTATGATGGCAGGACAGCATGTTGAAAAAAATGTTTTCTGCTATAGATGGAGCTCACCTAGTGTTTACCCATACCGATTTGTTTTATGCTTTGCAAAAAACTAATAGCCAGCGTCTTTAAACCGTTTTTTGCAGACTGCAGCATAAACCTGCTAATACAAAATAAACTAGCTTATATTATGCCGTTGACACTTGCCGTTTTCTCACCAGAGATAATAGAAATGACTTTACCTCCATACATAAACACGGCTTTCTTTGTATCAGGATACCAACCAAGCTCAACACCCAACCTTTCAAGACATCCCTTTACGGGGATCATGATTACCCCTTTTTAGCAGGGGAAGGCATAAAAGCTTCAGCCACAAACAAGGCAAGGGTTAAATATAAATAGACCAGAAACTTCTTTGCCTTTAAAAAACCAAGCAGACCTCCTTTTTCTTTTAATAATTTTAATTGCTCATCGAAGCTCCAGAGTATCCGCAAGAATTTATGTACCTGCAAACAAACCTTTAAATTATCATCTCCAATAAATTTTTTAGTTTAAAGTCTCAGGGCCAGACTTTGATTTCAAAAAATCCTCCCATCACAGTTTTCTGTAATAGGAGGATTCTGCATAGAACAATTTGTTTCCTTGTAAATATTCCCATCAATTTAATCATTATTAAAAATAAAAAATGGAGCCTCTGTTTATGATTTGAATGTATTATTAAATTCCTGAACCAAGCTGCTCAGCAGTTTTACTAAACCTTCCATATAATTTTCTCTCAATGTGTTTGAGATTTCTATCTGAAAAGCATTATAATACTGGTCATAGCCTTTATAGCTTTCTCCATCTCCACATCGGTGAAAGCATAGGGATTGATCTCCTATAAATTTTCTATCCATTATAAATAGAGTTTCTGCAGGCAGGAGCTCTGCAGCTAAAGATGAAACCCTTTTCTTAAACCACATCCGTGCTTCCGAAGAACAAGACCTGCCCAATCGAGTGCCTATTTCAACAGCATGCTCACCATAATTTGTATCTTTCATGCCGTGAACAGATAAGTGAAGATATGGAGCTGTAAGCTTCCCCGTCTCTTCATCCAAGATACCACAGTGCATTAAAATTTCCCTTATTGCTGAACGGTACTCCTGAACGGCATCCCTGTTGGAATTATTCGGCGGACGGTTTAAATCTGCTACTGTCCTGGAAACCGTCGCTATTATGCATCCACAACCGGTGAGGCGAGCGATTTCTTCTGCTATTTCTCCAGTTTTTTTATCTTCCCGAGGTGAAGCAGCGTGAACTGCATCAATATGTGCCCTCACCAAGCCGCTTCCTAGCGAGTATTTCAAAAACCTTTTTTTAACATATTCCATTATCCAATCCTCCCCATTGATTTACGACATCAATGAGCGAAAAATTTTAATATAACCCTTCAACCTACATTTTACCAAAATAATCCGCTAAGTACAAAAAATAATAGGTTTTTCATTAATTGTAATTTTATAAAATCAAAAAGAAACACTGAATACAGCAAAAAATATTAACATATCCAATACTAATAATTTCACAATAAAAAACTGTTAAAAAAATAAAAACGGTCTAGACATTTTAGCTGCCTAGAACCGCAAATATTTTTTAGTGCTTAACATACTTATTGGGCAAAAAATGCCCTGCTGAAAACAGCAGGACAAACTGCACTAAAACTTCATTACTTGAAGCAGTAAGGAACCGTTTCCGGTACCACGAAAATTCCAGAAGCCTTGATTTCAATGGTGGGCGCGGCAGGGATTGAACCTGCGACCTCTTGAATGTGAGTCAAGCGCTCTCCCACTGAGCTACGCGCCCAATCATATTTGCATTTATCTTCTTATATTATACCATATTCTAATAACTTCTAATAACTTTATTTTTCTTTTAAATTTCCAGCAGCTCTTTGGTAGAAAACGTAAGTACTTGAAGACCTTTTTCTGTAACCAATACCATATCTTCTATTCTTACTCCTCCCCAACCTTTAATATATATTCCCGGCTCTATTGTAATTACCATCCCTGGGGAAAGAACTTCTCTGCTGTTTTTGCTTACCGCAGGAGCTTCATGAACCTCTATCCCTACCCCATGCCCCAAGCTGTGGCCGAATTTATCTCCCATACCGTATTCTGCTATTACGCTTCTTGCAAGTCCATCAAGTTCTGAACAGGTCATATTGACAGCAGCAGTTTCCAATGCTCGATTTTGAGCTTCAAAAACTATATCATAAACTTTACGCTGCTTTTCTGAAGCTTTTCCAATTACTACAGTTCTCGTTATATCAGAACAATACCCTTTATAAACTGCTCCGAAATCCATTAATAATAAATTCCCATTTCCAAGCTTCCTTTCACCCGCAGTTCCATGAGGAAGTGCAGATCTTTCACCAGAAGCAGCAATAATATCAAAAGAAGCTTTTGAAGCACCATTTCTGCGCATAAAATATTCGATCTCTGCAGCAACTTCAATCTCTTTTAAACCTGGTTTTATAAATTTAATTATATAATCAAAGGCTGAATCAGCTATTTGAGCAGCTTTTTTTATACGATCTATTTCTTCTTCATCTTTTACAGTCCTAAGTTCCTCAACAATACCGGTAACAGGAATCAAACTGCAACGAGAAAGCTTTTCATTTAATTCATTATAAAAATCAACCGTCATATGTTTTGCTTCAATGCCCAACCTTTTAATATTTTCACTCTCAACTAAATCTTTAATTCTATCAATTATTTTAGTGCTGCAGATAACCAGATCAAAAATTTGCAAAGAAATTTCCTTTTCTGCCTGCTCTTCATATCTGAAGTCCGTAATCAGATACGCCTTTTCAGGTGCAGCAAAAATAAAGCCGGCACTTCCCGTAAAACCGCTCAGGTAAAAAATGTTTGCAGGGTTGGTAATTAATACTGCTTCAATGTTTTTCTCTCCAAACTTCTTCCTAAGTTTTCCAATTCTTTTCTCCCAGTTCATCTCACATTCCATTCCCGTCAATTATTTCAATTAAGGCATAAACTGCCAGTTTGTAACCAAAGGATCCAAACCCGCAAATCTGCCCTTTTACCACAGGTGAAATTACTGAGTGATGTCTGAAATCTTCTCGGGAAAAAATATTGGATAGATGAACTTCGATAACAGGAACGCTAATGGAGGCAATGGCATCTCTAATGGCATAGCTGTAATGGGTAAAAGCTCCGGGGTTTATGATAATTCCATTGTAGCTTACATCTGCTTGATGGATTTTATCAATAATTTCTCCTTCATGATTAGATTGAAAAAAATCAAGCTTTACTCCATTATCTTCCCCAAATTTTTTCAGCTCTTCATTGATATCCTCAAGACTTTTTGTTCCATATATATGAGGTTCCCTTTTCCCAAGAAGGTTTAAATTGGGCCCATTTATAATGAGAATATTCATAATTCACCCCAGCCCTTCTAATCCCCGCTTATAGTTATTTCAGACACCCTAACGGTGGGAGCTCCTTTTCCTGCGAAAAATCTTAGATCATCAGCTACGAAATCAACACTTGATAAGAATTCCAGAATGTTTCCAGCAATAACTGCACCCTTTACAGGGTATGCAAATTCCCCATCTTCAATCCAAATGCCTGCAACACCAATGGAAAAATCCCCTGAAATTGGATTTGCCGTATGCATTCCCATTACTTCCGTGACATAAAGTCCTTTTTTTACCTCGCTTATAAGTTTATCCTTTGAATATTTTCCCTCTTTAAGATAAAAGTTTGTGGTTCCCACCTCAGGGGTTCCTCTATAGGAGCTTAGTCTAACACCATTTCCTGTAGATTCAACACCATCCTTTGCAGCTGTATATGTGTTGTATAGAAATCCCTGGAGAATACCATTATTAATTAAAACGGTCTCAGAAGTGGCTACTCCTTCACCATCAAAGGGTGCAGAAAAGATACCACCGTTCATTCTGCCGTCATCCACTATTGTAATTAGTTCCGAAGCTACTTTTTGGCCTATTTTTCCTTTAAAAAGGGATTTGTCCTTTTGAACTGAATCCGCAGTAAGGGCGGGAGCTATAATACTGAAAAAATTGGTCATAACATAAGGATCCAAAACAACTGCAGCTTTTTGAGACTTAATATTTTTTGCTCCCAGCATGCTGACAGCTTTTTGAGCTCCTTCTATCCCGATTTCTTTAGGATTTAAATCCCTTATTTTCGTGCTGAACTGCATACCAAATCCAGTTTGATGTTCTCCATTCTCCTCAGCAACAAAATATGAATATGCTCCAGCAAAGGTACCTCTGTAGGAAGATTCGATCCCCTTAGAGTTTACAATCACAATTAAATATTTGCTGTCTTCATAAGTACACGTTTCAGTAATTTTCACTCTTTTATCAAAATTCTTACCATACTGCTCTATTTCTTTTGCCAATTCAATTTTCCGTTCTATGGAAACATGTTCAAGATCAGGATCATAAACATCCACAGAAGGGTAAATTTTAGAAGGCTCAGGTATTATGTTGTATTCATCTACTGATGTTTTCTCTGAGTTAGCCACTGCTTCACGCACAAGATTTTCCAAGCTTTCAGGTTTAATTTCAGAAGTAAAAGCAAAGCCCACTTTTTGATCTTTAATAACACGAAGGCCAATCCCAAACTCATTGGCCTTTTTCATGGTTTCCACTTCCTGATCACGGATATCTATGGACAGCTCTTCGGAGGCTGTAAAATAAACTTCAGAGTGTTCTGCACCCGCTTTTTGTGCCTTTTTTATCACTTCGCCAGCAATTTCCATATACTTTGTTTCATCCTTCAATTTTGCACACCTCTCATTCAAGTATACCGCCAACTATAAGTTTGGGTATTCTTATTGTAGGCTGAGCATCACTAACGGGAACACCCTGGCCGTCTTTTCCACATGTTCCTATAGCCCAACCTAAATCATTTCCTACCATATCTATGGTCTGAAGCACCTGAGGACCATTTCCTGTGAGTGTTGCACCTCTAACAGGAGCTGTGATTCTACCATTTTCAATAAGATATCCTTCAGAAACTTCAAAAGCAAAATCGCCTGTTGTGGTGTTAACCTGCCCCCCGCCCATTTTCTTTACGTAAAGTCCTTTATTGGTTTTCTTAATAATCTCTTCAGGATCGTAGCTGCCCGGAGCTATATAAGTATTTGTCATTCTAGGTATGGGCTTATATTGATAAGATTCTCGGCGGCCGTTTCCTGTAGATTTTCTTTTTTCGCGGCTCGCAGTAAGCCAATCATACATATAGGACCTCAGTACTCCATTTTCTATTAAAACAGTTTTCTGCCCCTCTGTGCCTTCATCATCAAAGGGGAAGGAACCGTATAGATTCGGAATAGTTGCATCATCAATAACAGTAACTATATCTGCAGCAACTTTTTCTCCAATTTTACCTGCATAAACAGATAATTTTTTCTGAACAAGATCAGCTTCAAGCCCATGCCCACAGGCTTCGTGAATCATTGTTCCTCCAGCTTCACCAGCCATAACAACTGTCATTTGTCCTGCAGGCGCAGGCTTAGCCTCAAGCATCAATACCGCCCTAGCAGCAGCCTTACGGGCTAATTCAACAGGGGAAACGGTTTTATACAGCTCAAAACCTGAAAATCCCCCTGCAGATTCAAAACCTGTTTGGATATGTTTTCCATCAGAAGCTACAACATTTACAATAAGCCGCGTTCTTACTCTTTTTCCATTAATATATGTTCCTTCTGAATTAGCTACGGTAACTTCCTGCACAGTATCCCCATAACCAACTGTAACCTGCTTTACTCTGCTGTCAAAACAGCGGGCAGCTTTATTAGCTTTACTGACAATATCTACTTTCTTATCTACTGATACCATATCTGGAACTTCTTTTATTTCAAAGGAATACGGAGGATCTTTCTGCTTCAAATTTAAAGTTACACTGCCGCTGCTTACCTTTGCTGCTTTACTTACTTCTTCTGCAACTTTCATAAGCCCATCAAAAGTAATATCATTGGTATAAGCATAAGCCGTATTTCCATTGTAAATTACCCTAATACCTGCACCCACATCTAAACCAGAAAAGACCCTTTCGATTTTATCCGCCTCACAGGTTATTCCCGTTCCTTTTTTTCTTTCAATAAATATGTCTGCAAAATCGCCTCCGTTCCTTAAGGCTGTACTCAATATTTTTTCTGCATCACTAGGCTCAAGAATTCTGTTCAAACAAACCACCCCAGCTTATTATTGATAAAATTTTATTTCTGCAAGGGCAAAGGTGATTTTTGAATAATCCCCTATCCCTTGATCTCTGCATTCAACTCTAAAAGTAATATTTCTTGTTCCCATTGGAATACTCAACTTAAGATATTTCGGCTGTTCAGCCGGTGCTATTCCTTCTATTTTTTGTATTTCCTCATTACCCTTTAAAATGGTCAAATCGATAACTGAACTAGAATCCCTCGTTATATCATCAATACCAACATAACCTTCAATCTCAGAATATTTTCCCCATAATTCCAAAACAAATTCAGCCTTTTCCCTAGGCTCTAAATTTACAGCAACAACATGGGAAAAGGGTACCCTAGCAATCCTTACTTCTCTGCTCTTCACTACAGCAAAATCTCCCACATTACGAAGGACAGTAAGGTTCTCCAAATAATCAAATTTGCTTTTGAAAGTTTTATCTTCCGGTTTAACAACACTGCCTACATATATTGTTGAAGAAACTGGGTCCCAAACCACCGGCTCTCCCACAGCTTCAGCAATCGTACGTATGGGAACCATAACTATGTTTTTATCTTTTAAAATGAAGGCCTCTGCTGGTGCTTTTAAATATTTTCCATCTGAAGCAATTTTAATATTTTTATACACAGCTGTTATCTTTTTTGCAAAAAATTTCTGCACCCCAAAGGCAGTGCCTGCTGCAATAAAAAGCATTACTGCTGTTAAAATCAAAAAAATAAAAACTGCTGATATTTCTTTCTTAAGCATAAATTCTCCCCCAGTTTAAGCTCTGTAAATCCTAATTTGTAGGAAATGAATAGCCTTGATAATCATTTTCTTTTGCATTATTAGAAAAACTATATCCATTATGCTGATTAGCAGAAGCTGGTTTTTGCGCTTTTTTATCATTAGGCTGTTTTTTTACATTAGTGCTGTCAGCTTTATCTGCAGCCTGGTTATCTAATTTATTATCCTTTGATGATTCTCCGCCAACTTTTTGGGTTTGCACCTCAGATTTTGTTTTCGGTCTGAATGGTTCTGTATTCGCTTTAACAGATTCCTGTATGTTTTCATTTAATTCCGCCGCAATAAAATTACGTTCATTTATAAGCTGATAAAGATATAATTTTAATTCTGCCGTAAATATTTGAGAACCGTTCTTTTCCCTGTATTCAATTTTAATATTTTCAACATCCACTATCCTTTCCCCGGATTCAAGCTTTTTTAATGCATCAAGAAAATCTTCATAATATCCCTCATACACTATGCTTATAGGTAAAATATTGTACCCCTTTCTCTTTACAGCTTCACCAGGCTGAAAAGAACTTATTGTACCATACCTTTCAAAAAAATCAGCTATCTCCAAAACAGCACCTTTATCTGAACTGGACAAGAACCTATCAGAAATCTGCCCATACCTTTTTCTCAAATATTCAAGCTCACTCTTCATCTGTACAGCTTTATATTCCACAGACTTCCCCTGAGCAATTATATTTTCCAGATTTCCCATTTGTTTCCTAAGATTATTTAAACGAGAAAACTGGTTTTCCCACAAAAAATAATAAAACAATATAAAAACTAAAAATAAAACAGCTGTGCTAATTATTTTCTGCTCTCTCTGAGATAAATTCCTAATCTTTTCTATTAACTCCATCATCCTTATTCACTCCAAGGCTGCATACAATCCTAAACTCATAAAAATCTGTTCCTTCTATCATCTTAACTTCTTTTAGTTCAGCATTTTTTACAAGATCTATTGACTGAAGGGAAGGCAAAACAGACCTTATTGACGAATAGGAAGGGCTTTCACCGATCAGTAAAATAACTTTTTCAGAACTTTTTCCCTCAAGGCTGGTCAGCCAAACATCCTCAGGAATGCAGTATTTGAGCTGTTCTAAAAAATTTCCCCATAAAAAACTGGGTTCCACTGATTTTAGATCATTTATTTGGTTCTGCAGATTTTTTCTTTCTTTGTCCATATTCTTAAATTCCTTAATAACTTTTTCAGCACTTTTTGAATAAAAAGCAGTACTTTCCAAATCTTTTTCAGCGTCCATAATAAGGATATGCAGAACAATGGTAAACAGGATGCAGACTGATAAGGCTACCGCCGCTAATTTAAAAAACATTGAAAAATTCAAAGAAACGCGTTTATCTCCTTTAACCTCTTCCGGCAGTAAATTTATTTTCAACACAGTTATTCTACCTCACGTAAAGCAAGCCCCGCAGCTATCCCAAATTTTGGAGGGATTAAAAAATAATCTCCGTCAAATTCCTGCAGGCCAAGCCTTAATGTTTCCACTGGAAGATCAATTATGCCATTCAAAACCTTTTCGGCATCTGCATCTGCACCTATGCCGCTTATTAAAACCTGGTTAACTGAAAAAACGCTGCTGCGGGATTGTAAATATTTTAAGGATCTTTCAATTTCAAAAGCTACTTCCTTTAACTTATCCTCGTATTCTGCATCTACTGATAACTTAACTATGTTATCTTCTTTATTATTTACTTCAAATTCCATGGGAATGGTACGCATTAAATGAACTTCATTCTTAGAAACTACTACAAGATTGGTATAATGATCGCCTAAATCTACTAGAGCTGTAGGAAAAGTAAAATCATGTTTCTCACCAAGCATTATGGGCAGTCTTGCAATGGCAACAGGTTCCACCTCTATGGCTGTCAGTTCAAGACCACAGCTGGTAAATAAATCATAATACTGCCAAGATAAGCTTTTTGAAACCGCTGCAACTAATACATTAACCTGAGCATTTTCTTCATCAATATTTGTTACCGCATAATCCATTTCTACATCATTTAAATCAAAAGGTATCCAGCTTTCTGCCTCCCAAACTACAGCGGAAGCCAATTCCTTTTCGGACATCAAAGGCAAAAAAAACTGCCTGATAAATACCATATTCCCATGAACCGCAGTAACTACCTGCCTGTTTTGAATACCTGTAATTTCTGTAAGTTCAAGCAGTGCTCGGTAAATTTCATCAGGTTTTATAATTTCACCGTTTTCACCAAAGCATCCGGGGATAAGTTCTATTTCTCCAGTTTGAGATAAAAAAATTGACTCATTTTTAAATAGCTCGGCCATACATATAGAACTTCTGCTGATGCTTATACCAATCCCCTTTTTCTTCTTGGATAAACTAAATAATTTGGAAAAATTAAACAAATCCTTATCCTCCACAAGTTACACTAAATCTCAAACTTTAATAAACTGGATAAAGCTCCTTCCATTCTAAAACAGCAGCTTCTTCCGCCCTTATACAATCACTAAGTTTTTCTACAAAAGAAGAATTATACAAAAAATCCTTGGTAAAACTCTCAATCTCAGCAGCTGCAGCAGCTCCCTCAATAAAGCCGCTACCGAAAACCCTTAAAACACCCTGCGATATCACTACTCCACTAAAAACACTAGTTCCATCAAAAAAAATTTCAGAACTGCTTATTAAACTTAAAGAAGATGTTCTGTCCGCTGGTACAAGCTGCTGACCGTCGTTCAGATGAATGCTTCCCTTTGATACAATTAATGCCTGACCCATATAATTCTTGACATCACTTTCAAAGGTAACATTTCCCTCAACATAATAAATCCCACTCATATTTACAAGTTCTTCTTTAGAAAACTGTTTGTTACCATCAAAATACTGACCCATATTCTGGGATTCCTTCATATACCAATCAAAATCAATGACAGGCGGCACAAATTTCTCTATATTTGCTCCATCTGCCATTTTTCCCAAAACTTCTGAGCTTTCAGACGTTGATATTCTTTCTGCTGCATAAATATTTCCGTCTACCAGCGAATCATCAGCAGATGAAAAGTTTTGGCTGGAATATATATTCCCTTTTACTGCAGCATTTCCTGCCAACATAACATTACCGTTAACAAATATATCTCCTTCAATATTTGTATTATCAGCAAGGTAAAAATCAGATTCCCAGACAGTAAGCCCTCTTAAAACCATTATTAAAGAATATCTTCTGGGTTTTGAAATTTTAACCACGAGAGTCTTTTTAGCCTGACCGCATTTGCCAATAACTGTTACCTCATAGAAATCACCCATATCCTTTACATTAATGTTTTCAATTTCTCCATCTCCCACTTTATAATTTTTGAATCCATCCCATACTTTTTGCGACCAGTCCTCAACATCTGGGTTATAATTTAACTCCACAATAAACTTTCTAATTCCGCCCTCAGCTGCATAAAGTGCCTTATAAAAAGAAACCTCATCGTTTATTATCATTGAATCACTGAAAGTTAAATATAGAACTGCCGCCCCCAAGGATATTAAAATCAGTGTAAGCATAATCACACTTATTAAAGCCATTCCCTTTTGTCCATTAAATCTCATTGGGTATCTCCTTGAATAGGAAATGTTCTCACGAATACTTTTGTTTTAAGCTCAAAGCCCGTTATACCTTTTATTACTATTTCCACAACCCCTTTTTCATCTGTTTCATTAAAGGATAAAAAACGTATCCCATAAGCAGCCACATTGTGCCCAGTTCCATTTACATCTCTAAGCAGCTGATCACCCTTTAAATAATAACGAATCTCCTCTCCCCCTGGAAGAAACATTTTCACTTCGCTATTTTTGTTTATAATTTCGTAATCTTTGGCTGTTCTCAACTCTCGGCTTACTCTGCTTACTGCTGTCCGCACATTATGCTGAATGTCAACTTTTAGTCTGCTGTATTCCCAAGCATTGAAACTAAAATTAACCACTTGATAAATTCCCGCTGAAAACACTGCCAAAACAGCAGTAGCAACCAAAAGTTCCACAAAGGTAAATCCATTTTTTTCTTCTTTACTCTGCATTATCATCCTCCGGAAATTAAAGTTGAAAGGGACAGCTTTCTAGATTTTCCTAGGACCTTATATGAAACAGTTACCGTTACCAAATACATTTTCTTATCTGGCACCACAGAAACCACATATGTATAACTTGGCATTTCATTAATAATCCCTTTCTCCTCAACTGCTTCTCCCTCTGCTATAATTTCTTCCATTTTCTGCTGGGCAAAATTTAAAGCAGCAGTTTTTCCCCCTGAAACCGCTGCTCCTCTACTACCCTGAGCAAATACATAAGTTAAAGGAACAATCACTACTATTAGGATCAAAAAAGCAGACAGCACTTCAATAAGAGTAAAACCATTACTGTTCTTTGGGAAAATCATTAATTTGCATCCACCTTTACTCTGCCGGTAACGGGCTGAACTTTTACATACATTCTCTTTTTATAAATATCTTCCAAAGTTATGGTTCCCCCTTTTATTACTGTTCCCCGTGCATTAAAATGTACCGTATGATTATCAAAATTGGTTCCCACAAGAATTACCCTTTTGGGCAGCTTCTTAATTTCATATTTCATGGGATCTTCCCTATTAAAATAGATGCGGTATGAATTGGAATGGGGCATAAATTTAATCTTAAAAAAAGCGTATTCCTGGGCAAGTGCCATCTGCTGACCATTTCTAATGTCTGTGGCAATGGTATGAGCTGCATTTTTAAGCTCGTTTTTTGAAACAGCCTTAAGTGAAAAAGGGACTAAACAGGAAATAAGAAATACCATAAATACAATGGAAATAGCCAATTCCAACAGGGTAAAACCTTTTTCTTCTTGAATAAATAAAACTTTAAATGTCATTTCAGCACCCAATAATGTATAAAAAATTTGCAGTGTAAAAATATATCAATTCCTTACCCAAAAGTATGGAGGAAATGCCCCCCCACCGCTAAAAATGGACCAAAGGGTATGCAGTCTTTTCTCCCTTTAAGCCCAAAAAAAACAAGCATTACCCCAACCAATCCGCCAACGCAAAAGGAAATAAACAGAGCTACAAGGACAAGCTTCCAGCCAAGAATAAGCCCCATAACAGCAGCCAGCTTGATATCGCCTCCACCCATACCTCCCCTGCTCAAAATACCAATTAACAAAAGAGGCATGCCGCCAGCTATTGAGCCCAAAAGCATATCTTCAACACCCGCTGTACCAACAAACAATTTAAGTATAACTCCTCCCCAAAAACCAAAAAAAACCAATGAGTTAGGAATTATCATGTTTTCCAAATCTGTAAAAACAGCAGCAGTGAGCACACTGGATATAAATAAATAAGGCAACAGTTCTCTACCTAAGCCGACTTTTAAATATATGGCAGAAAAAACTAAACCAACAAAGATCTCTGATAAGGGGTAGCGAAAACCTATTTTTTCAGCACACTGCCGACATTTTCCCTTCAATAAAATATAACTAAAGACAGGAATTAAATCCAACGGTTTTATAATTTCTTTGCAGCAGGGACAGCGGGATCTGTCCCAAATAACAGGTTTATTTCTAATAATTCTATATGAATAAGTGTTGATGAAACTTCCCACAATAAGTCCCACTGTAAAAATTAAAAATAATAAAATTTTCAATGCACCTCTAAACCTTTTATTATTCTTCATCCTGCTGGTTTAAAAATTTCTTACCATTTTCGTCAATGGTTAATGTAAATTGGTGTCCCGAAGTTGTATTGAATATAGTGAGCACATTGTTACTGTTTACATTAATTTCATAATTTCCGCCCCAAGGATCTCTAGCACTGGAATCTATTCCGTAATCCTCTAGTTTTTCCAAATCACTGGGCCAATCATTATTTTGGTCATCAATTCTATACATCTGTGCAGCGGTCGCTATTGAATTTAAGTCAGCCTTAACCCGGGCTTCTTTAGCTTCATTAATTCTTCCAAGAAAATTAGGAATCAAAAATCCAGTAAGTATACCAATAACCATTAACACTACCAACAGCTCAATTAATGTAAATCCCTTTTTATCCTCAAATAATGTTTTAATTGAGGTTTTAAGAAACCGTGAAAACATAAAATCTCCCCCAAGAAACCCTTCTAAAAAAACTTCTTAAAAATCATCAATAGTACCTATAACCTTAAAAATAGGTAGCAGGATGGAAATAAGCAGCAAGCCTACTAATAGGCCCATAATTATTATCAAAACAGGTTCTATAAGTGTGGAAAGTCTTCTGGCAGTTTCCTCTACTTCTGCATCAAAAAAGCTCCCCACTTTTTCAAGCATTAAATCAATTGTTCCCGTTTCTTCGCCTACCGAAACCATTTCCACAACCATGGTAGGGAAAACCCCACTGGCTTTTAGAGGCTCAGCCATGTTTTCTCCTTCCTTTATATTCTGGCGAACCTGATAAATGTTTTTTTCAAAGACACTATTCCCAAGGGTTTTTTCCACCACTTCAAGAGCTTCTAGAATGGGCAAACCTCCCCTTAACAGAACAGCTAAGGTTCTGCAGAAACGGGAAATTATTATTTTGCTGATAAATACTCCTATCAACGGAAATTTTAGAATCCAGCCGTCCCAAAGATTTCTCCCTTTTTCTTTACTCAACATATACTTAGCCAAGTAAAAAATACACACAGCGCCTAAAAAAATCAGCAGCCAAAAATGCCTTAAAAAATCAGAAACTCCCAAGATAATCCTCGTCATCAAAGGCAGTTCTAGCTGCATTTGATTCAAAATACGTTCAAAAACAGGCAGAATAAAAACAACCACAAATGCTACAGCAAGAACAGCAACACAAAGAACTACCATGGGATATGTCAATGAAGATTTAGCTTTTTCCCGTATGCTGTGCTCCCATTCAAAATAATCACCCATTCGCTCCAGTATACTGTCCAGAACACCTGCTGCTTCTCCTGCCGCAGCCATTTTTATCAGCACAAAGGGGAAAATTGAAGAGTGTTTATCTAAAGCTTCAGAAAAGCTTTCCCCCACCTCCAAACTTTGGCATAATTTAGCAGCTACTTCCTTTAATTTCTTTTTATTTGTCTGGTCTTCAAAAACTTTTAGAGCCGAAATAAGGGGAATACCTGATTGAATCATTAAGGAAAGCTGGCTGCAGAATATGCTTAAATCCCGCCTGCTTATTTTCTGCCCTAAAAATCCCGGCAGAATTAATTCTTTTTTTTGCTGTTTATTTTCTTCTAAATGAATAATGATTAAATTTTTATTCCTTAACTTAAAAGCAGCTTGCTTTATGCTATCAGCATTAATACTTCCCGTAAAAAGCTGACCAGAATAATTTCTAGCTTTATAAAAAAATTCAGGCATAAATTCCTCTCCTAAATTTTATCTTCTCCGGAGGCGATCATTAAGCCAGCCTTGTTTACTTCATCTAGGGATATTTTATCTTCCTTTAAAAGACGCATTAAATCATTTTCCATAGTATGCATACCCAATTTCCGGCTTGACTGCATTACAGTATACAGAAGGTGAGTCTTTCCATCACGGATTAAATTTTTTACTGCATTATTTGATATTAAAACTTCTGTTGCAGCAATCCTTCCTCTACCATCTTTAGTTGGCAAAAGTATCTGTGTAAGAACAGCACGTAAAGCATCGGCAAGCTGTATCCTTATCTGCTGCTGTTGATATGGAGGAAAAACATCGACTATCCTTTCAATGGACTGAGGAGCTCCCCTGGTATGAAGAGTGGCAAATACCAAATGTCCTGTCTCTGCTGCAGTTATAGCAGTGCTGATTGTTTCAAGATCCCGCATTTCTCCCACTAAAATTACATCTGGATCCTGCCGCAATGTAGCACGGAGCCCTTCTGAAAAGTTCTGGGTATCAGTACCGATTTCCCTTTGATTAACAATGCTTTTTTTATTTTCATGAAGATATTCAATGGGATCTTCGAGAGTTATTATATGACGGCTCAAAGTACTGTTGATCAAATCAATAAGGGCTGCAAGGGTTGTAGTTTTTCCACTGCCTGCAGGACCGGTTACCAAGACCAAACCGCAGTTAAATTTAGAAAAACCAGCTACTACAGGAGGCAGCCCCAGCTCATCTAAAGTTCTTATTTTACTGCTTATTATGCGTATTGCTATACCAATACAGTTTCTGTGTTTAAAAACGTTAACTCTAAACCTACCTACACTTTCTATGGAATATGCCAAATCCACATGCCCTTTTGTCAGAAAAATTTGCCATTGTTCACAGTCTGCTATGCTTTGTGCAAATTTAAAGACAGTTTCCCTGCATACAATTCCCCAATCATCTTGAATGCACAGTTTGCCGTTAATCCTAAAAACAGGTGGAGTTCCTTCAGAAATATGTACATCAGAAGCTCCCAATTCCTGAGCTTCCACAAGGATATCTCGAATATTCACCTACAATCCACCTCAAAATCATAAAATCCTAAACTATTCTCATTATCTCTTCTGTCGTTGTTTGACCTGCTAAAACTTTTGCAACCCCATCCTGCTTCATAGTAATAAAGCCTTCGCTATTTACTGCATATTCTCTTATTGCTTCAGAATGCTTTTTTCTTACAACCATCCTTTTAATACTGGAAGTTACATTTAGTATTTCTGCAACAGCCACTCTCCCTTTATATCCCGTAAAACCACAATACTTACAGCCCTTACCTTTATATAACCTCAATTTTTTCTCCGCACCCCAGCCAAGGAAAACTTTCTCGGCATCGTCTGTAACTTCATATGCTTCTCTGCAGTTACTACATATTCTTCTAGTAACTTCTAGTAAGACGCTGCGCTACAACACCAATTACCGTAGTAGCTACTAAATAGGGTTCCACCCCCATATCAAGAAGACGGGTTAGCGCTCCAGGTGCATCATTGGTGTGAAGTGTACTGAAAACAAGATGACCTGTATTTGCCGCTCTTACTGCTATTTTAGCTGTTTCCGTATCCCTAATCTCACCAATCATTATGACATCAGGGTCCTGACGCAATATTGCCCTCAAACCCACTGAAAAATTTAAGCCGGCTTTCTGATTAATTGAGATTTGATTTATCCCAGTGAGAACATATTCCACCGGATCTTCAATGGTTACAATATTTTTGCTTGGTGAATTAATTTCGTTAAGAGCTGCATATAGGGTAGTGGTTTTGCCGCTGCCAGTGGGACCAGTAACCAGTATCATGCCATATGGATGTCTGATAAGATGCTCAAAGGATGCTAGAGTATTTTCTGAAAAACCCAGTTCCCCTAATTTTAAAAGCCTAGTACTTCTGTCAAGAAGGCGCATAACTATTTTTTCTCCATACATCGTTGGCAAACTGGATACTCTAATATCTATTTCTCTATTTTGTATTATCTGCTGAATTCTTCCATCCTGAGGTAATCTTTTTTCAGCAATATCCATACCGGCCATAATTTTAATCCTTGAAGCAACAGAGCTATGAGAAGTTATGGGAAAGGTCATTTTTTCTCTTAAAAGCCCATCTATACGAAACCTTACACGAACATCCCTCTTCCCGGGCTCTAAATGTATATCACTGGCATTTTCTCTTACAGCTTCACTTAAAATAGAGTTCACCAAGCTTATTATGGATATCTGCTCAGCAGAAACCGCATCATTTTCATTTGAAATCTCCAGTTTGATTTCAGTATTATCCTCTAAATTTTTTTTGAAGTCCTCATTTACCGTGATATAATAGCTTTCTATAGCATCTTCAATTTCATTTTCTGAAACATAAACAGGTTTAACCTTTTTCCCTGTACGCAGCCGTATCTCATCAATAACCATGACATCCAGAGGGTCTGCCATTGCAATAACCAACGAATCTCCTTCTTCAGCAATTGGTACAGCCTTATATTTTAAGGCCAGTTCCTTTGGGATCAATTTTAGGATTTTATTAAATTTGCTGATTTTCAAAAGAATCTACTCCATACATGTTTTATTAAGTTTTATTAAAACATTCTCTTAACATTTGCTTATTTCCTGTTCTCTCCAAAATATTGAGAAAAAAAACTTATACGAAATTTTCTCGTATAAGCCTCAGCAATTCTCTTCTTTCAAATTGAACCATTTTAACTTTTCCTATATATTCAGGAAGCACGAAAGTGATTTTCCCTTCTCTGTTTTTCTTATCCTTATCTATAACTTTAATAACCATTTCCGGTTCCAATGAAAAATCAGGTGAACTGGGAAGTTCGAAAGCACTAATTAGATCAAGAATTCTCTCCGCTTCATTTTTATGTAATAATCCTATCCTTTCAGCCAGCAGGGCTTCCATACACATACCTATGGACACTGCTTCCCCATGCTTATACAGTTTTAATCCCCCAAGGGTTTCTATTACATGGCCAAAAGTATGGCCAAAATTTAGTATCATTCTTAAACTGCTTTCCCGCTCATCAGCTGAAACTACTTCAGCTTTTATTTCACAAGATCTTGTTATAATATGCTCAATGGCTTCCCAATCAAAATCTAATATTTTCTTTACATTATCATCTAGAAAAACAAAAAATTCTTTATCCCAAATTATCCCGTATTTAATAACTTCTGCAGCTCCTGCTCTGAATTCTCTTAAGGGAAGGGTTTTTAGGGTTTCGGGATCGATAATTACCAGCAAAGGTTGATAAAAAGAACCTATTAAATTCTTGTAACCTAAAAAATTTACTGCTACTTTTCCGCCAACGCTGCTGTCAACCTGAGCCAGCAAAGTGGTGGGAACCTGAACAAAAGGGATTCCCCTCATATACGTAGCTGCAGCAAATCCAGCCAGGTCCCCTATCACTCCACCACCCAGGGCAATAATTGCAGAGTTCCGCGAAAGTCCAAATTTCACAGCATGATGATAAATATCCTCAACAACAGAAAGAGATTTTGCTTCCTCGCCGTCTTTTACCAAAATCTTTGAATATTTAAAACCTGCGTCCTTTAGAGATTCAGTCACTTGATCACCATAAAAAGTGTCCACAGTGCCATTTGTTATAATAAGACATTCCTTTGACAATCTAAATTTGCTTAAAAGAGGACCTATATCGTTTAGAATTCCCTTTTCAACTAAAATATCATAACTTCTTTCCCCTAAATTAACCCTGATCGTCTTCATGTTTTTTCCCTTCAAGATAATCAATTATATTCTTCACAACCTCACTGTGCTCATTATCGGAAGTATCAAAAAATGCCTCTGCATAACGTTTATAATAAGGTTCCCTCTCTTTTAAAAGCTCTTCTATTCTTTTTATGGATTTATCACGATGCAGCAGAGGCCTATCATCTCTTCTCTTAACACGTTTCTGTATTACTTCCGGCCTAGCAGTGAGGCAGATAATTCTACCAGATTTCTGCATAATTTCGGCATTTTCCTCATCCATTACTGCACCTCCTCCTGTTGCAATTACTGCGTTATTTAGGGAACATGCTTTCTTAAGGGCCAGCTTTTCCTCTGACCTAAAGCGGCACTCTCCATGTTTTTGAAAAATTTGGGAAATGGTCATTCCCGTAACCCGCTCAATTTCTTTATCAGTATCTATAAATTTTTTCCCCAAGGCCTGAGCAAGTCTTTTACCCACAGCAGTCTTCCCTGTGCCCATAAAGCCTATTAAGATAATATTGTCTTTTTCTCTCATAATTCCTTATACCTGCCTTTCATAACCTCTGTATCTTGCAACTTCATTAAAAATTTCTTCCATATAATCTCCACCAAATTTTTCTAAAACTGCCTCAGCCAGAACTATAGACACCACTGCTTCTCCAACAACAGCAGCTGCAGGAACAGCACAAACATCAGAACGCTCCACAGCTGCTTTTACAGGTTTTTTTGTTCTTATATCAACACTGGGAAGGGATTTAATGAGAGTAGGAATGGGCTTCATGGCAGCCCTGGCAATTATGGGCTCACCATTGCTCATTCCCCCTTCAAGTCCACCAGCATTATTAGTTAAGCGGTAAAAGCCGCGATCATCATTATAGTATATGGCATCGTGAACCTCTGAACCAGGTTTTTCTGCCGCTTTAAATCCTATACCAAATTCAACCCCTTTTACTCCTGGTATGCTCATAAGAGCCTGCGCTAACCGCCCATCAAGCCGTCGATCCCAATGGGCGTAACTTCCCAATCCAGGTGGTACATTTTCAGCAATAACTTCAAATATACCCCCTAAAGAATCCCCTTCCCGCTTTGCATTGTCAATTTCCCTAAGCATTTCTTCAGCTTTTTCACTGTCGATGCACATAACCGGAGAATCAAGAGCTTTGGAAAGCATATGGGGTTCAATCTTATTTATATCTATAGCAACATTTCCTATTCTAATAACATGACTATTGATATTTATGCCGAGAGCTTCTAAAAATATTCGAGCAACAGCTCCCACTGCGACTCTAGCTGCTGTTTCCCTGGCACTAGCTCTTTCCAGAACATTTCGCATATCTTTATGCCTGTATTTTATAGCCCCCGCCAAATCAGCATGCCCAGGCCTTGGAGCTGTAACTTTTTTAGCTTCTAAATCCGCTGACTTGTCTGCTGCCATGATATCCTGCCAATTTTCCCAATCTTTGTTTTCAATTACCAGGCAAATGGGGCTTCCTAAAGTAAATCCACCCCTTACACCACTGGTTATTTTTACTCTGTCTCGTTCCAGCTCCATCCTTTTTCCTCTTCCATAACCCCTCTGCCGCCGCTGAAGCTGAAAATTTATAGCTTTCTCACTTAATTCCAATCCTGCAGGTATTCCTTCTATTATAGCCGTTAAACAGGGTCCATGGGATTCCCCTGCTGTCAGAAAACGAAACATTTTTACACCCCGCTGAAGTAATATAAATTACAAAAGTTTAATTACCCATCTCATTTAATTTTCGAGAAGAAATTTTGTCCTTTAAAAATTCTATAAAGCTTTTATTTTGCTCTTCAAGAAGCTTTTCCTGGATATTCTTTTTCTCCAGCCTCAAAAGCTCAACCTGTCTGGCAAGTTTTCTGCTTTCTTCCCTTGCCTTCTGCAGTTCTTCCATAATGGACGACAGCATAAAAATAACCGTATTTTTAAAGTTTTGCTCAATTCCTAAGGCACTATTTAAAGCTTTATCCAGCTCTAACCTGCGTTTAGCTCCTTTTATAGTATACTGTTCTGTATACAGCAGTTCTTTAATCTGTGCAAACATCTCCAAATGTTCTTCAGTATACCTCTTTCTTTTTCCTTTGGAATTAACTTTTAAATATTCAGCAAACTCTTTTTCCCAAAAACGTATTGTACTGGGCTCCACCTGAAGGATTTCACTTAGTTGATGGATAGTAAATTTCTCTGACAAAACAGGGCCCCCTTTTTACTATTTTATTTTTTGTGTATGTTTTTCATCAGTTATAAATAAAATCCTGCAGCAAATATGGAATTATTTTCCTACACTTTCCGCCATAATTCGTCGTGGAGGGCCCTATACATTACCTCAACAGGAGGTTTAATACCAGTAAACAAACGAAAAGCTTCTACACCTTGGTACAGAAGCATTCCTGAACCATCAATCACTTTACATCCCATTTCCCTTGCTGTCTTTAAAAAAAGAGTTTGAATAGGGTTATAGATTAGATCACAAACAACAGCTTCAGGGTTTATGCAGCTCATATCAGAAATAGGAATCATATTTGTATTAGGATACATTCCCACAGGAGTAGCATTTACAATTATATCAGCTTGTCTAAGCTCAAATCTCAACACTTCATCACTATTTAAACCCACAGCAAAACTCTCAGTTCCAATTTTTTTTATATGTTCAGCAAGCTCCCATGCTCGTTTTAAATTTCTATTTGCGATGGTAATTTTTAACGCACCTTCCACCGCCAATGCAGTGGCAACAGCCTTAGCAGCTCCACCTGCACCTATAATTAATATTTTCTTTCCTTTATACAAAACACCATCTTTTTTTAAGGATTCTAAAAATCCTTTCCCATCAGTATTATAACCATATGTTTTACCATCTTTAATAACCACTGTATTTACTGCCCCAATAAGGCACGCATTTTCGTCCAATTCATCTATATATTTAATCACAGCTTCTTTGTATGGAATAGTAACATTGAAACCCACAAAACCCAATGACAGCATTCCCTTTACAGCTTCTTCAAGATTTTCAGGCAGCACATTAAATGCAAGATAGCAGAAATCCAGCCCACAGTGATTAATGGCAGCATTTTGCATTATCGGAGAAAGGGAATGCTCTATAGGATGCCCTATTAAACCTATAGCCCTGGTGCTTGAAGTAATTCTATTCACACAAAAACCCCCAGCCAAATTATAATAGAACAAACTTAGCGACAAAACTTTTCAAAAAAGCGCATAATCTTTGTTCCTATAAATTCATGACTGCTGATGGGTTCCACTAGAATTGTATATAGCCCCATTCTATTCCCACCTAATACATCAGTAAATATTTGATCCCCGATAACTGCTGTTTCATTTATATTGGATTCTAATATCTTTAAGGCCTGTCTAAAAGCTTTTCTACGGGGCTTTCCAGCTTTTGGTATGGAAGGTATACCCAAAACCTCCGCAATTAAGGAAACTCTTTCTCCAGGATTATTGGAAACCAAACATGCTTTAAAACCCTTTTCTTTTATTCTTTCAAACCATGAAAGAACTTCATTACTTACCTCAAGAGCATTCCATCTAGTAATGGTATTATCAAGATCTATAATCAAGCTGTTTATTCCTTTATTTTGCAGCACTTGAAGATCTATATCAAATATAGACTTTACTTTTAAATCAGGGGTTAAAAGATCTTTCATTGTAAAGCACCTTTCATTGTAAAGCACCTTTAAAATCTTCATTCTCAAAGTTTCGTAAACTGAGGATAATTATATCACACCATTTACTGATAAAGAAAAATACATCCATACGCCTTTACCTTGTTATTGTAAATTTTACATCTTATACTTCTTTGTTTAAGCTCTTATTTAAATCACCAAAGCTTTTGTAACCATGCAGTGAATCAGCATTTTTTACAGCCCTAACAACAGCTCTTTCAACAACATGTGCCGCAAGATATCCAAGCAGATTCAAATCCACATTTACTTTACAAGTTGACAGCGTAAATATAGTGTCCCCATCAACCATTGTATGGGAAGGACAAACAGTTCTTGCCAACCCATCATGGGCCGCTGAAGCAATTCTGTTTGCCTGAGCTTTATTTAATACAGCATTGGTAGCTACAACTCCTATTACGGTATTACCTCCATTTAAAAAACCTAATCTGCCTCTACTGTACAAATCCAAAAGACGAACAGCAGAATCAGCAAAAGTAACTTTATCCTTATTAAGAGCACCAGCAATAATTTTATTGCCCTCAAAAGGATCTATTACATCTCCCAAACAATTCACAGCCATTACAGCACCCACCTTTAAATCACCAAACTGAATACTGTATGTTCCAAGACCGCCTTTCATAGCATATTCAAATCCCAACAGCTTCCCCACAGTTGCACCAGTTCCTGCTCCAACATTTCCTTCCGGACATTCTGCTTTTTCTGAATTAAGGCAGGCTTTGTAGCCCATATTTTTATCAGGTCGAACGTCATGTTTACCTATCTGAAGATCATAAAGAACAGCTCCAACCACTATGGGCACTTTTGCTGCTGCTGTTTCAAAGCCTATATTTTTTTCCTCCAAATACTGCATAACTCCAGCAGCAGCATCCAAGCCAAAAGCGCTGCCGCCTGTTAACAGCACAGCATGAACTTTTTCAACTAAATTTGAGGGATCCAATAGATCTGTTTCCCTGGTACCAGGAGCACCTCCCCTCACATCTACACCGGCAACTGCTCCTTCTTCACACAAAATAACAGTACAGCCCGTTGCAGCCTCTAAATCCTGCTCATGACCGATCTTTAAACCTATATCGGTAAATTTTATGGTTTTCATAATCATTCCCACCCATTTTAAAAAATTTTATATTGATAAAAATCCCGGATTTACCGGGATTTTTATACTTAAATTTTCTCTGTATTGCACCACTCTAAAATAAATTTAAATATAATTTTAGTGTAAGCCAAAAGATTGTCAACACTTACACTTTCATCTACGCTGTGAGCCTTTCCCAGCTCGCCGGGACCATAAATTACTGTGGGAATCCCCGCCTCTGCAAGCCAACCTGCATCGGTTACCGTGGGTGACATATCTACCACCGGCGGACTACCCACAATTTCTGCGTGAATGCTTTCCAAAAGCTTTAACCCTTCATGGTTCCTATCCAGTTCAAGTGATGGAAAAATTTCGCCTCTATCTTCAAGCATAGATTTTCCTCCCCAGCGGAAAAGGGGTGGGTTTTCTTTAAGCCAAGGATCAGCTTTTGCAACATTTAAAATATGTTCTTCAATCTCTTTCGAAACATCTTCATAATTTTCATTGGGATAAAAATGCACTGTTATCCATAAAGAACATCTATCTGCTACAAACGCAGCATGTCTGCCCCCTTCAATCACAGCGGGGTTAATGGTATTGCTTCCCGGTGGAAATCCTGGATAGCTTTTCACCACTGCCCAGTGTCTTTCCAATTCCTGCAAGCCCTGTACAATTTTAACCATTTTTTCCACTGTGCTGGCAGCAAATAGGCCTCCTCCGGCATGAATCATTTTTGCTCTAACTCCATCATGATAAGTATTAGGACTTTGAACAGTTATCCAGCCTGTAATTACACCACCCTGCCCATACTGCAGCTTAAAATCGCTTATATCTCCCACTATGGCAAAATCTGCTTTAGGTCCTTTCTGTACAGCTTCTAAGGTAATTCCTTCACCTGCTTCTTCACCTGTAACACTGTGAAAAATAAGATTTCCACCCAAAGAAACATTTTTTTCTTTAAGAAGTTTCAGAATTAAAAGATAAGCCGCTTGTGCAGCTTTCATATCCGAAGCTCCCCTACCAAACAGCCTTCCATCTTTAACAAAGGGCTTAAAGGGATCAAAGGACCATTGGGAATCATCTCCCACTTCTGCAACATCCACATGGGTATTCAGGATGAGGCTCTTATATTTTTGGGGATTAGCTCCTGAAATTACGGCTACAATATTAGGATCTCCTTTAAAAGTTTCCCAGCGTATAATTTCTGCATCCAAATTTTTAAGATAATCCTCAATAAAATTTTGAATCTCAGTGCTATTTCTACCAGGCGGGCTCACATTGGGAAATGATATAAGTTTTGAAGCCAATTCAATCAGTTCATCCCTGTGTTTGTCAATCAATTTTTCAACATCAAAATCAAATTCAAATTCATTTTTATTCATTTAGCTCCCCCCTGAAATTTTAAAAAATCAGCTGTGAATATCCTGAACCTTTTCTTTTAAAGTTTCAAAATTCAATTCACACTTATAAATTTTTTCTAAAACCAGGGACAACACTATTGAAGCAGCTGCTGCCAGCAGGAAGCTTGTGAGAAGGTCTCCGCGCTGCATTGAAGGATCAGGGAAAAATGGTACTCCTGCAGCAATACCTCCGAGAATGGATATAACACCTGCGGTGCCGCTGTATTTCTTTGAAAACATTCCATAAAATGTGGGAAAGACAGCAGCTGTGCAAACTAAATCTGCAATTAAGAAAAGATAAAGTACGCTGTACCCCTTAGACGCCACAAATATAACAATTCCGCATATTATCGCAGTTATTACCCTTGCACAAGTTTGAAGAACAGAAGCCTTAAGTCCTGGTTTAAATCGTGCAATATCCACAGTAAAAACTGCAGCCAAAGCATTGATGAGAGTATCAACACTGCTCATAACAAGGGCAATAGCCAGCAGAACCACAACATATATTACCCAAGAAGCTGTCTTATTCATTACAACCTCAAATAGAGCAGCAGAAGGAGACTGAAGTGTGCCTTCAGCAACTGCTAACAGCCCGAAGGAACCAGTCATCATCATGACCGGAATAATTAATATACCAGCAAGCAAAAATGATCTGCGCACAACTGTGTTATTTCTGCAGGCATAAACCCTGGACCAAAAGCCTTGATTAAACATATTCGCAGCTACTATCGCAATCGTTAGAGATGCTGCAAACCTCAAACCTCCTATATTTTTAAGGCTTAAAAGATCAGGATTAATGCTTTTTATTCTTACAATCATATCTTCAAATCCACCAGTATAATGGGCAGTTGCAAAAAATGCAATTAAAACTGTTGGCAGAACAACCAAAGCCTGAATAACATCCGTAAAAATAGATCCCCTAATTCCGCCATAAGCTGTATATATAAGGGTTCCACACCCAATGATAAGCGCTGTAACCCATAGGGGAATGCCAGCCGCCAAATTAACTGCTGTAGCAATACCCGTTAACTCAGCAGCTAAAAATATAGCCATGTAAAATACCCCGATTAAAAGTACCAGCGCATACATACCCCTTCCATAGCGATAAAAAACAAATTCAAATAAAGTTGTTCCTTTTGGAGCCAATTCCCGCATTCTTGGCCCAAAAAAAGCAAAAACCATTACCGCTATAGCTTGAGCTAGAGCATAGCCTCCAAAAGCAGCAATTCCACCCCATGTACCTGCTTCAGCAGGTGTAAATAATATCCATGAACCCATTATCGACGCAAATATAGTCATCGATGCAGGAAAAGTACTAAAACGGTTACGAGCCGTCAAATAGTCGTCAAGTTTTAAATACCTGTCATTTGTTAAATAAATATAAGCAACAGCAGTTATAGTAAACAGCATAACCACAGCAAACAGCCAAAAAATCATTTTATTGATTCCTCCTATAATTATTTTTTAATAAAATCATGAAAAAACATTATATATATATATTCCAGAAAGAAAACCCCTACGTTCATATCCCCCCTTTCTAAAATTTTCCGCCTCGGGAAATTTAAAAAGCTACTGCACAGCAGTAGCTTTTTTTTTTTTTATAAAATATCTTTCTTTTTATTTTCAACTACCGCCCTGCCTACGCTGGTATTACCCAGTTCAGGTCCTAGGGGTCTGCAGCCTTTTAAAAGCTGCACTCTCAGCTTACTGAAGAGCTCCCCCGGCGGAAAATTTTTTATTCAATTTTTCTCTTATATCTATTCTATTACATTAACAGTTAAATTTAAAGTATTAGAAATCATAAATACTTTTAAAAATTTAAAAAAACAAAAATTTTGAAAATTATTACAAAATAAAGTGGTTTTTTAGGAATTATCTTAACATCATAAACCTCTATAAAAAACAAAAAATATTAATGGTGTGTAGTTGTTAATTAAAAAGGAGGTCCCAAATTGGCAAGAAAAGGATCTATAATGTCCGATGCCTTGAAGTGGGAACTCGCAAAGGAAATGGGTGTTGATCACATTGTAGCAACAGAAGGTTGGGGAGGAGTTCCTTCCCGCCAATGCGGAATGCTTGTAAAAAAGGCTATTGAAAGAGCAGAAAGAAGTATTGCTAACAGTGATCAAACCTACCCACAACAAAAATAACTACACACCAGCCGGGGAAATCTCCCCGGCATTATTTATCAACAAAAACAAAATGATAAAATTTTAGAAGGATTTATATTTTAAATAACTAAATTAATCTATGCATAATTCTTTTTTGGAGGGGTTTTGAGTGGAAGATTTCACCATTGAAGTATTTATTGAAATTCCTCGTGGAAGTAATAACAAATATGAATACGATAAGGAAAAAGGGCTCTTTCGATTAGATAGGGTCTTATATTCTCCCGTTTTTTATCCGGCTGATTACGGCTTTATACCTGATACCCTTGCAGATGATGGTGATGCCCTTGATGCAATGGTCATGACTACTTTTCCAACTTTTCCTGGATGCCTTATAAAAGCAAGAATTATTGGTATGTTCATAATGGAAGATGAAAAAGGAAAAGATGAAAAAATTTTAGGAGTACCAGTCAATGATCCTCGATTTGATAACATTAAATCTCTTGAAGATCTTGAAAAACATATATTAAAAGAATTTGAACATTTCTTTTCAGTCTATAAAAATCTTGAAGGGAAAGAAGTAATAGTTAAAGGGTGGACTGACAAATGGGAAGCTATGAAAACTATTGAAAAAGCCAAGCAGAAATACACCGAAATACCTATATAAAAAAATAAGTAAAGTTTGAAAATAACCTCCATTAAAAAGTATTCCCAACCTTTTATTAATCATTTATTGCTTTAATTAACTTTTGAATGGCTTTTTTCTCAATCCTTGAAATATAGGACCTTGATAATCCCATTTTTTTTTGCAATTTCTTTCTGAGTTTTCCTCAGTCCATTGATTAAGCCATAGCGCAGTTCTATAACATCCCTTTCCCGCTTATTCAGCTGACTTACATACTTTCTAATTTTCTCCTGATCAAATTCGTTTTCCACTGCATCAACAACTGTATCCGTTTCCGTTCCCAAAACATCTATCAAGGTGATTTCATTGCCTTCCTTATCAATACCAATGGGATTGTAAAGAGAAACTTCACCGCGCTGTTTCTTTTTGGCCCGCAGATGCATTAAAATTTCATTTTCAATGCATCTAGCTGCATATGTTGCCAATCTTGTTCCCTTATTAGGGTCAAAAGTATTTATAGCCTTTATTAATCCCATGGTTCCTATAGAAATAAGTTCTTCTATATCTTCTCCACAATGCTCATATTTTTTCGTTATATGTGCCACCAAACGCAGGTTATGCTCAATCAAAATATTTCTTGCTTCTACATCATTCTTTACCAATCTATCAATAAAAATCCTCTCTTCTTCCTCTGAAAGGGGCTGAGGAAAAGAACTGTTGTGTATATATCCAATAAAAGCAAATACTGTTCCACCTTTACTTCCTCTACTATTGAAAATTATTCTCTTAAATATTGGATGGTACAGCACAGCCACCTCCTGAATGCAATAAGTACAGTTTATTATATGGAGTGAGCAGAGGTGCTGTGCTTGTCAAATATTAAATTATACAATTGAACAATGGGCTAAAAATTTATATAAAATAATCAATACTCTGCCAAAAATGATGCTATCTCTCTAAAAACAGGTGCAGCAGTCTCACCCCCACTTACTCCTCCCTCAACCATCACCACTACAGCAAACCTTGGTTTTTCAATAGGAAAATAACCTGCAAACCAATTATAGTACTTAGGTTTATCAATACTCAGCCCTGTTTCAGCCGAGCCTGTTTTACCGGCACTGCCGTATTTTGGTATCCACGCTTTTTTCCCTGTTCCTTCCGTAGTAGTCTTAACCATCATCTCTTGAATAATCCTGCATGTTTTTTCAGAAATAACTCGTTTCGGTTTTTCAGTATCATAAGAAATTATGGCCCTACCACTATAATCTTTAATTTCCTTTACAATTCTAGGAACCACTAGATGTCCTCCATTTGCAATCACAGATATCATACCTGCAACTTGAACAGGAGATAAACGAACCCCCTCCTGCCCCAAGGCAGCATTGGCCATTTTCCCCTCTCCATAGGGACTTATATCAACAGATTTAAATCTGCTTCTGGGATAACCAATAAGAGCACCATCATATACTAAATTAAATTTTTCTGCATACTCAAGAATTTTTTTTCTACCTAAATGGAGTGCAGTATCAACAAACACTGAATTGCACGATTGGGCAAAACCTTCTTTAAAAGTAATTTCTCCATGACCCTCATTTTTCCAACAGCCAATTTTCAATTGGGGATTTAAAACATATTCTCCACTGCAGCTGAAAATATCCTCAGGATTTACAATTTTTTCTTCAATAGCCGCAGCGGCTATAAGTACTTTAAAAATGGATCCTGGATAATAGTGTTCAAAAGCTCTATTGATAAAAGGATCATTATCAGGCTTTTTTCTTACTTCCAAACACTCTGCCAAATTATTTTGGTCATAATTGGGCCTGCTGGCAAGTGCAATAATATCCCCATTTAATACGTCCATAACTACTACCGCTCCATGGGGCACCATCTGATCCATTATTTCTTCAACTTTCTTTTGAATCTGGAAATCAAGGGTAGTAACCACAGAAGGCCTGCCTGCTTTCTGATAGCCAGCAATCCTTTTAAAAGACAGCCCTGGAATAATTCTTTCCCGGGCATCAACGGTTACAATCCAATAAAAAAGTGGGTCTTCAAGCCGCAGGTATTTTTCATATAATACTTCAATGCCTTTAACACCGATGAAATCATTTATATTATATTCCTTTTTAAAAAATGTCTTATTTTGTATAGTCTTCCATGTTTCTAAATCTATACTGTTTATATGTCCCACTAAATGTCTAGAAAGGGAATTGGGTCCATATCTGGTTTTAAAAGATATGATAAGGGTTCCCTCTAAATTCAAATTTTTTATCTTTTTAATTTGTTCATTACTTAAATTAGGAATAATTAAATATTTCTTTTTATTTAGGCTGTCTTTTAGAAGATCTTTAGAAACACCCAAAATTTTGGAAATCAACGAAGAAAACTCATCTTTTTCTTTTATCATATATGGAAATATAATGAGAGCGGGCCTTATTCCAGAATCTGTTAGGGAAATACCATTCCTGTCCAAGATTTGGCCCCTAGGATAATCTTCACCAGAAATTAAGCGAAATCGACTTTCTTGGGCTTTAATTGCCAGAGATTTTCCTCCAAAAATTTGGAGCTCAACTAATCTAAAAAGCAGTAAAATTAAAATCAAATTAAATATAACCAAAAGAAAAATTAAACGCCCTCTTTTAAGCCCCATTATGTATTCCTTCCTGCCCACTTTTTATATATATCCTGGGCAAAAATGGAATACATTATTCGGAAATGGGTTTTCTAACAATATAATTTTCTCCAACAGGTACACTAACAGGTATATATACCAGCTGTTCAGGATGGGGAGCCTCTTCAATGGGTTCACCCTCCGCATTTTTCATCTCAGTAATTTTTATTTTTATGGGTTTCCCTGTAGGGCCAAATATTTCCACTATATCTCCAACAGAAAATTTGTTTTTCTGCTGCACCAAAGCCATACCTTTATCAGGATCATATTTTAAAACCTTTCCAACAAACTCACTGGCTCTGTAATAATTTGCTTCAGAATAATCATACCCATCAAAACTGGGTTTGCCGAAAAAAAAGCCCGTTGTATATTTTCTATGGCTCACCTTGCTTAACTCTTCTTTCCACTCATTCTTACATACCCATCCTTTAGGATCTTCAAAATAACTGTCTACTGCCTGTCTGTACGTTTTTACTACTGCTGCAACATAATGCAAACTCTTCATTCTTCCCTCTATTTTAAAAGAATCAATTCCTGCCTCAACAAGTTCAGGAATATGCTCAATCAAACATAAATCTTTAGCGTTAAAAATATAAGTCCCTCTCTCATCCTCAAAAATCGGCATGTATTCACCAGGTCTCTTTTCTTCCATCAAATAATATTTCCAACGGCAAGGATGGGAGCAGTCACCCCTATTAGCACTCCGTCCAGTTAGAAAGCTGCTTAAAAGACACCGCCCGGAATAGGACACACAAACAGCACCATGAACAAATACTTCGAGTTCCAAAGAGACTTTCTCCCGGATCTCTTTAATTTCAGAAATGCTAAGCTCCCGAGCAAGAATAATTCTTTTAAATCCCATTTTTTCCCAAAACAGTGCACTGGCCCAGTTGGTACAATTCGCCTGTGTGCTCAAATGGAGGGGAATAGAAGGGGCATTTTCCTTTGCAATTAATGCTGCTCCAGGATCAGATACAATTATTCCATCAACTTTTAAATCTTCTAATTTTCTAAAATAAATTTCCATCCCTTCTAAATCTTTATTATGGGCATAAATATTTGCGGTAACGTAAACTTTACAGCCTCTCTCATGGGCAAATTTAATTCCCCGCTTTAATTCATACAAGGAAAAATTTTCAGCTCCCACCCTCAAACTGAATTCTTTTCCTCCTGCATAGACGGCATCAGCCCCATACAAAACTGCCATTTTCAGTTTTTCCAAATTGCCAGCAGGAGCTACAATCTCCGGTTTTTTCAAGGTTATCACCTTATTTTTCATTTTTATTTTAATTTTTTTAATTTAAGAAGACTGGTTATTCTTTTTAGCCTTCAAATGTTCTTCATAAGTTCCGCTGAAAACATGGGAACGATCTTTTTTTTGCTACAAAATAATAGTAGGGCACATCAGCAGGATAAAGAGCAGCTTTAATTGAAGCTTCTCCAGGAGAGCAAATGGGACCAGGAGGAAGCCCCTTGTTTAAATAAGTGTTGTATGGTGATTTAACTTTTAAATCTTCTATAGTCAGAACAGGTTTCACTTTTCCTAATACGTACTGCACCGTTGCACAAGATTCCAATTTCATGCCTTTATTTAAACGGTTGTGGAATACCGCAGCTATTAAAGGTCTCTCCTCAGGTTTCTTAGCCTCCCTTTCTATTATGGAAGCCAAAGTCACTGCCTCTAAAGTACTGAATCCCAATTCACGTGCTCTTTTTTCATATTTAGAACTATAAGATATCAACAAATCTATTAAGCATCATTTGAATTATATCCTCAGCGCTGTAATAGTCTGGTATTTTATATGTATCAGGAAACAAAAAGCCTTCTAAACTTTTACTGCCTTTGGGCAGCTGATCAGCATATGGAAAATTAAATTTCATAGTTTCCGCAGCCTTATAAAAATCTTCTTTTTTAATGCAACCTTTATCCGATAATAATTCAGCAATTTGGTCAAAAGTATAACCTTCAGGTACAGTAAAGGTAATCATTTTTGTAGAACCCTTTTGAAGTTCAGCAGCTACTTGAGGAAGCGTTTGGGGGCCTTTAAATACATATGTACCAGCTTTCAATTTTTCATCAATACCAAACAGAACAGTATAATATTTAAATAAATTTGCACTACGTACTATTCCTTTTTTCTTAAGAATTGCTGCAATCTCAGAAGTTGTTTTTTCCGGTGAAATGGCAACAGTTATATTTTTATCAATATTAACTGGAAAAAAAGCATAAGCTAAAAATAACAAAAAAAAATACCAATACTAAAAAACCAGCACGTACAATTTTCGTATATTTTGTACAAATTTTACTGAAAATACGTAGAAAGTTAATGTTTAACCTCTTTTTTTTCTTGACATTTTCAATAAGAATATTAAGTTTTTCTTTGATTTTTTTGATAAAGGATGGAAAAAACATAACTATACTCCTCAATTGTAATCTAAAATATAAAAACATATTTCACACTTTTTAGTTTGACTTTTTTTTCTTAATACCTTTTAAAATTACTTTCGGTTCAGCAGAATATTTATCTTCAGAAATAATTTCTCGGGTTATAATCTTATTTCCAAAAGTACATATCCTTTCTACCCTTGTAATATATCCAACTTTCCCTTCTTGTTCAACAAATTCTTTCCCCTCTTCCATTTCAGGATCATATTCATATACCGTTTTAGGTTTAATAGTTTCCATAATATAATGCCTGATTTTTACTTTTGGCCATATCCCTGCTTCCCCAAAAATATTTATTGTTAAACTATTATTTTCAACCTGCGCATTTATAACTAAATAGCTCTCTGTGTTGTTAGATAGCTTTAAATCAAGGAACCCGAAAGCAACTGCTGCATCTAGCCCAGGAGGCACATAATTTACTAATTTAGAATGTTTATATCTTTCCTTTATATCAAGATTTGCTCTTAAAGCAGCATTGTAAAGAGTAGTAGAGGCCTGACACACACCGCCTCCTACTCCCTCAACAAATTCATTTTTTACAATAACCAAAGCCTCTTCATAACCATTTTCCTCTGTTCTAGGGCCAACCGTTTCATTAAACGAAAATGTAAATCCAGGCGGTATTACCACTCCGTTGATGGCTTCCGCAGCAGCAGCAATATTATTAACACGACTGGAAAACCTTTCATTAAATTTCGTTGTATAAGTACCCCGAAGAACATTGATTTTTTTATCTTCAATATCTTTAGTTTTTACTCTAGGCTCGACTGTGTCAACAATTACAGGAATAATTAAACTTTTTTTAGATTCGCTATCAGTGCTGTTAAGGATTTTTTGAAAATATTCTATAGTAGCTTCAATATCTACTCTTCTGCCCGAAGAAGAATATAGCACCTTAGGTTTACCGTTATTTAAAAAATATCTGGCATCAACAGGGTTATGGTTTATTTCCGCTGCAATTTTTTCTAAATATTTGCCAGCAGTCTTTTTATTAAGAACTAAAGGCAGCTTTAATACATATTCCTTTTTGCCATCTCTTATTAGTAAAGAACTGCTTTTTTTTCTCAAACGAAGAGCTTGTTCTACTGCACCATTTATATCAACCTCAATCCCAGCTTCCTTAAAAAAGCAAGAAAATTCTCTTCCTAAACATTTAAAAATTACTTTCTTTTTTAAGATTTGTTCCCTTTTAGATTGCAGTCTTTTAACAGCTTCTTCAACAGTCAAGCCGCCCACATAAATTCCTTCAATTGAAACATTTTTCTCAATAACAATTCTTTCATTCTGATTTACCTTCACATTATAAAATAGAACCAAACAAATTATGCCTAGTAATCCAGTCAATATACATAACTTTTTCCTGTCCACTATTCTACCTCCTCGAAAAAACTGTACTTCTTTTTTTTAAATATTGTTTGTTCAAATTAATGGTTCCAATTCCTAATAGTTTATTCAGCATAAATAAAAAAGCAGAACCTCGCTTTTTACGAAGTTCTGCTCCATCTTAATCAGTCTTATTTCACAATCTTAAAAAGCTTCTCCGTTGTCACCTGCTGCAACAAGCTTCTGCCAAGTTTCAGCTACCATTTCCCATTCATCATCATCTTCGATTTCATACAATATTTCCTCACCATTTTCATCTAAACCAGTTCTAAGAATTATAGCTTCTTCTTCTTCATTATCCTCCAGGGGAAGGAGTATAGCATATTCATTATCATCAATTTCCAAAATATCCAGAACCTCAAACTCATGTTCATTTCCTTCTTCATCAGTGAGTACAATTATATTTTCCTCTTCCATTCTGCTTTCATTATCTACCATATTTTATCTTTTCTCCTTTCTTTTTTTTAATTTTAAATTTTATTCACTTTTTAAATAGTCTAAATAACTTTGCAAAATAAAAACAGCAGCAACTTTATCAATAACCTTTTTCCTCTTTTTCCTACTTACATTACCTTCCAAAAGAATTTTTTCAGCAGCTTTAGTAGATAATCTCTCATCCCATTCAATTATGGGAACCTCTATCTTTCTCCTTAATATATCAACAAACTCAAGAACCTTCTTCCCTTGGGGGCCAAGGCTCCCATTCATATTTTTAGGCAGTCCCACAATAATTTTTTCAGCATTATATTTCTGCACAATCTTTATTATTTCATTTACATCACATTCAGCGTCATTTTTACGTTTCAAAACCCCAATACCCTGGGCAGTCAAACCCAAAGCATCACTAACCGCCATTCCTATGTATTTGTCTCCCACATCAAGACATAATATGCGCAACTTTACTATAGACTCCTCAGTATATCTTTATACAGAATTCAGGACAAACCACAGCACAATAACTGCACAAAATACATTTTTCTGCTGTTATTTGAGCCTTATTATTAACAATTTTAACAGCTCCGGCACTGCAGCGTTCCACACATTTGCCGCAGCCTGTACACCAGTCTGCAACAGTTATGCGCCTTTTTTTCTTACTGAGCTCTGCCGCAACACCCTCATCCACATCTCTGCCTGATACCCACGCTGCATTAACCACTACTTCAGCTTCAGACTGCATGCCCACTGCCACAGAATGTATACATTCTTGATTCAACACCCACTCCAGAGCTTTTCGAGCATTGGAAATAAGGTGTCCGCCTCCAAAGGGCTTCATAGAATAAATTCCTTTTCCATTATAATAAGCTTTCCTAACTGCCTGAAGCATTTCATCTCTAGTTCCGTCACATATACCGATCCCTTTTATATTTATCAGCGGATGAATAACATCTATCTCAGGCATTTCTGCAGCAATATTTACAGCTTCAACATAATGACTTGAAATACCTACTGCTTTCACATATCCCTTCTCTTTAGCTTTAAGCAAAAATTCTAACGCAGGCTTATGACCTTTTAATGTTAATTCATTCTGCTGCTCATGAAGGAGAAAAATATCAATTTCCGATATATTTAAAGATTTTAAACATTCAAAAAGATCTTTTTTCATTTGGTCTTCGGTATAGGCATGGGATTTGCTTGCCAAAACAATACTTTCCCTATTACCAACACATGATAAAGCCCTAGCAATATAGGGATAGGTACCATAAGTTTTAGCAGTATCAATAAAATTTATTCCCATTTCCAGTGCCTTAATTATTACTTTACTTCCTTCCTCAATAGTTAAATTACACTGAGTTGGCCCAATGGTTAAAGCTCCAAAACAGATCCTAGAAACCTTAAACCCAGTATTTCCTAAAATAACATAATCCAATTAAGTACTTCCCCACCTTTTGCCGCAAATAAACTTTACCTGTTATTTTCTAAATAAAATTTCAATAGTTCTTCAAGGAGCTCATCCCGTTCAAGACCTCTAATTAAATTTCTCGCACCTTTATGACTGGTAATATATGCTGGGTCTCCAGATAATAGGTAGCCAATCAGCTGATTAACTGCATTGTAACCTTTTTCCTCTAAAGCCTGATAGACATACAATAGTATCTCTTTTGGATCAAGGTTCTCATCTTTATTTTTTTTAAAGTGCATCGTATCTTCAAAATTATCTTTCAAACGGGGCACCCCCATTATCGCTGCATGTAGGACTTATTCTCCTACCACAGCACAATTCCTTTAATTTATTTTTATTAATTTTATATCCCATTTAATTGTGCTTTTAAAATTTCTTTTGCAGCATTAAGGGCTTCCCTAGTTCTGCTGGGATCTTTGCCCCCAGCTTGAGCCATATCAGGTCGACCTCCTCCACCACCCTGGGCAATCTTTGCTATATTCCCTACAAGTTTCCCAGCATGAACTCCTTTCTCAACAACATCTTTTGTAGCCATGGCTACAAAATTAACTTTATCATCTACCACAGCTCCAAGCACTACAACACCGGATCCTAATTTACCTCTTAAAATATCAGCAGTGGAGCGAAGGGCATCCATATCTTTTGCCTCTACTTCAGCAGCAAGAAGTTTTACCCCATCGACATTTACAGCCTCGTTAATAAGCCTTTCGGCTTCATATTTTGCAAGTTTTGCCTGCAAAGATTCCAACTGGCGCTCCATATCTTTAATTTCATTTAGAAGCTGCCTTGTCCTATCAACAACTTTGTCGGACGAAGTTTTCATTAAAGAAGATAATAAATTTAAAATCTGTTCTTTATTTTTAAATTCCTCGTAAGCTTTTTTTCCAGTTACAGCTTCAATTCTCCGTAACCCTGAGCCAATACCGCTTTCCGAAATAATTTTAAAAGAACAAATCTCACTGGTATTACGTACATGGGTTCCTCCACATAATTCCCTAGTATATCCCTCAACACTTACAACTCTAACTTCTTCTGAATACTTTTCTCCAAAAAGAGCCACTGCCCCCAAATTTAATGCATCTTTATAGCTGGTAATAAAAGTATCCACTTTAAGATTCTCAATGATTTTTTCATTGACTCTTCTTTCAATTTCATCAAGTTCATCTGGAGTCAAAGGATGCATATGGGAAAAATCAAATCTCAAACGATCTGGAGCTACAAGGGAACCCCTCTGCTGCACATGTTCTCCCAATACTTCCCTAAGTGCTTTATGTAAAAGATGTGTGGCAGTATGATTTCGAGCAGTATCTTTTCTGCGTACAGCATCAATAATTGCTTCTACCTTTTGTCCCATATAAACAGTTCCTTCTTCCACTATGCCCATATGAACCACTTTACTATCGGGAAGTTTTCTTGTATCCCTTACTTTAATAATGCCTGATTCAGTTTTTAAAACCCCCGTATCACCAACCTGCCCGCCACTTTCAGCATAAAAAGGAGTCTCAGGAAGAAGGATGCCAACCTCTTCACCTTTCTGAGCAGATTGAACCAAAGATTTTTCCATAATTATCCCTATTATCTCAGTTTCTAAAGTATTGTGGTCATACCCTACAAAATCCGTTGGCTTATAATCTGACAGCAGCTCTGCATAGGCCCTCAAATCCCAAAAAACCTCATTATTTTCATCATAAGCAGCTTTAGCCCGACGCCGCTGTTCTTCCATTGCTTCTTCAAAGCCGTCTCTATCCACTTTAAGCCCATGCTCCTCTGCAATGTCTGCCATCAAATCAAAAGGAAATCCATATGTGTCATATAGCATAAAGGCATCTGCCCCATCTATTACTTGGGATTTATTTTTCTTTGTTTTAGAAATTATCTCTTCTGCAGCTTTCATCCCCTCATGAAGGGTTTCATGGAATCTCTTTTCCTCTTCATGAATTATCTTCTGTATTTGGCTTTGGTTTTTTATTAAATCTGGGTATGCAGAGCCCATTATTCTGACTACTACCGGTACAAGGGTATGCATAAAGGGTTCTTCCAACCCCAAAGACTTTCCAAAACGCACAGCTCTTCTTAGAATTCTCCTTAAAACATAACCCCTTCCCTCATTTGAAGGAATAACACCATCATTAATCAAAAAAGTGCAGGCTCTTATATGGTCTGCAATTACTCTGTATGGAAAACCTAATTTGCCGGGATCGTATTTTTTCCCAACCAGATTTTCTATTTCTTCAATTATGGGTCTAAGCAGATCAGTATCATAGTTGCTTGCCTTATTCTGCATTATAGACGCAATGCGCTCCAGCCCCATTCCGGTATCTATACTTGGCTTTGGCAGAGGTGTTAAATTTCCATCTTTATCCCTATCATACTGCATAAAAACTAAGTTCCATATTTCCAGCCAACGATCGCAGTCACATTTACCTATAGCACAGGAATCACCGCACTTATACTCTTCACCACGGTCATAGAGAATTTCACTGCACGGACCGCATGGTCCAGTATCGCCCATCTGCCAGAAATTATCCTTTTCCCCTAGAGGGATTATTTTATACTCAGGTATGCCAGCCACTTCGATCCATAAATTCCGCGCTTCTTGATCATCTTTAAAAACACTTACCCAAAGCTTTTCTTTATCAAGTCCCAATTCCTCTGTTAAGAATTTCCATGCATACATTATTGCTTCCCTTTTAAAATAATCTCCAAAGGAGAAGTTTCCCAGCATTTCAAAAAACGTGTGATGCCTCGCAGTACGTCCCACAGTTTCTAAATCATTGTGCTTTCCCCCTGCTCGTACGCACTTTTGAGCTGTAACAGCTCTTTTATAAGGCCTTTTCTCTAAACCCAAAAAAACATTTTTGAACTGTACCATACCGGCATTGGTAAATAGAAGCGTAGGATCGTCATGGGGTATAAGAGAGGAACTTTCAACAATCGTATGACCATGTTTTTCAAAAAATTTCAAAAACTTTTGTCTTATTTCATTACTTGACATGTACAAGACCTTTCACCCCTTATTCAAAATAAAACCCCGTCGCTGATACCTTCAGCATCAGGGACGAGGTGTTCCCTTGATGTCAGCTTCCTCTACTGACAAACCTAATAACTCTAAATTTTGCCTCCATTATACTTTAAATTTCAAACCCTTGTCAATCAAGCTGTTAACTTTGAAAAGACATATAAAAAAATAATTCTTATTACTGCTGCAGTGGGAACAGCAAGGAGCATACCTATCAGCCCCAAAATTTTCCCCCCTGCAAGCAGTGCAAAAATAACAACAATGGGATGAATGCCAACACTCTCTCCCAATATGGTGGGCGATAAAATATTGTTTTCTATCTGCTGAATTATAACTATCAGAATCAGGACATAGAGAGCCATCAACTTAGATTTTAAAAATGCAAGGATTAATGCAGGAATAGAACCTATAATAGGACCAAAATAGGGAATAATCTCACTAATACCAGCAATTAAACTTAAAAGAAGCACATAATCCATTCCTATTAATGTCAAACCTACAGCAGTCAAAATCCCCACAATAAAAGCAACAATTAAATGTCCCTTAATAAAACTAATTAAAACCCTATCTATTTCACTCCATAAGGAAATAACTTCTTCCCTAATTTGTACAGGAAAAATAAGCTGTATTTTTTCACCTAAAACCTGCCAATCTTTCAAAAAATAAAACGCCAATATCGGTGCAAGAACAATACTTAAAATGCTGGAAAATACACTTAATATTGCGTTGATCAACTGCCTAATTCCCCTAATTATTAGGGCTTCTGCATTTCTTATTCCTTCATCAATAACCTGTCTTATGCCATCAGAAACCGCAATATCTTGAAAATTATTATAGAGTTTTTGGGTGTATTTCTGTATTTCAACAGTTAGAACCGGAATCATATCAGCAAGGGTACTAAGCTCTTGAGTAATTATTGGAATACCATAGAAAAAAAGCAGCATTACAAAAACCAAACCTGCTGCGTATATTAATAAAATAGCTATAAGTCTGGAAAAATTAAAATACCGCTCTAAAATTACAACCACGGGATTCAATATATATGCCAAAATAACAGCAAATATAAAAGGAAAAAATATTCCTCTAACCATATATAAAAAGTAAAGTCCTAGCAGGAAAATTAATCCAGCCAGAACAAACTTTAAAACCTTTAAATTAAAATACATCTTCATTTTTAACACTTCCAAAAAACTTCTTTCTCTTAACAGCCTACCTTCTAAATATGGTACGCATACCCTCACGCATACCCAATGCTGCTCTCCTTGTATTACGTCTTACCATCCGGGAGCCTCCAACCACTATTCTTCTAACAACAGGATCTGCAGTAGACAGAGCTTTTCTCCTTAACTTTGGGCTAAAAAACAGAACTAAAACTATCCCTAAAACACTACCTGCCAACAAACCATTCCAAAATCTGCTGGTAAACAAAATTATCGCTCCTTCCAAAATTAATTTCTGTTCAGAGTGTAAGCTCCGTAAGTGTCCCATCTTCATTTATCTCAAATATTTTTCTTTGGGAATTAAATTCCACAAAACAATCCGAACAAAAAAATTGGTCATTTCCAACTTTTCCAATTTGCTTTCCTCCACAAAGGGGACATATATTCAATACAATCACTTCCCCTCCAAATTTACAGTATCATTTAATAACAAAGCATCTTTTCCAAAAACTTTGATATCCTCAACAGATATAAATTTTCTTCCATTATAGAGGTCACTTACAATACCCAATGAAAGCTCTATTCCTTCTAATTTCCCGTCAGGTACATTAAAATATAAATCTTCCAAAGTTCCCAACAGTTTTCCCGAGCCATCTACAACCTTTAACCCCCAAAGCTTCTTTACCGAATTTTCCTTAAGTTTCTTTTTACCGTCTTTAACTTCGCTTAATAAAACAATTTCAGCATTTAAACTTAATAATATGACATCACTAAACTCTTTTATAAAACCAAAATCAATCCAAAGCGATGAAAAGGGCTGATTCTTATTGGAAACTAATAGGGCAACCGCCTTTCGTTCACCGGGATCGAAAATTATATCCTTAACTCTTCCCAATTCTTCAGCTTTTTCAGAATCAATAACCACCGCATTAAGAATGTCTTTACACTTAAGCAAATGTAATCTCCATTCCAGCATTCTTCTATTATTATTGACAGTATCAAAATAAAAAATGCGTGCTTCCGCACGCATCCCCTTAAATTAATTAAAAATTAAACTCTCTTTTCTATGGTGCCTCCTCCAACAACAATGTCGCCATCGTAATAAACTGCAGCCTGCCCTGGAGTTATTGCCCAGTGGGGTTCATCAAAAACAACTTTAACTCTGTCTTTACCAAGGGGATATATTGTTGCTGGGGCTTCTGGTGTTTTGTATCGAACTTTTACTTTAACCCGCAGTTCCTCTTTCAGCTCATCAAAAGGAATAAAGTTATTATCCCTAACTATAAATTCTCTGTGAAAAACATCCTCTCTTTTCCCAACAATGACAGCATTTTTTTCTACATCAATATCTATAACATAAACAGGATATCCTAAAGCAAGGCCTAGTCCCTTTCTTTGACCTATTGTATAAAAGGGTATCCCATCATGCTGTCCCAAAACATTCCCCTTTTTATCTAGAAAAGGGCCGGGCTTAATCTGACTGTCAGCTCTTTCCTTTATAAATCTCCTATAATTATTATCAGTAACAAAACATATTTCCTGGCTCTCCGGTTTTTCTGAAACCGGCAGACCAAGCTCCCTGGCAATTTCACGAACTTGTTCCTTGGTATATTCTCCTAAAGGAAATATAGTTCTGGACATTTGTTCTTGAGTTAAACCATACAGCACATATGATTGATCTTTATCTTTATCTACAGCTTTACATAATAAAAACCTTTTCCTCTCGCTATCAAACTTCACCAGCGCATAATGTCCTGTTGCTATAAATTCCATACCAAGCATCTTTGCCCTTAAAAGAAATGTTTCGAATTTTATTCTTCTATTACAAACAACACAGGGATTAGGCGTTCTTCCCTGCAGATATTCATCTATAAAATTTCTTATAACCTTATTTTCAAATTCACTACGAAAATTCATTACATAATGAGGAATATCAAGAATTTCTGCTACTCGACGGGCATCTTCAACAGCAGAAAGAGAACAGCATGTTTTTTCATTACCCTCATCATCAATCTCCCGAGGCCATATCTGCATGGTAACCCCAACAACTTCATATCCCCAATCTTTTAATAAAGCAGCGGCTACTGAGCTGTCCACTCCTCCGCTCATTGCCACAAGCACTTTTTTATTTCCCTTTCTGCCCAACTATTCCACCTGCTTTTAATTTTCTTTCGTTTTTTCTCTATACTGTTCAATAGCCTTTTTAATTGCATCTGCTGCCATTACAGAACAGTGCACTTTAGCTGGAGGAAGCCCCCCAAGGGCATCAGCAATTTCTTTATTGGTTATTTTTAAAGCCTCATCCAACGTTTTCCCTTTAACCATCTCTGTTGCAATACTGCTGGATGCTATAGCCGCTCCACAGCCAAAGGTTTTAAACTTAATATCTTCAATAATATCATCTTTTACTTTTATATAAATTCTCATAGTATCTCCACAAACAACATTCCCTACATTAGCTACAGCATCTGCATCTTTTATCTCCCCGACATTTCTGGGATTAGTAAAGTGGTCCATCAAAATTTCACTGTACATATTTAACCCTCCCTTAGTTTTCTCCTTTCCCATATTCTCTCCCTTTATTAAAAGAAATTTTTTATCATTGATAAAGAGGTGACATTTCACGCAGCCTTTCCACAATTTCTGGGAAAACTTCAAGAACATAATTTATATCTTCTTCCGTATTGTCTCTACCCAACGTCATGCGGACAGAGCCATGGATAAATTCATATGGAACCCCCATGGCTTGTAATACATGAGAAGGTTCCAGTGACCCTGAGGTACATGCAGATCCGCTGGAAGCTTCAATACCCTTCATATCCAAACTTAAAAGCAAGGATTCTCCTTCAACATACTTAAAGCTGACATTTACATTATTGCAGATTCTCTTAGTGGGATGTCCGTTTAGTTTAACATCGCTTATTCTCTCCATAAGGCCATTAATCAACTTATCTCTTAATTTAGTAAGCTTATCTGAATCTTCCTTCATTTCTTTAATGGCTAATTCAGCTGCTACCCCAAAGCCTACAATACCGGCAACATTTTCCGTGCCAGGGCGTTTTTTACGTTCCTGACCTCCGCCATGCAAGAGATTCTGAATTTTTGTTCCCCTACGAATATACAGGCAGCCTACACCCTTTGGTCCATAGATTTTATGCGCAGAAACAGAAAGAAGATCAGCATTTAAATCATCCACATTTACTGGAATTTTACCAAAACTCTGCACTGCATCCACATGAAATAAAATCCCTTTCTCTCTGCAGATATTACCTATCTCTTCCACAGGCTGTATAGTACCCACTTCATTATTAACATGCATAACAGTAGCTAGAATGGTATCTTCCCTTAAAGCTTCTTTAAAATCTTCAACTCTTACAATTCCTTCTGGAGTCACTGGGAGGTAGGTAACCTCAAAACCCTGCTTTTCAAGAAACTTACATGCATCCAGTACAGCATGGTGCTCAATGCTGGAAGTAATTATATGCTTACCTTTTTTTTTGATTTGCAAAGGCTGCTCCGATAACAGCAAAATTATCAGCTTCTGTACCTCCGCTGGTAAAAAATATTTCTTGAGGTTTTGCTCCTAAAAAATAAGCAATTTTTTCTCTAGCTTCGTCTATTCCCTTTTTTGCTTCCCTCCCTCTGCTGTAAACGCTTGATGGATTCCCCCAGATATCTGTCAAATATTTCATCATAATCTCAGCCACTTCTGGTCTTACTGGAGTTGTTGCACTGTGATCCAAATAAACTTTTCTCACCTTTTTTCACCTCTTTACTAAATGTAGTACATTAAGCTATAGGTTGAATTCATTTTTCTTGCCTCTCTGCACATATCATCAAGGGTAATCGAATCCAGCACTTCACTTACACTATCCTTTAATTTCTCCCATACCATTCTTGCTGCACAATTTTCTGCCCTGTTACATGCATTGGGATTTTCATCATCTACACACTTTTTCGGAGCTATTGACCCTTCTAAAATTCTAATAATTTCTCCAACTGTTATTTCCTTTGGACTGCTGGCAAGCATATACCCTCCTTGAGCTCCTCTAACACTTTTGACCAAGCCAGCCCTGCGTAAGGTAGAAAGAAGCTGTTCTAAATAATTTTCTGAAATACCATGATTTTCCGCAATATCATGAATAGGTATAGGTCCTTTCCCAAAATTTTCTGCCAGGTTCAGCACAGCTTTTAAACCATATTCACTTTTAGTTGTAAACTTCAACTATAATTTCACCCCTCAAATCCCAAGTAAATTACTAGGCTTTTTCATTTTATCAAAACCCTCAAAATATGTCAACAATGCTTATTAACTTACTTGGGATTTCCTGTATTCTTATTTTCTCCCTTTATTTTTATTATTCTGCTCCGAAAAACCCTTTCCATGCCATTATCTCCAGGATAATAATACCTGCTTCCCCTTAAGGGTTCTGGCATATATTCCTGTTTCACATAATTGCCTGGAAAATCATGGGGATAAAGATAGCCATTCCCATGACCCAGCTTGCTAGCACTAGTATAACTGGCATCTCTTAGATAGACAGGAACAGCACCTATATCTTTATTTCGCACATCAAAAACTGCCTTTTCCACAGCTTTTTTTATGGAATTGCTTTTAGGAGCAAGTGATAAATATACAGCAGCTTGAGCAAGAGCAAACTTTGCTTCTGGAAGGCCTATATACTCCAAAGCATGAGCGGCAGAAACAGCAATGATTAACGCGTTGGGGTCTGCAAGTCCAATATCTTCTGAAGCCAATATAATCATTCTTCTACAGATAAATTTAGGATCTTCACCGGCTTCAAGCATCCGTGCAAGCCAGTGAAGAGCTGCATCAGGATCGGAGCCCCGTATGCTCTTAATAAAAGCAGAAATTACATCATAATGATTGTCCCCAGTTTTGTCATAATAAATCGAACGCTTTTGCAAGCACTCTTTGATACTATCCAGGCTTACTTCCTTAACACCGCAGTCATTTTCCTTTGATGTTAAAACAGCAAGCTCCAATGTATTTAAAGCAACCCTTGCATCTCCTCCTGAAACATCACTAAGATACTCAATTACAGTATCATCAATTTTAATTCTTTCATTACCCAAGCCCCTTTCCTTATCATTAAGAGCCCTAAATAAAATTTCTTTAATATCGTCTTTGGTGAGCCGCTCAAGTCTGATAATCCTTGCTCTCGAAAGAAGTGGTGGATTTACTTCAAAATAAGGATTTTCAGTTGTGGCACCTATTAAAGTAATTATTCCATTTTCTACCTGGGGCAGTAAAACATCTTGCTGCGCTTTATTAAATCTATGGATCTCATCAATAAATAAAATAGTTTTTTTACCATACATCCCTAAATCTCTCTTTGCAGTTTCAATTATTTCTTTAATTTCTCCAATACCTGAAGTTACTGCATTTATCTGAACAAAATTTGCTGATGTAGTATTGGAAATAACATGAGCAAGAGCAGTTTTACCTGAGCCAGGAGGACCATAAAGAATAATCGAACCCAATTTATCTTCTTCAATAGCCCTTCTTAGAAACTTTCCTGGTCCTATAATTTGTTCTTGTCCAACAAATTCATCCAAATTTCTAGGTCTCATTCTTACAGCTAAAGGAGCTTCTTTTTTTAGACGTTTTTCCATGCTGTAACTAAATAAATCCATAAAAATCACCACCTCGTATACTTTGATTGGAAACACATACTTGCCAATTAAGCGTACCCTTTAAGACAATCAACGTAGGTTGGTCAGGGTTCCTCTTACACCACCTGTAGCATTGACTACTTTAATATGAGTGAGTCCCTGAGCTTAATGTAGAGTTCTTACCCGTGGGTTGAGCCGCTTTAGAGCACTGTCCTTTGGTTTTCAGCAGGCCTTGGGTGTACCCACGGGACCCTCAAATGAACTCTAATGTTTTGCGAGGTTGTGTATGCATTAAACCCTCAGAGGTACGCCCTAATTATGGCCAAGCCGGGGAGGTGAACCAAATGGTAACAAAGCTGTTTGCAGGCATCGACATTAGCGCTAACGACGCTGTGTTTTGCTGTCTTGATCAAGACGGTAACCAGCTGGGTCCTTCCCGGAAGTTTGCTAACGACTTGCACGGTGCAAACGAACTCTTGGATACAATTACAAGACTGACCACAAAGACGCTTGGCTTATTGCAGAACGGCTCCGCTTTGGCCGGATTGAGCCCTTTTCTCTTAGGAAAATCACTACCGAACCCTTACTCCAATTGACCCGCCACCAACTCCACTTGATTGAACTGGTGACAACTGAACAAAACCGGGCCTGTAATATGATTTTCCTCAAGTTCTCCAACTACCGGAAGGACAGCCCCTTTAGCAACACTTTCGGCAAGGCTTCCCTGACAATCCTTAGGGATTTGTCGCCGGACAAATTGGTCAACATGGATATGGAACAGTTAATATCTTTTATCGCCCAAAACGGTAACAACAGGCTAAAGGACATAGGGCAAATGGCAAGGGATTTAAAGAATATGGCCAAACGGGCTTACCGGCTTAATCCCAAGATTCAGGACTCCATAAACGTTACTCTTACCATGACTCTCCATAATATCGAGTTCTTCAAGAGCCAGATCAAGCGGTTGGATAAAGTCATTGCCCAAGAACTACAGGCGATCCCACAGACATTGACCTTTATCCCAGGCATTGGTCCGTATGGGCTGCCGGTATTACTGCAGAAATCGGGGACATATCCCGGTTCCGTGACAAGGCCGCTTTGGCCCAGTACGCCGGTTTAACCTGGTCGCGCTACCAATCGGGCGACTTTGACACTGAAGAAAGACGGCTTACTAAAACTGGCAACCGCTACCTCCGTTATTACCTGGTGGAAGCCGCCAACTCATTGCAGGTACACAATGAGGAGTACAAGGCTTACTACCACGCCAAATACAAAGAAGTTGCCAAACACCAGCATAAACGTGCGTTAGTGTTGACTGCCCGTAAATTTGTCTTGCCCTGCTGAGCAAAGACCAAATCTATAGACCGAAGGTGAGAAATTAACTTCCCTAAACCTATCACCCATTTTCTCCCAGTTGGTTTGTTTTCCAACAGGTAGGTTTTTTGTTGCCATTTTTCAGGACTCATAAATTTTTCCCAGTTTTATGGTCTTGACATTTTACCGTGGGTCTTATGATCCACATTTTATAATTTACCATTTTTTATTTCTTTAATTTTCGTTAAATTAATAAAAAATATAGGGCCGTTTTTACGGCCCTCAGACTGTAGACAAACCCTCTTAAGTAAATCTTAGTAGGTCTCTGCTGCGGTTTGCGAAACGACTTAACGAGCACTGGCTAACAGCTCTTGGCGAAGCGTAAGGCAAAACCTGGAGGCGCGAATAGGAGGTGAGCGCCAGCCCCAACTGGGACAGGACGTCGAATTTGGGGCGGTCCGGTTTTGTCTTTAAGCTTTGCTTAGAGATGTCCAGTGTGAGTTCAGGAGTAAGAAAACTGCAGCGGAGACCCTTTGTCAACAAGCTGAGGGCCGTTTTTACGGCCCTTTTAATGATAATTAAAGGTAATTGTCAATTATCTTCTTCAATTCTTCTTTAGATTGATATCCTATTATTCTTTCCTTTTCCTCCCCATTCTTAAACAGAATAAGCGTGGGAATGCTCATTATACCGTATTCAGCTGCAGTATGGGAATTGTAATCCACATTAACTTTGCAGACTTTTAACCTTCCCTCATACTCCTTTGCAACAGCCTCTACCACTGGTGCAATCATTCTACAGGGCGCACACCACTCCGCCCAAAAATCCACCAAAACAGGCAGATTTTTTTCTCCTTTAACTTCCTGAGCAAAAGAATCGTCAGTTACATTTATAACACTTGCCAACTATTTAACCTCCTTCAGCTATACTTTAGATTATTTTTAATAATACTATATCCTTTTAAAAAAATCTACCCTTTTTCTTTTTTTTTCCTCTAACAAAATTAAAATATACATCATTAAAATATACATCACAATTAAAATATACATCACAAATAAAATACGAACTAAATAAAAAAGCACCTAGCTAGGTGCTGTTAAATCATTTTATGGTACTCATATCAACCCCACAAATGCCGTGATCCGCCGTAGTTTTATGAACCTGTTCTCTACAGGTGGGTGCCCTCCTGGATGCTTTTTGTTTCCCCAATTAACAGGGGCATACAAGCCACATCCAGAGTCCAGGCTCCCTATGTGTTGGTGTTGGCTCAAAACTTACGGCTAATCACGAGCATCGCAGGGCTGCTGTACACTTTTTGCTTTCGCACCTTATATTAACACAAACAAAGGCTTTTTTGCAAGCAAAACGGCATTGGAAAAATATAAACCACAGTATAAAAACAAAAGAAAGCTCCTTAAAAATTAATCAATCAAATATTAGTTATCAGCAAAACTTTATTCCCAGTTCCCTAAGTTGTTTTTCCGATACTTTGGAAGGTGCTTGAGTCATTAGGCATGATGCACTCTGTGTTTTTGGAAAAGCAATGCAATCTCTAATGGTATCTCTACCTGCCATCAGCATAACCAATCTATCTAATCCAAAGGCTATACCGCCATGAGGAGGAGCTCCATATTCAAAAGCTTCCAGTAGAAAACCAAATTTCTCTTTAACTTCATCTGAACTAAGTCCAAGGATTTTAAATATCTTCTGCTGCAGCTCCCTATCACTTATCCTTATGCTTCCTCCTCCAATTTCAATTCCATTTAAAATTAAGTCATAGGCTCTTGCTTTTACTTTAGAAGGATCCTGCTCCAAGAACTTTATATCTTCTTCTTTAGGTGAAGTAAAGGGATGATGTTTAGAATCCCAACGCTTTTCTTCTTCATCATACTCTACAAGGGGAAAATCAGTTATCCATACAAATTCGTACTTATTCTTATCTATTAAATTCATTCGCTTTGCCAATTCCAGCCTTAAATTTCCTAAAGATTCAGCAACAATTTTGGGCTCATCAGCAACAAAAAGAAGCAGATCTCCCTTTTCTCCTTTCATTTTTTCAACTATATCATCAAGCTGCTGCTGAGTAAAAAATTTTGCAATGGGAGATTTTATTCCATCTTCAGTAATGATAAACCAAGCAAGCCCTTTAGCTCCAAAGCCTTTCACAAAATCAGTCAATCCATCAATATCTTTCCTGGAATAACTGCCGCAGCCCCTTGCATTAATACCCTTAACCTGGCCCCCTCTTCGCACTGTATCAGAAAAAACCTTAAAATCAGACTTAACTACAGCATCGCTTATATCTACAAGCTCTAAATCAAATCTTAAATCAGGCCTATCAGTACCAAATTTGTTCACAGCTTCTTCATAAGTTATTCGGGGAAAAGGAATATTTAATGAGATTCCTAAATTTTCTTTAAAGATATAACTCATAAGTCCTTCCACTACTTCAATAATATCTTCCTCATTTACAAAAGACATTTCCATATCCAATTGAGTAAATTCAGGCTGACGATCAGCCCTTAAATCTTCATCTCTAAAGCAACGAACAATTTGGAAATATCTATCAAATCCAGATATCATGAGAATCTGTTTAAATAACTGAGGAGATTGGGGAAGAGCATAAAACTCTCCGGGATGAACTCTACTAGGGACAAGATAATCCCTTGCTCCTTCAGGAGTACTTCTTGTAAGCATTGGAGTTTCTATTTCTAAAAAACCAGCTCTATCTAAATAGTCTCTAATACTTTTGGTTATTCTATGCCTTAAAATAATGATTCTCTGCAGTTCAGGTCTCCGCAGATCAAGATAACGATACTTCAGCCTAACTGCCTCTTCTACTTCTTCAGATTCCTCAATTACAAAGGGTGGAGTCTTTGCCTCATTAAGTATTATCAATTGGTCAGCATACACTTCTACTTCCCCTGTGCTTAATTTTTCATTAATTGTTCCTTCTGGTCTTAATCTTACTTCTCCTACAACTGCCAAAACATATTCACTTCGAACGCTCTCAGCTTTTTTAAAAGCTTCTAAACTAACTTGGGGACTGAAAACGATTTGAACAATCCCTTCCCTATCCCTAAGATCTATAAAGATTAACCCACCGTGATCCCTTCTTCGATGAACCCACCCCATCAATGTTACCTTTTTACCCACGTGTTCTTTTCTAAGGGAACCGCACATATCTGTCCGTTTTAGAAACCCCATGCTTTCAGCCATTTACTTTTCCCCCTCAATAAGCATTTTTATTTTTTCAACCATTTCAGCTTTTGGTATTTCCTGCTGTTCGCCATTTTTCATATTGCGAATTAAAATACTGCCCCTATTTAATTCCTCTTCTCCAATGATAACAGCAAACTTAAAATCCTTTTTATCTGCATATTTCATTTGAGCTCTTAAACTCCGCTGCATATAATCCTTTTCTGCAGAAAAACCTTCCCTTCGTAAAATAGCTAAAATTCTTACTGCTTCATTTACGGCAAAATCACTGTTTTTATCCGCCACAGCAACAAACACATCTGGAGACCTATCTAATGGCAGCTCAACTTTTTGGCTCTGGAGAGCCATAAGGGTCCTTTCCAACCCTAAACCAAAACCTATTCCAGGGGTAGCTGGACCGCCGCAGGTTTCCACAAGATTATCATATCTTCCTCCTCCACCAATGGAGTTTTGAGCCCCTATACCTTCAGCAAAAAACTCAAAAGCAGTATTTGTATAATAATCTAATCCTCTAACCAGTCCCGGATTTACAGAATAATTTATTTCTAAAACATCTAAATAATTTTTTACTTTATCAAAATGTTCTCTGCACTCATCACACAAAAAATCAAGGGGCTTTGGTGCTGATGACATTATCCTCTGACAGACCTTACTTTTGCAGTCAAATATTCTTAAGGGATTTCTTTCCAACCTGCCCAAACATGTCTCGCAGAGTTCTCCTTTATATGCAATAAGATATTCATGCAGCCGCTCTTTTACTTTAGGTCTGCATCTGCTGCAGCCTACACTATTTATTTGCACATCAAAAGCTTTCATTCCCAGCCTTTTATAAAAATCAACAGCAAGGGATATAATCTCAGCATCCACTGCAGGATCCTTTGAACCAAAAACTTCTATCCCAAACTGATGAAACTGTCTAAGCCTACCAGCCTGGGGCCTTCCATATCGAAACATTGGTCCTATATAATACAACTTTATAGGCTGGGATTCTGAATAAAGTTTGTTTTCAAGAAAGGCTCTTACCACTGGAGCAGTTCCTTCAGGTCTTAAAGTTAAACTTCTCCCGCCTTTATCCTTAAAGTCATACATTTCTTTTTCAACAATATCCGTTGTATCTCCAACACCCCTATAAAAAAGTTCTGTATGCTCAAAGATAGGAGTTCTTATCTCTTTATACCCATATTCCCGGCACAAATTCCGTGCTGTTTTTTCAATAAACTGCCATGCCTCCACTTCACCGGGGAGGATATCATTGGTTCCCCTGGGTCTTTTGGTAATCAAATTTTGCACCTCCCAAAAAGTAAAACCTCTCGCCAGCTACGGACGAGAGGACCCCTTTCAAGATACTTAAGGTAATTTTATCCGAAATCCCTCTGCATTGTCAAACAAATTGAAAAAATTAATAAAAATTATTAAACACTGATTTAAAAATAAGGATTATACTCTTTTTCATGGTTCATAGTTGTTGATGGACCATGACCTGGATATACCACTAAATGATCCGGCAGAGTTTTTATCTTATTTTCAAGGCTTTTTTTCAACTGCTTCATATCTCCCCCCGGCAGATCCGTCCTCCCCACTGAACCGGCGAAAAGAGTATCCCCTGTAAATATTTCCCTCTCCGAAAACAGACAAATACTGCCTGGTGTGTGGCCAGGTGTATGCAAGACTCTTAACTCAATACTGCCCACACTAATTATATCTCCTTCTTCAAGCAATCTATCAGGTACAATACCTCCTATTTCAGATACATCATCATAAAAAGAAAGATTCAGCATGGGGTCCTTCAGCATTTCTGCATCATTTTTGTGAACCAAAATTTCTGCTCCAAGTTTGTCCTTTAAAAAGAGGTCTGCCCCTATGTGATCATAATGCCCATGGGTATTAATAATATATTTAATTTTAATATTGTGCTGTTCAATAAAGTCCAAAATTTTATACCCCTGTGAACCAGGATCAATAACTGCTCCTTCTTTAGTTTTCGGGTCAAAAAAAAACATAACAGTTAGTGTGAAGTTTTCCAACTTCTATGGATTTTATTTTTATATCTGAGGATTCTAACAATTTACCGCTCCTCCTTAAAAAGCCTTTTTGCTATCTAGAAGCACAGTAACCGGTCCATGATTAAAAATTTCCACAACCATTTCTTCTCTGAATTTACCTGTTTCAACTTTTACCTTAAACCCTCTTAATTTTTTAATGAAATATTCATAGAGGTAGTTCGCCTTTTTAGGTTCCGCTGCTGAAGTAAAACTTGGCCTTCTTCCCTTTCTGCAGTCACCATAAAGGGTAAATTGAGAGACTACCAGAATCTCTCCCCCTATATCACAGCATGATAGATTCATCTTACCCTCATCATCTTCAAAAATACGAAGATGGGCCACTTTATCCGCAAGATATTCTGCATCTTCTTCCGTATCGTCTCCGCCCACTCCTAAAAGAACCACAAGGCCCTTTCCAATGGAAGCAGTTTCCTTATCCGATATATGGACTGCCCCTTTAATAACCCT
>LGEZ01000023.1 GCA_001508005.1 Clostridia bacterium 41_269
TCCTGCAGAACCTTTTCCACAGGCCGCTCTAAAGGATCTCCGTACCCACCGCCGCAGCCGCTTATAAACCTCACCAGATCCCCTTTCTTCATGGGGAAATTTGAAAATGTAGCTCCCACTATTGGTTCTGAACCATCAGCAGGATGCACCTCAACAATGTTGGGAGAACCGTCCTTGCCCCCAGCAAATCCCCATGGTGGAAACTGATGCCTGCTGACAATTGTGGTTAATTCAGCGTTGGAATTAAGAAGGCGATAATCCCTAATAAGTCCGCAGCCCCCTCTAAATTTCCCCGCACCGGTATTCAAATTAAAAGTAAACTGCTCCACAATGATGGGATATTTATATTCAGCCACCTCTGCGGGTATCACATAGGTCTCCCCATCAGCAATGGCCACCAGTCCGCTCTCACCGTCCTTGTTGTATCCTGCTCCCCAACCCCCAGCTTGGGGTTCACAGAGAACAAAGGGCTGTTTGGTCCTGTCATCTATACCCGCAAGGATTGTTCCAATAATGCTCAGAAAATGACCCGCTGTAACCCTTTCAGGAATAGCAGGAGCCAAAGCCTTTGCTACTAAGTCTGTTATATGAGAGGTAGCTTCCCAGTTTGTAGATACAGGATAGGGGCGTACTGCATCAAAGACACTCCCCTCCCTAGTGATAACTTTAACAGGTGAATAAAAACCCTCATTGGGTTCAGCATCAGGATTTACCAGAGCATGGTAAATAATTCTCCCCGCGGAATAGGCTCCGTATTTGGTGCAGTTAATGGGAGCCGGTACCTGATCGCCGGATTCTGTAAGATCAATAATGAAGCTGTCATCAGTTATGGTAACTTTTGCCTTTATATAAACGTTTTCCACATTATTGGCCTGGGCATCTATGTAGCTTTCTGCTTCAAAGGTTCCCTTAGGCATTTTGGCAAGTTCCTTTAATGCCAGCTTCCTGCCGTTTTCCAGAATCCAGTTGATGCTGTCCAGTACAGCATCCCTTCCATATCTATCAAAGAGTTCCAGAACCCTTTTTTCTGCAATGCGCAAAGAAGCTGTCTGGGCATAAAGGTCTCCCAGAGTCATATCCGGAGTTCTGCAGTTGGCACCAATCATATCCCTAACTGCCTCGTTCAGCTTACCTTCTTCATAAACCTTAATAACAGGAAACTGCAGACCCTCCTGGTATATTTCTGTGGCGTTGGTGGACCAGCTGCCTAAATTTTTACCTCCTATCTCATTCCAGTGCCCTTTGTTTGCAGCAAAAGCCACCAGTTCCCCTTTATAAAAGATGGGAAGCACAGCGGAAACATCGCAGAGATGGGTTCCGCTTCCTGTATAGGGATCATTTGTAAGAATTATGTCGCCAGGCTTCAAGTTTTCGGGACCGAATTTGTCCAGTACTGAAGCAACAGAAAAAGTTATAGCCCCCATAAAGCCCGTAACACCGTTGGCCTGTCCAATAAGGTTGCCTTTTGCATCGGTAAGCCCGCAGGCATAGTCCAGCACTTCATAAATGATGGTGCTCTGACTTGTTCTACCCCAGGTCAGAAACATTTCCTCAGCAGCAGCTATAAGTCCCTGGGCAATATTCTCCCTAGTAAAGGGATCAACCTTCCCTTTCTGATAAGCCCTTTCTTGTAAATTTAAGCTCTCTTTCATTTACTTACACCCCCGTGTAAATAATAAGGTTTCCGTATTCATCAACTTCCAGTGTCTGCCCGGGATACACTATGGTAACTGACTTGGATTCTTCAACAGCTGCAGGCCCTTCAATTATATGACCGGGACCTAATTTTGCCCTGTTATATACCCTGCTCTTAAGCCTACCCTGTTCGTCAAAATCAATGATTCTTTCTCCTTTAACAGCGTTCTCAAGTGCTCCAGCAGGGGGCATCTTTCTGATCTCCGGCTTTTTAACTGTTCCAAAGGCTGTGAGGTTGAAATTGACGAATTCAGCAGGAGCATGTTCCAGACTAAAAGTGTAATGCTGATGGTGAAGTCTATCAAAAGCTTTCCTTATCTCAATAAGATCCCCTTCCCTTACTTCTCCGCTGCCCACAGGCGTTCTCACAGTGTGTTCCTGCCCTATATAGCGTAGGTCTGCTGACCTTACGAAAATAACATCTTTAGGAGAAATACCTTGCTTTTCATAAATGGCTAAAGCTTCTTCTTCCATTGCTCTGTAAATTTCATTGACTCTCTTAAGATCGCAGCCGTCCACCGGCATAATCTGGGTCTGAACAAAGTCCTGACGCAGATCAGTCATAAGCATACCCCATGCTGAGAAGGTAGAAGGCATGTTGGGGACGATAAGTTTGCCCACTTTTAGCTCCGAAGCCAAAAATGGACCGTGCACAGCACCATTTCCACCCATAGCTACCATTACAAAATCTCTGGGATCATAACCCCTGCGCACAGATATGAGTTTTAAGGCATTGAGCATGTTGTTATTGGCAATCTTTATCACTCCTAGGGCAGCTTCCTCTACACTTATTCCAAAATGGCGGGCTATGGGCTCCATGGCTTTTTCAGCTAGTTCCCTGCTCACCTTAAATTCTCCACCCAAAAAGCTGTCGGGGTCAATTCTACCGGCTATGAGGTTTGCGTCAGTAAGCGTAGGATCTTCTCCTCCCAAACCATAGCAGGCAGGTCCAGGTACAGCTCCGGCACTTTGGGGTCCAACTTTTAAAACTCCCACATCATCTATCCATGCGATGCTGCCTCCACCGGCCCCTATTTCAATAATGTCCACAATGGGCATTTTAACGGGATAACCTGCAAACTTCGGGGTCCATTCCAGTTTGTACTCTGTGGTAATTTTAACTTCGCCTCTGTTTATGAGAGACGTTTTTGCAGTGGTACCGCCTATGTCAAAGGTTATAATGTTTTCCTCCCCTATGATTTTCCCCAGAGCTGCTGCTCCAATAACACCTCCCACGGGACCGGATTCAATTAGGTTTATGGGAACTTCCTTCGCCCTGGCAAAGGTTGCTGTTCCACCGTTGGAAAGCATGGCATGGGGTTCGATATAAAGATTCATTTCCCCCAGCCTCATCTTTAATCTATCCAAATACTTAGCTGCAGCCGGCTTTACATAGGCGTTGAGCACCGTTGTGCTGGTGCGCTCGTATTCCCTCCACTCCTTGATAAGGTCGGAAGAAATGGTTATTTCTACGCCCGGCAGTTCCCTTTCTAAGATTTCTCTCACCAGCTGTTCATGACGGGGATTGGCATAGGAATGCAGCAGGCACACGGCCACTGCAGCAACCCCTTCTTTTTTAATCTTTTTAGCTATTTCCACAACCTCTTCCTCATTAACTTCTTTTAAAACCTCTCCTTTGTAGTTGAGGCGTTCGTCCACTTCAAATCTTAGGTGTCGTGGTACAAAGGGCTCCGGTTTTTTATAAAAATAGTTATATAAATCGGGCCTGTTTGCCCTTCCAATTTCCAGTGCATCCCTAAATCCCTTTGTGGTTACCAGAGCAGTTTTTGCCCCTTTTCTCTCTGTTATTGCATTAATAACCACCGTTGTACCATGAACAAAATAAACAGCCTCAGACAGATCCACACCTGTCTTAGCAACGGCATTGATGACACCATCGGCAAAGTTGGCCGGAGTGGTGTGGGCTTTTTCCTCAATGAGAGCCCCCGTTTCCTCCTCCAGACAAACGATGTCTGTAAAGGTGCCTCCAATGTCCACAGCAATTCTGTAGCTCATAGCAGATAACCCTCCCTAGTTTGAGTAATAATTTTGGATATTTTTTTAAATTTCCATCAGTTCCCTAGGAAAATGATTCAAGCGAACTGGCCCCCTATCTGTTACTGCCACAATATCTTCAATTCGAACGCCAAATTTTTTGTGGAATGTATATACCGGGTTCCACACTGAATACCATACCCTTTTCAAGGGGAATGTAGCTGCCTTCCACAATATAAGGCTCTTCATGGCATTCAAGCCCTATACCATGACCAGTACGGTGGATAAAAAACTGTCCGTATCCTGCCCGCTCAATTACCTCTCGAGCAGCCCTGTCCACATCACCACAAAAAGCTCCGCAGGCAGCAGCTCTGTATCCTGCCTCATTGGCTTCCATAACCACTCTGTATATTTTCCTTTCCTCATTACCAGCTTTACCCATAAAGAAGGTCCTGGTTATATCGGAAAAGTACCCTTCCAATACAGCTCCAAAGTCAAGAACCACAAAATCGCCCTTTTCTATTTTTCTATTTCCCGGTATGTGGTGAGGCATGGAACTGTTGGGCCCGGATGCCACTATAGGCTTAAAGGATACGTCTTCAGCTCCCTTCTCTTTTATCTTTCTTTCGATAAAATCCGCCAGCTCCCGCTCAGTCATTCCCACATTAATTTCCCTTACTACTTCTACCATAACCTCATCAACAAGTTCCCCTGCCCTTTTCAGAAGCCTTAACTCTTCCTCATCCTTTATGGAACGCGCCCTTCCCAAAATTTCACCACCATTTACAAAAGTACAGCCCTTAAGGGTTTCCATAAGGATCAGAAGATGTCCCGCCCACAGCTTGGGATCCACCGCTGCACATCCCCTTATACTTCCACAGGCTCTGAGAACCAGCTCCATGGGATTCTGGTGATCAGACCATGTAAGGAGGCAGAAGCCGTCTCCCAAAGTAGATGCTACCTCTTTATACATCTCAGGCATTATAAGGAAAAGGGGCCCTTCCTGGAGCAGCACTGCCAGCTGCAGGCGCTCATCCAAAGTAGTTTTTACCCCCGTAAGATAAAAGATATTGGATGGCGGCGCAGCAAAAAGGCACTCAACATTCCTTTCCCTCATCAGTTCTCGAATGCGTTTAATTCTATCGTTATAAATTTCCATGCTTTCACCCCTATTAAACAGCTCTAATCTTCCCACAAACCCCTCATTCCGTATTGTTCTTCCAATGCCCATTCTTTGATTTCCCGAACCGAAGGTGTTTCATATCCTCCTATCTTGCTGGTATACCAGCCGAAACGATTCCTTAGGCTCACAAGAAATTCAGCATGCTTAAAGGGTGCCAGAACAACATCGATAACCGGCACGCCTAAACTCTCCTGAAGTTTTCTGTAAAAACCAAACTGAACAGTACATCCCAGTACTATAACCTCAGCCCCATCCTCTTTTACAGCCTTTTTAGCCTCTTCTTTGAGCCTATTTTCGGTAAATTTCTCATCAGCATGAAATTCCAAAACTCCTAGATCCAGTGAACGGAAAGAAGCCAGCTTTTTCCCATGTCCATACTGCAGCACATTCCTGCGCATAGCAGGAATCCATTTTCTCCTTCCCACAATAATGGAAAAACTATCCCCCAAAACACTTGCTATATGGAGAGAAGACTCTGCAGGAGCCGTCACAACCATCTTGCTGCAGATCTCCCTGGCTTCCCTAAGGAAGGGATCGTAAAAGCATCCGATTACGGCCGCATCATAGCCTTCCTTTTCAGCCTTCTTAATCAAATTCAGAAGGTCCCATGAAACAAGGGCTTCATAATAGTGATATTCCAAGTGATGGGGTCCCCTTTTTAGGGACACCACTTCAACTTCAGTATCTTCCTCTTTGGCACTGTTCAAATAATCCAAAATAAATTGATCCCAGCTGTTGTGGCCCACGGGATTGATAAAAAGTATGCGTTTTTTTTCGCTCATGAAATTACCTCCCCTTTTTCAAAAAACTTCATTAAACTATCAAAAGCTAACTATAAAGGTGGCACCTTACAAAATGGCCTGGTTCTGCCTCCACCATCCATGGGTCAACCTCCATACAAACTTCCCGTCTTTCAGGACACCGCAAATGGAAGCTGCACCCTGGTGGAACGTTAACCGGTGAAGGGATCTCACCGGTGGAAACTACCTTCTTGGGTTTCAGCTCCTCCTCTTCCTCAGAAACCACAGGAATAGAAGAAAGAAGCATTCGGGTATAGGGATGCAAGGGAGACCTGAAAAACTCCTCTGTAGGAGCAGTCTCGCATATCTTACCCAGGTACATAATTGTCACCCTGGTGGCAATATTCCTCATAAGGCTTAAGTCATGGGTAATGAAAAGATATGTCAGCTCCTTTTTCTCCTGAAGTTTAAGAAGCATATTGATAATCTTTGCCTGAATGGATACATCCAGAGCAGACGTGGGCTCATCCAGTATCACAAACTGCGGATTCGTAGCCAGAGCCCGGGCTATGGAAATCATCTGTCTCTCCCCTCCGCCCATGGATACAGGGGACTTATACATATAGTGGGGCGGAAGCTCCACCATCCTGAGCAGTTCCACAACCTTTTCTTCAATATTCTTTCTATCTACAATCCTGTGAACCCTAAGGGGCAGCTCCAGTATCTGTCGGACACTCTGCCTGGGATTCAAAGAAGATCCAGGATCCTGAAAAACTATCTGAAGATCTTTTTTTACTGAAAGGGACCGCCTGCTGCTGGGCACGCTTATATCCTGCCCTTTGAAAATAATACTTCCTTCCGTTGGGGAATATATACCCATAACCGTATAGGCAAGGGTGCTTTTGCCTGAACCTGATTCCCCAACAAGCCCCATAATTTCACCTTTCTTCACTGTAAGATTAACCCCATCCACAGCCTTAACAAAAAGGGGTGTTCCTCCAGATTTCCCCACGGGGAAATAAGTTTTAAGATTTTGCACCCTTAAAATGGTCTCTTCTGCCGCAGCTGTAATGCTGTTCATTATATCACCCCCTGCACCCAAAAACAGGCCACATAATGTCCTTCTCCCACATCCATAAGGGGAGGTTTTTCTTCAAAGCACCTTTCTGCTGCCAGCCTGCACCTGGGATGGAAACGGCATCCCTGGGGAGGAGAAAGGTAATTGGGAATGCGGCCGTATATACCTTCGGCCATACCACCACCTGTAAGCCTAGGCACAGATTCCAAAAGCCCCAGAGTATATGGATGCATGGGATCTTTAAAAAGAACCTTCGTTTCTGCTGTTTCTACAATGCTGCCCGCATACATCACATATATCCTGTCCGTCATCTCCCGGGCAACGCCCAGGGAATGGGTAATCATAATTAAGGACATCCCCTTTTTTTCCACCAAACCCCTTAAAAGCCTGTGTACCTGATCCTGGATTGTAACATCCAAGGAAGTTCCCGGCTCATCAGCTATCAGCAATTCCCGATCCGTAACAATGGCCATGGCTATACATACTCTCTGTTTCATACCTCCGCTTAGCTGCCCTGGATAGCTTTTCAGTATTCTCTCAGGGTCTGGTATGTAAACCTCTCTAATGGCTTTTACAGCAAGCTCCTTGATTTCATCCTTACTCTTTGCCTTACCGCTTCCCGAATACCTGATTACATCAAACATCTGGGTCCCAATGGTAAAAACAGGGTTCAAAGCAGCAGAAGGCTCCTGAAAAATCATAGATATCCCCTGGGTACGAACTTTGTTTATTTCCTGGGATTTCATCTTTAAAATGTCCTGCCCGTGAAATAGTATTTCGCCCTTGGGAACAACCGCATTTTCCGGAAGAATCCTAAGCACAGACCGCATGGTGGTGGTTTTTCCACAACCTGCTTCTCCCACCAATCCTACCTTTTCACCTTTTTTTACCATTAAATTAACCCCGTCCAGCACCTCGGCAAAACCGCCATAAGTGCGGTACCACACATGGAGATTCCTTATATCAAGAATGCAGTCCTTTTCATTATTCACGATCATACTCACCCTTTGCCATCATATCGCGTATACCGTCTCCCATAAGATTAAAACCCAATATAGTAACAGCAATGGCTAAAGACGGAAACACAGTCATCCACCACAGGTCAGGCATGTAGCGGGTACCATCGGAAACCATCTGTCCCAGAGCCGGAGTAGGCGGCTGTTCTCCAAGGCCCACAAAGCTTAAGGAAGCTCCAATAAGGATGACCCACCCCACATCCAAAGCCATTTTTGTAAAAATGGGCGAAAGGCAGTTGGGCAGAATCTCCCGAAAAAGAATATGAAGCCTACCTGCCCCAATAAGTTCAGCAGATTTAACAAAATACTCATTGCGCAAAGAAGTCGCCATTCCATAAACCAGCCTAGTGTACCACGGCCACCACATAACAGTAACAGCTATCATTGCATTGGTTAGATTGGGCTTTAGTACCGCTGCAATGGCTAAAGCTAAAAGCAGGGGAGGCACTGAGAGAAATATATCCGTGACCCTCATGATAACGGTATCCAAAAAACTGCCCTGGTAATACCCGGCAATAAGTCCAAGAAAAACCCCCACCGGAACAGCAATGGCCAACACCAGAACAGCCATATAGAGGGCCCCCCGGAAAGCAAAAATTATTCTGGAAAAAATATCCCTGCCGAAATTATCCGTACCAAACCAATACTTTGCGCAGGGAGCAGTTCCAGCATTGGCATAGTCCACAAATTTTCCTGCATGATGGGGATATGGCGCAATCACAGGAGCAAGTACAGCTGCTCCCACAATAAGAAGCACAATAATAAGGCCCACAACAGACAGCTTATTTCGGGAAAATTTGTACCAGTTCTTTTTTACCCCTGACTTTACCCTGGCAGAAAAAGAAAGGGCAGGTACTCCTTGTTTTGACTGTACCCTTACATTCATGAGCTTCTTCCTCCTAACCGAATCCGCGGATCTAAATAGGCCACTATTAGGTCCACTATAATATTAACCACCACGAATATTAAGCCAAAAACAATGATGACAGCAGAAATGGCGTTGAGATCCTTCCGCAGCATAGCTTCCATCCCATAGCGGGAAATTCCCGGCCAGTCGAAAATCACTTCCACCAAAAAAGCGTTGCTCATTAAGGACGCAATATCCAGCCCCATTACCGACACTGCTGGGATTAATGATGGTTTAAGAAGATACTTGCCCGTAATCACGTGATCAGGGATGCCGAAACCCACCGCTGCAGCGAGATAATCCTTACCCATGTTCTCTGTCATGGCAGAGCGCACTATCCTTGCCTCCTGAAACAAAGGACCCACAGCTAAAGCCAGAGCCGGCAGTATAAGATGATTTATTGCATCAAAGAAAACATCCATTCTCCCAGTCAAAAGGCTGTCAACGGTAATTAAACCTGTTATAGTAGGAGGGGGTTGAATGCCCGCACTGAGACGTCCCAGTACTGGAATAACCGGCCATATATATCCAAATAAGAGCAGAAAAATCACCGCAAGAACAAAGGAAGGTACAGCAACTCCTGTGTATGCCATTACCCGTATTAGGCTGTCCACCCAGCTGTCCTTATATCGAGCAGCTAGGGCACCAAACAAAATGGAAAAGACTACCACAAATAACGCCGACATCAGTACCAATTCCAATGTTGCAGGAAGAAATTCAGCAATATCCTCCATAACATTGCGTTTTGTAACCAATGATTTGCCAAAATTTCCTGTAACAACACCTTTAATCCAGTAGAAATACTGAACAGGAAGAGATTTATCCAGATGCATCTCTTCCCTTAATGCATCCACAGCAAATTGGGGAGCCCTTGGGCCCAAAGCCAACCTCGCTGGATCCCCAGGAACAACCCGGGCAATAACAAAAATAACAATGGAAAGCCCCACAAGCACAAAAATTGAATAAAGGAGTCTCTTTATCACATAAGAGCTGAGTTTCATATAACCACCCCATTCGCGTCTCCGGCATAAACTCAAGAAAAATCCGGGGAGGCTTCCCCATCCTTCTGGGAAACTGGGGAAGCCCACTACCAACAAAATTCATAAATTAATGGGGAACTTTGTCAGGATACACTTTAAAATCATGGAAATAGTACATATACCCCATAACCGGAGTTACAGGTTCGCCCTTCTTAATCCTTTCAGCAGCAGGCCATACAATGTAATCTGCCTGATATGCCCGCTTCTCAGCCTGATCAAAGGCCCAAATTGTGGGAGCCAGATCCACAATTTTTTTCTGGATAACATCATATTTTGCCAGACGCTCTTCAAAATCAATGGTACCGAGGGCATCTTCGATCAGTGCATCAATTTCTTTATTCTGCAGCCACTCGCACTGCTCCCATGTTCCCGTAGACTTAGAATGGTAACGGGTCTCCAATATGGATCCTGCTTCTCCATAATGGGGTGAAACAAATACCAGGCTTGCATTGGGAGTGCTCTCAGGTTTTGCAATCTGATCCACAAAGGACAGCCATGGAACTTTAACAACATCAACTTTAATTCCCAGTTCCTGGGCATTGGACTGGAGCATAAGGGCAATCTTTTCTTCATCAGGTACTTCTGCTATCCATGCCAGCTCAACGGGATATTTATCTAGACTTCCTGCATATTTGGATTTTGCCAGTTCCTCTTTTGCTTTTTGAAGATTCTGATCAAAAGGCTTTAGATCTTTGCTACAGCCCGGCAGACTTTCAGAAATGGGACCTACAGTTTTTTTACATCCTGGGAAAAGATTGTTCACTGCAGTATCGTAATCAAACAGGTATGTTAATGCTCTGCGGAAATGCACATCATCCGTGGGTGCCTTTTTGGTATTAAGCATGATATTTAAAATGGTACCAGTAAAGGCAGCATTGATGTCTACCCCTTCTATCTTGTCCAGGGCTTCAAGGGCTTCTTTGGTCTGCCACTGGTCAGTAATCTCTAGTTCCCTTCTGGTCATTAGGGTTCTGATGGTTGAAGGAGACGTGGTACCTATAATCTTAAAGGCCTCAGGTGCGTCCTTATCCCAGCCTCCCCAGTAATCTTCAAATTTCACAGCATAAAGGTATTCCTGCTTTTTAAGTTCCTTAACCATGTAAGGTCCACTGCCTGCATCGTTATTTATAAGCCATGCTTTTCCGTAATCACCCATTTCACCATACGGGCCATCTGCTAAATTGGCCACAACCTGATCCTTATTTAGGATATAAAGCCTAACAAGTGTCTGAAGAAATGGCCCAAAGGGCTTTTTCAGCTTAAACTGCACCGTATAATCATCAAGGGCTTTGACATCATCTACCACTTCAGTAAATAAATAGGCAAAGCCTTCTCCCATAGTCAGCATTCTCTTCATGGAAAAAACCACATCATCGGCAGTAAGCTCATCACCGTTGTGGAACTTAACTCCCTTTCTCAATTTAAAAGTCCAGGTCAATCCGTCACTGCTGATTTCCCATTCAGTAGCAACCCAAGGCTTTACATCTCCATTATGGTCAGGAAATACAAGGGTATCATAAATATTGGCCAGTGCAATGGAGCTGGCATAATCAGAACCCACTCCTGGGTCTATATTGGGAACATTAGCTTCACTGATGCGGATAATTTTTTCTCTTCCTGAAGAAGATCCTTCCTGTTCGCCTCCACCACAGCCGGCAAGGATAACTGCCGTAAACAGCAGCATTATAAGTACAGAAGCCAACTTTTTCTGCTTAACAAGCCTTCCCATGTTTACTCTCCCTTCTCTATTTTCTCTTATTGTTTTCAAACTCCAAAAGTCTGTATAATCCTTTCTTAACAGCTTCACCCCCTCCACCCGTTTTATTTTATTACTTTACCGCACTAAACAGTTCAAAAATAAATATAGTTTAGGAAACTTCGTTATTTAATCAGATTCATCCTTTATGATAAAAAAATAAACATCCCTCACAGTGGATGTTTCTAAAAAACAAAGAAGACCATAAATTTCTATCGTTTTATATACAAGGAATATTAGGTAAGTTTTGTTAAACTGTTTTGCTAAACTCTATAAATTTTCCCGTATAATAACTGCTCAAAGCTGAATTTATGAAAACAAAAACTCCCTTCCCAGAGCATCAGCACCTAGCATAGAATCCAACACCATTTCCGGATTTACGGGAAAAGGCATATTATAAATGGTTTCCTTTTCTGCGCAGGCTGCTTCAGCAACCACCATGAGCTTATCCCTTTCCGCATCCTTCAAACCCAGCTGTTCCAGCGTCACCGGGAGACCAAGGGAATCGCAGAAGGCAATCACTTCCTGGATCTCCTCCAATGCTCTATCTTCCATCACCATCTGGGCAATAACTGAAAAGGCAACTTTTTCTCCATGATAAAGACCTTGAGTTTCCTCAAGCTCCGTCAAACCGTTGTGAATGGAATGGGCGGCAGCAAGTCCACCTGTTTTCCCGCTTAAAAGTATATTCGCTTCAATTACTTTTTCTACAGCTGGGGTAACAGCATTGGCTTCAACAGCAAGCTTTGCTTCATAGCCATTTTCAAGAAGAGTTTCGAAACACACCTGGGATAAAGAAAGGGTTGTGACTGTGGAAAATCCCCCTGCTATATTTTCAGCAGTACCTCTATATGCAGCTTCTGCCTCAAATTTAGCAGCCAAAGCATCTCCCATACCTGCAACCAAGAAGCGGACCGGAGCTTCAGCAATTATTCTGCTGTCCACAAGAACAACATCGGGATTTTTGGGAAGATAAAGGTATTCTTCGAACTTTCCATCGGGAGTATAAATCACAGAGAGAGCATTTACGGGTGCATTGGACGACGCTGTGGTGGGAACGGTTAACACAGGAGCCGACATAAAATATGCTACTGCCTTTGCTGTATCAAGGGTTTTCCCTCCGCCAATTCCTACTATTACACTGCAGCCATTCTCAATTCCAATTTTTTTTAACCGCTCAATTTCTTCTTTGGAACATTCCCCATTGAAAAATTCAAACAAAAATTCCACACCGTCTGCTGCTTCCCTTATACGTCGTTCCAAAAGGGACATAACCTTCCTATCAACCACTACTAAGGCTTTTTCACCGAGCTCTTTTGTATACTTTCCCAGTTCTTTTATAGCATTGGGACCCTGTACATATTTTGAAGGACTTTCAACGACCTTTACAGCCATCATTTCTGCCTCCTTATAGCGAATTCTTATATCTAATTATCCATTCCTGATATAGATTGAAGGCTTTTTGTCTTTTAAGTATAATGCCACTATTTTTTTAAAAATATTCTTTATAAAATTTTCATACATTAAATTCACTGATCCTCATCTTCATGTTCATGATATATGTCCCCCTAGCAAGAGAAGCAAACATTCCAACAAAACAGAGGAAAGAAAACATTAAAAAGCATACTTTTGAGCTTTTAAGAAGCATCTGCTGGGAAACCTTAGAAAATTCCACATTGCCCACGAAATGGGTGAGAACCAGAGTAACAAGCCCCATACTGATGCTTTGGCCCACCAACCTCATAGTGGAAAGGGTAGAAGATGCAACCCCGTAATACTTTTTCTCCACAGAGCTCATTACAGCATTGGTATTGGGGGAAGAAAAAAGCGCCAATCCCAGTCCTAAAAATACAAGTCCTCCTTCAACCATATAAAGGGGAGAATTCTTATCAATGAAATAGAAAGAAAAAATTGCCAAGGAGGTAACGGCCATTCCTAAGGAAGCCACTTTTCTCGGCTCGATGCGGTCCGAGAGATTTCCCGCAATGGGCGAAAAAATTACCATAACTACAGGTTGAAACAAAAGGATTAATCCCGCCATCTGGGAAGTAAAGCCCCGAATCAGTTGAAAATACAGTGACAAAAGATATCCCACTGCAAAGGTAGAGCTGTAGTTGATGAGAGCTGCAAGGTTGGAAAAGGCAAAAGCTGGATTTTTAAAAAGTTTAACATTAAAAAGGGGCATTTCTGCTCTTTTTTCAAATTTCAGAAAGAATCCCAAGTTAGCCGCTCCTATCAGCAAGAGGAATTTAGCCCAAGGTGAATAAGTAATACTCGTAACCCCGTACATAAACAGAACAAGCCCAGCTGTGTAGAGAACTGCCCCCGTTACGTCAAAAAACTCTCCCTTTGCTCCAATCCACTCTCCCTTAAGCTTCAAAAAGGTAAAAGCTGCCGTAACACTGCCCATAAAAGCAGGAATATAAAAGATGGATTCCCATCCAAAATAGTAGTTTAAAGCGCCCCCAAGGGAAGGTCCCGCAGAAAGCCCCAAATACACCGCCGCAGCATTTATTCCCAAAACCCTACCCCTCTTCCAGGGAAGATAAACTGAAGTTAAAATGGCTATGGAAGTAGCAAAAATCATAGCACTTCCCAGCCCCTGAAGCACCCTGAAAAATATAAACATCCCAATGGACTGGGAAAGACTGCACAAAAAAGATGAAATACTGAATATAAGAAGACCTAAAGAAAAAATTTTTTTCCTTCCTACAATATCAGAAATCCTTCCGATGGGCACTAAAAAAGCAGCAGTGGCTAAAATATAGCTGGTAACAACCCAGCCCATAGTCAAAGCCCCTGCGTTGAACACCCTGCCGATGGTGGGAACAGCCAAATTGATGGAACTTCCCATAAAAGCTGTCAAAAATGATGCCATGGTAGACGCTGCTAAGGAGTATCTCTCCATTTTCTCCTTTTCTCTTTCCATACTTTCACCTTCAAATAAATAAAATAGTATTGATTAATTCGTTAATCTCAGCTTAATAAAAAGGAGCACATTAAAAGTGTACTCCTTCTACCAGCTGTTTTCAATTATTCATATCCCAAAAACCAAAGGTCCATACTTTCGTATCAGGAAAAAACCTTTCCATAAAATCTAATCAATGCCTGTATACCTTTAAACTGCTTTTAAAGCCTGGTTTGCTGCAACCAGCAGAGGGTCCCAAACAGGAGAATAGGGCGGTGCATAGGAAAGATCCAGCTCAGCCAGCTCAAAAACCGTAAGCCCCGCATACATGGCAGCAGCTGCCACATCAAGTCTTTTAGCTACCACATCTTCTCCAACCATCTGACATCCCAAAATTCTGCCGCTTCCCTTTTCAAAGAGAAGGCATACCCTCATCTTTCCACCCCCAGGATATGCTCCCCTGGTGCGTACATCCACCACGCTTTTGTTCCAGGAAATGCCTTCCTCCTCCAGCTGCTGTGAAAAAAGACCTGTGGTGCCAACGGTATAGTCAAAAATCTTAAATACCGATGTCTGATTTATGCCGTAGAAAGGTTTTTTGCTGTTGGGAAAAGAAAGGTTGTGTCCCACAATCTTTCCCTGTTTATTAGCAGTGGTGCCCAAAGGCATATAAAGATTGCGGTCCAACACCCTTACATAATGCTCTGCACAGTCTCCAGCAGCAAAAACATTATCCAGGCTGGTTTCCAAATAACTATTAACCTTAACAGCTCCTTTATACCCAATTTCTCCACCAGCTTCCCTTATAATTTCCGCATTGGGTTTTATTCCCACTGCCGCTATTACAAAATCGCAGGGTATCCTGCCGATGGAAGTATCCACAGCATTTCCATCTAAATAATTCACCTCAACGGAGGTTTCCAGCAAAACCCCTTTTTTCTTTAAATATTCCTCTGCTTTCTGCCTTATCTCAGGCTCAAAAGAAGGAAGAATTTTATCCATCTTTTCCAGCACAACCACATCCATCCCCAGTTCCTTAAAAATCTCAGAAAGCTCGAGATTAACAAATCCTGCTCCTATAAGGCATGCCCTTTTGGGTTTTTTCTCATAAATAAATTTTTTGACCCTCCTTAAATCATCAAGGGTTTTAAAATAAAAGGCATTGTGCTGATCAAAACCCTTTAAAGGCAGCCTATTGGGCAGAGCCCCTGCAGCATAAACAAGAAAATCATACTCTTCTGCATATTCCTTTGAATTCTCCCTATCATAAACAACAGCCCGCCCTTTTTGGGGATCGATGCTTAAAACCTCTGAATGCAGCCTGTAGTCAATCCCTCGAACTTCTGTAATTTCTTTAAAGGAAAGGGCATACAAACTTTCCGCCGGCTTATCCTTTTCCAGAAGGTTATAGGGCATTCCACACGCACTGTACGAAACATCTCCGGATTTTTCAAAAACGATCACCTGAGCATCTGGTTTTCTCCGCTTTATTGTGCTGGCTGCAGTAAGGCCCGCCGCAGATCCTCCCACAACCAAAATCTTCATAACCTTAACCCCTTTCTTTAAATCATGTTCTTTTAATTATAGCAGTGTTTAAAAGTATATTTAACAAATTTTAAATCAAAGGATCTTTGAAGCAGGAAAATAATTTTTTTTAAAGAATAGAGGGGGAATAAGTATTAACATTTTAAGCTGGATCCGTAAAAAAGGATTCAGCATAAAGGAAGGGGGCCATCCCTATGGTAAACAATGAAATCAAGCAGATCGCCAGCCGCATAAGGGAGCTTAGGGAAATTTTTGGGGTTTCAAGGGAAACCCTTGCCCAAGAGCTTGGTATTGATAAAGAACAGTATAAAGAATATGAGAGCGGCGAAGGTGACATTCCCGTAAGCGTTCTTTCCATGATTGCCCAGCGCTTCGGCGTTGAGCTAAGCACCCTCCTTACAGGCGAAGAACCCAAACTCCATACATACTGCGTTACCCGCAAAGGCCAAGGTGTTTCTGTGGATAGGAGAAAGGAATATAAATATCAAAGCCTTGCCCATAATTTCATCGGCAAAAAGGTGGAACCTTTTTTGGTTACAGTGGAGCCTGAAGACGGGCCCATCAGCTTTAACAGCCACCCTGGACAGGAATTCAACTACGTTCTGGAAGGAACATTAAAAGTTGTTCTAGGAAACCATGAAATAATCCTTAACGAAGGGGACAGCCTGTATTATGATTCCAGCATTAAGCACGGAATGCAGGCACTGGGTGGAAAAGCTGCAAAATTTTTAGCAATTATTATCTGAGGAAGAGGTGTTAAGATGCTTGAAAAATTCGTTTCTGGAAATTTCAGCTCATATGAAGACTTTTATAAAAATTACAGAGTAAATGTACCTAAAAACTTCAATTACGCTTTTGACGTAGTGGATGAATGGGCCGAAAGGGAACCCATGCGGAAAGCCATAGTGTGGTGTGATGAAACCGGCCAAAGCCGGACTTTTTCTTTTTCCCACCTGAAAGAATACAGCAATAAAGCAGCTAATTTCTTTAAATCCCTAGGTATCAAAAAAGGCGATCCTGTAATGCTTATACTAAAGAGGCGCTACGAATTTTGGTACTGCCTTTTGGGCCTGCACAAAATAGGTGCCGTATGCATCCCAGCAACCCATCTCCTTACCCCCAAGGATATCATTTACCGCAACAATGCAGCAAACATCAAAATGATCGTTGCGGTCTCTGACCCCAGGGTTATGGAAAGTGTAGAAAAAGCTGAAGAAAGCTCTCCTTCCCTGGCTTACAAAGCTGTAGTTGGGGGAGCATCAAGGAAAGGATGGATTGACTTCGACAGGGAAATAGAAACCGCTTCATCCCACTTTCAGCGCCCCACCGGTGAAGAAGCGCCTTCAAACGATGATATTATGCCCCTTTACTTTACTTCGGGAACAACGGGTCAGCCCAAAATGGTTCAGCACAGTTTTACCTACCCCCTGGGACACATAGTTACAGCTAAATACTGGCAGAATGTAAAGGATGGGGGTCTTCACCTCACCCTGGCTGACACAGGCTGGGCAAAAGCTGCCTGGGGTAAAATTTATGGGCAGTGGATAGCAGGAAGCGTCGTATTTGTCTATGATTATGAACGTTTTGTTCCTTCAGAGCTTCTCAGTGTAATGGTCAGTCACGGTGTAAATACCTTCTGTGCTCCTCCCACCGTGTACCGCTACCTAATAAAGGAAGATTTGTCCCAGTTCAACCTGAAAGATCTGGAATACTGTGTAGTTGCTGGAGAGCCTTTAAACCCAGAAGTATATCACCAGTTCTACAAAAAAACAGGAATACGCCTTATGGAAGGTTACGGTCAAACAGAGATGACACTGGCTATCGCTACATTCCCATGGATGGAACCCAAACCCGGATCCATGGGGAAACCTGCACCGGGATACCACATTGAATTAATTGATGAAGATGGAAAACCTTGTGATGTGGGAAAAGTGGGACAGATTGTGGTGCGCACTTCGGAAAGCCTGCCTTTAGGCATGTTTAAAGGCTACTACAACGATAATGAGCTAACAAAAAAAGTATGGCATGATGGAATTTATGAAACTGGAGATACCGCATGGATGGATGAAGATGGATATTTTTGGTTTGTTGGAAGAAATGACGATGTAATAAAAAGCTCTGGATACCGAATCGGTCCCTTTGAAGTGGAAAGTGCCCTTTTGGAGCATCCCGCAGTGGTGGAATGCGCAGTAACGGGAGTTCCCGATGAGCTCCGGGGACAAATAGTTAAGGCAACAGTAGTACTGGCTCCTGGATACACTCCAGGTAAAGAACTGGCGGCAGAACTCCAAAAGCATGTCAAAAGGGTAACAGCCCCCTATAAATATCCGCGGATCATTGAGTTTGTCGAGGAGCTGCCCAAAACTATAAGCGGGAAAATCCGTAGAGTAGAAATCAGAGAAAGGGATACAAAAAAATACAGGGGTTAAGACGCTTTAACAGCAGCAGTGGCCAAAATTTTCTTAAAGATAACAGCTTGTCTGCCATAATTTTAATAGGAATATGTCCCCTTTCCGTTGAATAATGAAAAAAAGAACGGTGAAAGGGGGGTTCTGCCCATGGCATCTGCTGCCTGCCCAAAATGCGGCCACGAGTTTTTTGAAATGCGGGAATATGAACCCATAGGCCCACCGTCCCGATATGAAATAATGTTTGTGTTTTGTGCCAAATGCGGAGCTACTGTGGGTACAGTGGACTGCAGCAATGTGGGAAGCATTGTAAATGAAATCCGTGAAAAGCTTGAAGATATTGAACATAAAATAGATTATTTAATTAAATAACAGTCAAAAAGGCATGAGGCACCCCGCGGGTGCCTTAAGTTTTTCCTTAACATTCCAACGACCTTTTGCCTTTCCTCAATTTGACAGACCAGGTTATAAAATCTATACTTATAACTGGAGGTGATTAATTGATGCCCACAATTTTCTTCTATGGGCCGGAATTGGACAAAGACAAAAAGAGAGAGCTCATTAAGGCTTTCACAGAGAAAGCCAGTGAGCTAACAGGACTGGACAAATCGTCCTTTGTTGTTTACCTTCAAGAAACAGATGCTGATGAAGTTGGTGTGGGAGGAGAACTCCTGGAGGACAGGCTAAAAAAGCAATATGAATAAAACATAAAATATTAATCCAAGGCCTCCAAAAATTAAAGGGAGGCCTTGGATTTTTTAAGAATCATTTAAATATGGATCTAAATCATCCTCCGAAATATTTTTTACAAATATTTCTGCCATTTCAGGATCAAACTGGGACCCTGCACACCGGCGTATTTCTTCCAAAGCCCGTTCAGGAGACATTGATTTTCTATAGGGCCTGTCAGAAGTCATGGCATCAAAGGCATCCACTATGGATAAAATACGGCATTCAAGGGGTATCTCTTCCTTTTTTAATTTAAGGGGATAACCCTTACCGTCCCATCTTTCATGATGTTTTAAGATGAGATGGGCTATGTCTGCAAGCTCCGGTGCAGCCATAGCAATACGGCAGCCCTTTTCGGGATGAAGCCTCATAATTTCCCATTCCTCTGTCGTGAGAGGTCCTTCCTTAAGAATTATTCTGTCAGATATGCCCACCTTGCCCACATCATGAACCTGGGCCAAAAGGGCAAGATCTACCTTCTGCTTGGGAGACAGGCCCACTCTATCCCCAAGGAAAAAGCATAAATGCTGCATACGCCTGCTGTGCTGCTCTGCGTAGCAATCATGCTCAGAAAGTGCAGTGAGAAGGGCATCCACAGTTTTGCTTTTAAAGCTCAAACCGCAGCATATTTTTTCCTTAGTCATCGGCTCTTCGGCTTTCTTAAAAGAATCCCCTAAAAGTTCCCCTTTATTTTGGGCTGTGGACAGCCCAAAGGCAATTTTCATAGGAATGGAATTAGAATGATCGTTGTATTTCTCCACAGCCATCCGCAAGCGGCTTACCATCTCAAGTCCTGTTCCCTCATCCACTTGGGGCAGAAGAGCCGCAAACTCATCATCCCCTACCCTTGCTAAAAATGCAGAAGAAGGAAGTATCTTCTTTAAAAGTCCTGCAAATGCAGTTAAAAGCCTGTCTCCTTCCTGAAATCCCATACTATCATTAATTTCCTTTAGTCCGTTGAAATCCGCCACAATTATGCTTATGGGATATTTCCCTTTTTTCCCTAAATAATCAAGCTGACTTTCAAAGGATGCTCGATTGTATAGTCCAGTAAGGGGATCCCGGGACTTTATACGTTCCAGTTTCTGAACATATTTCTCCCTATGGGCAAGATCCATAAGGCTGCCCAATACCATTTTATTCCCTCTATGCACAAGATGGACCGCCTGTCCCTCCACCCATTTGATTCTGCCCTCTTTTGTTACAATCCTGAATTCACAGGGATGGGGAGACAGTCCCTTAAGCATTCTTTCCACAATGTACTTCAAAAGGGGTCTGTCCTTTGGAAAAACAATTTCCAAAGCTTCTTTTTCATAAAGCTCTTCCAGATCATAACCGGAAATTTTTTCGAAATGGGAATTTACAACCCAAAACCTTCCATTCCTTATTAAGAACATCCCCACAGGAACTGCATCAAAAATATTTTTTATAAGCTCCAGCTCCCTCTGCCTCAATGCAACAATCTCTTCAATGCGCCGGGCAGCCATTTTCAATATCATTTTTTCCCTTTCAGTAATTCTTTTCCCTGTTTCAAAAAAAATAAGCCCCTCTGTTTTCCCTGAAAAGGAATAAACAAAGCGTCCTACACTGGGCTTTTCGGCAAACTCCTTTAAATCCACTGTGCTCTTAAAACCCCACTGTCCAAGGCTTCTGTAAACACCTCTTTCCTTAAGAAGCACAGCTGTCTTTTTTATTTCAAGGATCCTCCCAAGTTTTTCCACTGCTTCAGAAATTAAATCATCAATTTCTTTCAAAGCTGTCTCATTAAAAAGCTCAAATAAAAGCAGAATGTCTGAAGCATTTAACCCCATACCCCTAACCACCCCTATTTCCCAACTTATAAAAACTATAATCTAAATTAAAGCATTTTGGCTATAAGACAAATTTTCTAATTCGACAGATTATCCCTTTTTTTCCTCCGCTCCCCCAACAAAACTTTCAGTTTATCTTTTATATGCAGGACAAAGGCTGCAGGCATGGAAATCCTTTGTATAATAGTAAATAAATATAAACCGGTTCAAAAAGGGAGGACAAAAATGAAAAAAGAACTGGAATTAAATGAATTGGAAGAGCGTATCAAAAAATTTTGCAGATCTGCGGACAAAGCTCACCCCCAATGGGACAACGCCTTAATTTTAAGTAAGGTAAATCAATATTATTTCACTGGTACCATGCAGGACGGTATGCTCCTTATAAAAAGGGACGGCACCGTCTCATATTACGTGCGGCGCAGCTACGAAAGGGCTTTAGATGAATCCCCACTGCCCCACATTTATCCCATGGAAAGCTATAGAAATGCAGCTGAAAGGGAAGGAAAAGACCTGGGATATGTACTTTTGGAAAAGGAAACTGTCACCTTGGCCATCATGGACAGGCTGAAAAAACACTTCACTTTCAAAAACATTGGATCTTTGGATCCTTTAGTGCTTTCCCTAAGGGCAGTAAAATCCCCCTATGAAATCCGCCTTATAAGGGAATCAGGCAAAAAGCATCATGAATTTTTGATGGAAGTGGTTCCCTCACTGCTCAGAGAAGGTATGAGCGAAGCAGATCTAACAGCAGAAATCTACGAAAAAATGGTTAAGCACGGCCATCAGGGAGTATGCAGGTTCAATATGTTTCAAACGGAAATAGCAGTGGGGCAGATAGGCTTTGGGGAAAGCTCCCTCTATCCAACCAGTTTTGACGGACCCGGCGGCGCATACGGCATGTATCCTGCCGTACCCCTTGTTGGAAGCAGAGAAAGGAAGCTTAAAAAGGGAGACCTGGTATTTGTGGACATCGCATATGGAGTAAGGGGGTACCACAGCGACAAAACACAGGTCTACAGCTTCGGGGCAGAACCTCCCATGGAAGTGATACAAATTCACAGGAAATGCATTGACATTCAAAAAAGGCTGGCAGAACTTTTAAAACCCAATGCTATTCCGTCGGAAATTTACCGCACAGTTATTGGAGATCTGGATAACGGCTTCATGGAAAACTTCATGGGCTTCGGTAAAAGAAGGGTTAAATTTCTGGGCCATGGAATCGGACTCCATGTGGACGAACCGCCGGTAATTGCTGAGGGATTTGATCAGCCTCTAGAGGAAAATATGGTTATTGCTCTGGAACCCAAAAAGGGCATCGCCGGAATTGGTATGGTAGGAGTTGAGGATACCTACATAGTAAGTCCCCATGGAGGAGAATGCATTACTGGAGGAGGAAAGGACATCATAGTGGTTTAGGACCATATGCTAAAAAATACTGAGAGGGGCATAGGGAAAGGTTCATCCCCATGCCCCTATATAATATGCAGTTCCTAAAATTCGACCATTTCATGATACTCCTGAAGGGATTTCAGCCACCCTTCATTAAAGTCGTTCTCCCTATAAGCAGCAATTCCCTTGGCGCTGGCAAGGGCAGCTGCTATTGTGGTTATATAGGGAACTTTATTTTTAATGGCAGACTTTCTTATATAGGAATCATCGTGCTGACCCCGTTTGCCCGATGGGGTATTAATTACAAGATCTATTTCCCCGTTGGTTATTTCATCCACAATGTTAGGACGTCCCTCATAGAGCTTCTTTATCTTCTCGCACTTAACCCCCTTTTCCTGGAGATAATTGTAAGTACCTTCCGTTGCCTTTATCCTGAAACCAAGCCTTTCAAATATTCTTGCCGCCTCCAATACCGCCGGCTTGTCCCAATCATTTACGCTTATAAGGACGGTTCCCGAAACGGGAAGGGGTGATTGGGTGGCTTCCTGTGCCTTAAAGTATGCCAGCTCAAAAGACTGAGCCAATCCCAAAACTTCTCCCGTCGAACGCATTTCAGGTCCAAGGAGCGGGTCAACCTCAGGGAACATATTGAAGGGGAAAACAGCTTCCTTAACACCGAAGTGCGGTATTACTTTTGGAACCAGCTTTTCCCCACCATACTTAATACCCTTTTCGGCTCCCAGCATTATCTTTGTTGCGGTCTTGGCCATGGAAACACCACATACCTTAGAAACCAAAGGCACGGTCCTGGATGCCCTGGGATTTGCCTCAAGCACATAAACCTTATCATTGTAAATGGCATACTGAATATTCATAAGACCCACCACATTCATTTCCCGGGCAATTCTTTTGGTATATTCCACAATGGTTTTTACATGTTTTTCTGCAATGCTCACAGGCGGTATGACACAGGCAGAATCCCCGGAGTGAATTCCTGCCAGCTCTATGTGCTCCATAACCGCAGGCACATAGGCATCAGTTCCATCCGCCACAGCATCCGCCTCGGCTTCAATGGCATTCTCCAGAAACTTATCAATGAGTATGGGCCTTTCCGGAGTGACGCCCACAGCCGCAGCAACGTACTGGCGCAGCATTTCCTCATCGTAAACCACTTCCATTCCCCGCCCTCCAAGAACATAAGATGGGCGGACCATTAGGGGATAACCAATTCGTTCGGCAATCTCAAGGGCCTCTTCTATGTTAACGGCCATTCCCGCTTCTGGCATGGGAATGGAAAGCTTCTTCATCATTTTTCTAAACCGGTCCCTGTCTTCCGCCAGATCTATGGTCTCCGGCGATGTCCCCAAAATCTTTACCCCTGCTTCAGCCAGCTCCCCGGCAATATTTAGGGGTGTCTGGCCTCCAAACTGGACTATGGCTCCGATGGGCTTTTCCCTTTCATAAATGCTCAAAACTTCTTCCACCGTCAGGGGCTCAAAATAAAGCCTATCAGAAGTGTCATAATCCGTTGAAACCGTTTCAGGGTTGCAGTTGACCATTATGGTTTCATAACCCAGTTCTCTTAAGGCAAAGGCTGCATGAACACAGCAGTAATCAAATTCAATCCCCTGGCCTATGCGGTTGGGACCTCCACCTAGTATCATAACCTTTTCTTTTTCCCCTTCATCATGGGAAATCTCTTGAGTAGGAGAATATGTTGAGTAATAATACGCGGCATTTTCCACACCGCTTACGGGAACAGCTTCCCACTCCTGGACAACTCCCAAAGCTTTTCTCCTATCTCTAATCTCCTTTTCTGAAACATCCAAAAGAGATGCCAGGTAGCGGTCTGCAAAACCATCTTTCTTGGCTCTAATAAGCAGATTGTCGGGGATTCCCACTCCCCTGTACTTAAGAATCTCTTCCTCCAGCATTACCAGTTCTTTCATCTGCTCAATGAACCAGGGCTTTATATGGGTAAGTTCATAAAGCTGTTCCACATCTGCCCCTTTACGGAGGGCTTCATACATAATAAACAGCCGCTCGCTTGTGGGCTCAGCAAGCATAGCAAGAAGCTCAGATAGAGAACGGCTGTTGAAATCCTTTGCGAATCCCAGACCGTAACGGCCGATTTCAAGGGAACGAACAGCTTTCTGAAGAGCCTCTTTAAAGTTCTTGCCGATGCTCATAACTTCTCCCACAGCTTTCATCTGGGTTCCCAGTTTATCCTGAGCACCGGGAAACTTTTCAAAAGCCCAGCGGGGATGCTTAACAACCACATAATCCCCAGAAGGAGTATATTTATCAAGAGTTCCATCCCGCCAGTAGGGAATTTCATCTAATGTGACACCGCAGGCAAGCATAGCAGATACTAAAGCAATGGGAAATCCTGTCGCCTTTGAAGCAAGAGCAGAAGATCGAGAAGTTCGGGGATTTATTTCAATCACAACCACCCGATCCGTCTTGGGATCGTGGGCAAACTGCACATTGGTTCCCCCGATAACCCCTATTGCTTCAACTATGGCGTAAGCATATTTCTGAAGCCTCTGCTGCAGTTCCTCACTGATGGTCAGCATGGGAGCCACACATATGGAATCCCCTGTATGAACTCCCATGGGGTCTACATTCTCAATAAAACAGACAGTGATCATCTGATTCTTTGAATCTCTTACCACTTCAAGCTCCAGCTCTTCCCAGCCCAGCACTGATTCTTCCACAAGAATCTGGCCTACCATGCTTGCTGCAATTCCCCTGCTGGCAATAGTCCTGAGCTCCTCAACGTTGAATGCCAAACCCCCTCCGGTACCCCCCAGAGTATAGGCAGGGCGTATAACCACCGGATAGCCCAGTTTTTGAGCTATCTGTTCTGCTTCTTCAACGCTGTATGCAGTCTCACTGCGGGGCATTTCTATACCCAGCTGTTTCATGGTTTTCTTAAAAGCCAGGCGGTCCTCACCCCGCTCAATGGCATCCACCTGTACCCCAATTACTTTGACACCATACTTCTCCAAAACACCTGTTCTATGCAGTTCTGCACATAGGTTCAAAGCTGATTGGCCGCCCAAATTGGGAAGAAGAGCATCAGGCCGCTCCTTGGCTATTATTTTGGTGAGGCTCTTTAAATTAAGGGGTTCAATGTACGTTGCATCAGCCATTCCAGGATCCGTCATAATTGTGGCAGGATTGGAATTTACCAAAACAATCTCATATCCCAGCTTCTTAAGGGCTTTACATGCCTGGGTTCCTGAATAATCAAATTCGCAGGCCTGCCCAATAATTATGGGACCTGAACCTATAATTAAAATTTTATTGATATCCGTCCTTTTGGGCATCTTCCGCCCCTCCCCAGCTGCTATTTTGTTTTTATTTTCATAAAAACATAAACATATATATACACACCAGACTAATTATACATTAAAACCTCTGCACATTTACCAATTATTTAATTTAGTAAAAAAATTGATAAAACAAACATAGCTGCATAAAAAGAACAAAAAGGGCGGGAAAACCGCCCTTTTACTGCAGTCGTAAAAGATATTCCTTCCTCATTATCTATCCCCTTTTATCAATAGGAATATACTCCTGCTTTGGAGCAATGCTCTTATACGATGGTCTAATTATTTTACCCCCACCGATCAATTCTTCAATTCTATGAGCACACCATCCCGAAATCCGGGCAATGGCAAAGAGAGGAGTATAAAGTTCCTTAGGAAGACCAAGCATACTGTATACAAACCCGCTGTAAAAATCTACATTGGCGCATACACCCTTAAACATCTTTCTCCTGCTCCTTATTACTTCGGGCGCAAGTTTTTCCACCTTAGCATACAGTTCAAATTCTTCGCTGTACCCCTTTTCCTCTGCCAAAGATTTTACAAAGCTGCGGAATATTTCCGCCCTGGGATCTGATTTGGAATAAACAGCATGTCCCATACCGTATATCAGACCCGCACCATCATAAGCTTTACCTTCTAACAGGTCATTAAGGTACTTAATAATCTCCTCATCATCTTTCCAGTCTTTTACTTTCTTCTTCATGTCCTCAAACATTTCCACAACTTTAATGTTTGCTCCCCCGTGCTTTGGCCCTTTAAGGGAAGAAAGAGCCGCAGAAATAACTGAATAAGTATCGGATCCCGTAGATGTTACCACCCGGGTGGTAAATGTTGAATTATTTCCTCCACCGTGATCCGCATGGAGCATTAATGATATATCAAGCACCCTAGCTTCAAGCTTTGTAAAGTTGCTGTCCTTTCTCAAAAGGTGGAGAATATTTTCTGCCGTAGAAAGTTCTTTTTCAGGACGATTAATGAATAAACTGTCTCCGTGATAACGATGCCTGTAGGTTTGATATCCATAGCACGCAATTAAAGGAAATTTGGCAATAAGCTCCAAAGACTGTCTGAGAACGTTTTCAATGGAATTATCGCTTGCCCTTTGATCATAATAGTAAAGAGTAAGAACCCCCCGGGAGAGAATATTCATCATGTCAGGGCTTGGCGCTTTCATTATTATGTCCCTTACAAAGTTCTTGGGTAGATCTCTGTTTTCCGCCAAAATGCTGTTAAAGGTCTCCAGCTGTTCATATGTAGGAAGCTCGCCAAAGAGTAGAAGATAAGAAACTTCTTCAAAACCAAACCTTCTGTCTTCACTGAATCCATTGATTATATCTTCCACATCGATGCCGCGGTAATAGAGCTTCCCTTCACAGGGTACTTCCTCTCCATTTACATTTTTCCACGCACAAATTTCAGAAATGTTCGTTAAACCTACCAGTACTCCTCTGCCAGATAAATCTCTAAGCCCCTTTTTTACATTGTACTTGACATAGAGCTCCGGATCAATTTGATTGTTTTTTAAGCACAGGGAAACAAGTTTTTCCATTTCTGAAGCAAATTTAGAGTTGTACATTATATCACCCTTCACCTTAATAATAGGTAAAAATAAAAATTAAAAATTAAGCAGTACAAATACTGCCTAATTTCTCAATTTTATGTACACTTTTTGACATATAGTTAACTTCTATAAAAATTTTTCATTTCCTGCAAAACAAAGCGAAATATAAGTACAGAAATAAAAACAAAAGAGAAGAGAAGAATTTTAAACAGTTTTTAGACCATTCATAAAAATTCTAAATTTTTCCACAATAAATTCTGATGTTAGCTCCATTTATCCAGGAAATAAGAACTCAAAACTACCGTCTGATATAATAAAACAAAAATTGTTTTTATAAAATTTTTATAAGGAGGAAATTTTTAATGAAAATTTTAATTACTTATTACTCTAAAACCGGAAACACTGAATTTGCTGCAAAAAAGCTGGCTGAAGAACTGTCCAGAAATAATAATCAGGTAGAACTTAAAAAAATTGAGCTTAAAAGACCCTTGGGAATGCTCAAAGGAATCTTATATGCGATTATGGGCAGAAAACCGGAAATTTTAGATCTGGGAATTTCACCTGCTGATTACGATGTGGTATGCATTGGCTGTCCCATTTGGGCAGCAAACCCCCATCCAACTTTTTATTCCTTTCTTTCCCAATGGGGCAGTTTCTCAGAAGCCGAAACCGTTGTGGTTTTTGCCACCCACAGAGGCAACAGGTATAAAGAGGCCATCAATAAAATGATCCAACGGTTAAAAGAAAAAGGTGCCAAAAAAGTTCTTTTTATTGATTTCTTGGATAAAGAAAAGGAAAAAACAGTAAAAGAAATTAAGGATTTTGCAGAAAAACTCCTTTCCCACTAAAGCCTTCAGCACATCTTCCCTGCATAAAATAAATTTAAATTCTGTATAATTGACATATGTTCATGAAAAAATTATAATGAACATAAGTTTAAAATAATTTTAAGGCAGTGGAAAGGAGTTAAAGTAGGTGAAAGCAGCGGTTCCTGCAGTAAAAAAGGGCTTAGAGGCCGAAATGGAAAAACGCTTCGGCCGCAGCCCTTATTTTGTTTTGGTTGATTTGTGATGCATAAGGAGGAATAGTAAACATGCGCATTGCAGTTGCAGTGGATGGAGAGATAATTGCTGCCCACTTCGGCAGGTGCGAGAAATACCTGATCTATGATATAGAGTGCAGTAATATAATTTCAAAAAAGGTAATACCCAATCCTGGACATACCCCCGGGTTTCTGCCCCAATTTCTCCATGATATGGGAGTAAACTGTCTCATTGCTGGAGGTATGGGCATCCGCGCCCAAGAGCTTTTCTCCAGACGGGGTATTGATGTGGTGCTGGGAGCTAACGGTCCCGCAGATAGGGCAGTTGATAATTTTATCAAAGGAAAACTAAAGCCCGGTGTATATGAAAACACATGCAGCCGCGGAGAAGATCATGACTGCAGTCATCACCCTGGGGAAAAGAAAAAATGAAAATAGCAGTGGCAAGCGGTAAGGGCGGCACCGGTAAAACAACCACTTCCATAAATTTAGCCCTGTCCATAAATGATGAGTACCCAATTCAGCTTTTGGACTGTGATGTTGAAGAACCTAATACATTTCTCTTCATGAATCCCACAATAACAAATGAAGAAAAAATCACCGTAAAAATCCCCCATATTGTTGAGGAAAAGTGCAGCCTCTGCGGTCTTTGCGGGGAAATATGTTCCTTTAATGCCATCGCCGTCCTAAAGGACATGGTGATGGTTTTTCCTGAGCTGTGCCACAGCTGCGGAGCCTGTGCCTATCTCTGCCCTGAAAACGCAATTTTGGAAAGGGAAAGAGAGATAGGAATCCTTTCCCATGGTTTTTCAGAAGAAGTGGAATGCATCCAGGGGAAAATCAACACTGGAGAAGCCCTTGTACCGCCTGTTATCAGAGCTGTCAAAAAATACCTATCTGATGGGAAGGTGTCCATATTGGATTCTCCGCCGGGAACCTCCTGTGCGGTTGTAACAACGCTGCTGGGCAGTGATTTCTGCCTGCTGATTACTGAGCCCACTCCCTTTGGGCTCCACGATCTGGATTTGGCAGTAAATCTGGCCGAGAAATTGGAAATTCCCGCCGGCGTTGTTATAAACCGTTGGGATATAAGCGACAACAGCAGCATCATTGAAAACTACTGCCGCAGTAAAAAGATTCCCATCCTCCTAAAAATACCCTACGACAGAAAAACGGCCGAACTTTATTCCCAAGGGATACCTTTAGTAAAAGCCGATCCCCGTTGGAAAAAATCCTTTAAAAATCTATTTCACAGCATAAAGGAGATGATATACCGTGCAGGAACTCCTGGTAATTAGCGGCAAAGGAGGAACAGGCAAAACAACGGTGGTGGGGTCCTTTGCCGTGCTATCCGGCGGCAGTGCTGTCCTTGCCGACTGCGACGTTGATGCCTCCAACCTGCACCTCCTGCTGGAGCCTAAAATAGAAGAAAAATATGAGTTTGCCGCTTCCAAAACAGCTTTTATCAATGCTTCAAAATGCACCCACTGCGGGTTCTGCAGTGAGTTGTGCCGCTTTGAGGCCATTAAGGATTTTAAGGTTAATCCCCTTTTATGCGAAGGATGCGGCCTGTGCTTTCATGTCTGCCCCAAGGGAGCAGCAGAAATGCACAGGGAAACTTCAGGCTGGTGGTATGTGTCCCAAAGCCGCTATGGGCCGATGGTACACGCAAAGCTGGAGATAGGACAGGAAAATTCCGGCAAACTTGTGGCTGCCGTGCGCCGCACAGCAAAGGAACTGGCAGAAAAAACAAAGAAAAACCTTATTATTATTGACGGTCCTCCGGGAATAGGCTGTCCCGTAATATCATCTCTCACGGGTGCAGACCTTGCCCTGGTAATCACCGAGCCCACAGTATCCGGAATACATGATCTAAAACGGGTGCTTGACCTGTGCCGGCACTTTAATGTCCAGGCGGCTGTCTGCATTAACAAATACGATATCAACTTAGAAAACAGCACAGCTATCAGGATCTACTGTGCTGATTTACTAATACCTGTCTTGGGAGAAATCCCCTATGACCCCGAAGTCAGCAGCTGTTTATGCGAAGGAAAACCTTTACTGGAAAGGAGCGACGGGAAAGCGGCAAAACAAATTGAAATTTTGTGGAATAGGGTTAAAAAGTTTTTAAATATAGCAGATTAGTACCTTATTCAGACAATTTCAGACAATAAATAAAGAAACCAGCAATGCCATAGAAACAATAAACAGCAGCATAGAATCCGTTAACAGCAGCCTTGAAGTAACCGCAAGAGTTAATAATAAAGCTTTTGAAGAAATCGTGACCTCTTCCCACCTCTAAAGAGGTGGGCTTCCTCGTTCACTGACAGAAACTTACACGAATATAGGGATTGCTCCCTAATATTCGTGCAGAGGCGAACTGACCCCCCAATTTTGGACAATTAAGCCGTAACAGTTAAGCAACTTGCAGAATACCGGGTAAATACTTCATGAAATTCCCGAGGCGATAAATAATTAA
>LGEZ01000007.1 GCA_001508005.1 Clostridia bacterium 41_269
GGGAGGCGCGAATAGGATGTGAGCGCCAGCCCCAACTGAGACAGGACGTCGAATTTGGGGCGGTCCGGTTTTGCCCATAACCCTTTGCTCAGAGCTGTCCAGTGTGAGTTCAGGAGTAAGAAAACTGCAGCAGAGACTTTTTGCCAACAAGCTGAATCGGCTTAAATAAGCCGATTTTTTTAGCCCCAAAATGCGGCAATTCCTTCCTGCACCAACTTGGCTGCCGTCACTGCAGAAATTTCCGCAGCATCATATGCTGGATGCAGCTCAACAACATCCATACCGATGATTTTAAAAGACCTAAGCTTTTTAAATATCTCAATTATCTGACCATAACTCATTCCCCCAGGTTCCGGATTTCCCACACCTGGACAAATGCTGGGATCGAGAACATCAAGGTCTATGCTTATATATATGGGCCTTTGGGGATCTAGATTTTTATACAATTCTTCTGCCAAAACATATACCTCATCCATTTCTGCCCCATAAAAGGAACGGGCACCCACAACCCAAACCTTGCCCTCAAGCATTTCCCAAAGACGTCTCACAGTACAGGCATGAGAAAGGGGGCTTCCTTCATAACTTTCCCTCCAGTCAGAATGGGCATCAAGAACTACTCCCTGCAGATCTGGATAAACACTAAGGGCACCTTTTACTACGCCTACAGTTATGCTGTGATCTCCGCCGAGAACAACAATTTTTAGGTTCTTTTCTAGATACTTTTCAGCATTTTGTGCTATTTGCTCCATTACCTCTTCTGGATTTTCTCTTAAAATCAGATCGCCCCCATCAATTATTTTAATATCCTTTAAATCTCTCCTAAAAATTCTACTGTAGCTTTCAATACTTTGGGAAGCCTTTCGTATTGCAGCAGGGCCCAAAGCACTTCCCTTTCGATAGCTGGACATATTTTCAAATGGTGCACCAAATATTACAATTTTTGCACTGACATTTGTTTTTTGGGGTTCAGCTTCTAAAAACCGCATAAAAAAACCCCCATTAACAGAATGTGCAGCTTAAGCTGCACAACAAATTTCAACATAATCATAATAAATGTAAACCGTTTAATATTTTAATAGTTCCTGTACAAAGGGAGGAAGAATAAAGCTTGAAAGATGTACTTCTGGAGAATAATAGCGGCATTCTGTCAAACCCCGCTGCTCACATCGTTTTTTGATTTCGGATAAATTAAGCTCATTTAGTTTTTCGCCTGCCACAGCATAAGCCCACAATCCAGAAGGATATGTAGGGACATACCCCAAATACATCTTTACCTGAGGAAAAACACTGCTTAAATTTTTATTAACCATCCTTACCTCATTGTGAAAATAAAAAGGCGTACCGCACTGCATGGATAGCATGCCGTGAGGTTTGAGTACACGACGGCACATTTCAAAAAATGGCTGTTCAAAAAGCGGTATGGCTGGGCCAATGGGATCGGTCCCATCCACGATAAGGGCATCAAAAGCATCTTCTTTATCTGCAAGCCATTCTTCTCCCGGTGCAATAATCAAATTAACCCTTGGGTCCTCAAAGACTCCCATACATACGGAAGGAAGCAAGCTGCGGGATGCTTCCACCACAGCTTCATCTATTTCAACCCAGAAAACCTTTTCAACAGAAGGATGGCGCAGTATTTCCCGCACTGTACCTCCATCTCCTCCCCCAATAACCGCAATTATTTGGGGGCTATCCAGCATTATCATCAGCGGATGTACAAGCATTTCATGATAATAAGCTTCGTCGGCCTCTGTCAGCATAACTTTGCCATCTAATGCCATCATTCGTCCCAAGTCTTCTGTCTCAGCAACAACCAATTCTTGATAATGGGTTTTTTGCCGCAGCAGCCACTGCTTAATTTTTAAGTAAAGATGTACTCCTTCGACCTGTTCTTCAACGAAAAAGGTATCATCTTTTTTTGCCACGTCCTATATTCACACTCCCCGTTCCAGCTTAATAATTTTACAGCTGCGGGGTTCAAAATAACTGCGTATTACTTCTAAAGCCTTTTCGGGAAATGTATCCCCGCAGGTAAAAACATCCAATGCAAGATATCTCATTTCAGGCCATGTATGGATAAACAAATGGCTTTCAGATACTATAGCAATGGCACTAACACCATAAGGCTCAAAACTGTGAACAACCAATTTTAAAAGATTTGCTCCAGTACGCTGTACAGCTTCTTTTAATGCTTCGCGAACAACAGTTACTGAAAAAATCTGTTCGTTGCATTCCCAGCACTCTGCTATTAAATGCTTGCCCACTGCACGGTGAGGAACAAGGGGAAGCAACTCACTTTTTAATTCGCTCTTCAAATTTAAGTTTTTCATGGGCCACCTCCTGTTTTTGTCCATTTTTTTGTTATAAAAAGTTTTCTTATCTCCAATATGCACAGGCAGCAACAATTCCTCCGCATTTTACGATCTCATGCTCCACAGCTGCTTGAAGAGTTTTTACTAATTTAAGTCCCCTAATTTTAAATGCCTCTTCCACCATAAAAAGAGCTTTGGAAGCCGCTTCTTCTGCAGTTTCTCCTGAACTTTCCATTATTACACCAAAACCATCTTCAGCAAGGCCTACTGCCAGAGCAGCAGCTATACGTTGGCCGGGCGTAGCACTTGTATTGGCAGAATAAACACAAGGCACCAAAGCACCCCGGGGAAGTTCAGGCTTCGCTAAAATCACTTCAGCTTCAGGGGGCACAATACTGGAAACCTTTATAAGATTTACATCACCAATACCTGCATCAATTAAAGCATTATCAAAAGCATTTAAAGGAGTTTCTCCTTCCGCCTTTCCTGTTACAAGATATAATCTTGTTACATCAAACAATTTATTCACCTCGTTTCTGGGATGCTTCAAAATACAACCAAATAGTTTAATAATAAATAGTAAAATAAGCCTGTTTCAATTAATATTTAAAATAACTTTTTATTTTTTATCTCATAATACATTTCCTAAATTTTCTAATATATTTTTAGTTTGTTGCCACTTCTTCGTCATCAAAAATGTTGCCCGCAAGTTGTGGATTCTCTACTTCAACTTCTCTTAACAACTCCAGCCGATAAAGAGCAGAACTATACCACAGATGATTTGGAAGCACTTTTGTAGGAAGCCATGACCAGGAACGCATCTCCTTCATATAATTCCAATTAACATAGCTGCTGAAATCATCCCGCAGATCTGTAATAACCGCACCCTTATCCAATAAAAATCTTTGAACCTTTGCCCATTTACTCATACTTGCTTCCACATGAGTAAGTCCAAAATAACCGGCACTACCAGGCCCTTTAAGGCATACAAGGCCGCGCCCCACAAAAGCCTTTAACCCAACAATACTTTCTGGAGGATCACACATAAAGGTATCAAAGGATTTTAACCATTCATCTCGAAGGGGTTCTCTCAAATCATGTCGTACAGCTTTGAGGTTTTTTAGACCTTCCCGCTCAGCAACTTCATTTATAAAATTAATGAGCCTTTCATCAATATCCAATGCCAGCACTCTTTTGGGAGCTCCAGTAAGTGCGGCGGCTATGCTCTTTAAATCATCATCTCCAAGAATAATAATTTCTTTACCCTCAATGTCTCCCCGCTGCCATGCAAAGGATACACAGGCAAGGGACGTTGCTTCTGTAACATACCCCTGGTCATAATCCTGTATAGCCTCTGGACGGTCTTTACATATTTCTGAAAACTTTTCCCCTAGACTTCCATAAAATTTTGAAATATCTATACCCCGTCCTTCGCAGGCTTCACAAATACCCTCTTTAATTGGAGCTATTTCAAGAGCAGAAACCAAATCTTTCCCTTTATCTGTTAATTTAAGCTTTCCATCAGATGCATCCACTAAGCCGCCGTCTATAAGCTGAATGCACAAATCACACAAAAACCGCATTGGAACATGACTTAGACGTATAACTTCCCAAAAATCAGAAGCAGCCTGAATCGCCGATAGTACTCTTACTGCATCCCGTGCTACAAAAGGAACGGGCGTCTTCTGCTTCATCTTATCAATCATTTCAGAAAAAATCTTCTCGGCTTCAACACGATTCATGCTCTGTCCCTCCCCCTGCAGCAGCGTATGATTACCGCATTGAATTTTAAAACAAAATATTTCACAAAAAAAAACCGCTCGCTCCCGCCGCTCAGAGAAGCGACCAGTTGTTCAGCACTCCGCTTCAGTAACACACCGAGCTCCTATTAGGCTCGATGCTTCAAATGAGCAGCTTAAAACGGAGTACCGTGCTGATTATCTGTAAAAAACAATAACACACAGGGTGAAAAATTGTCAATAAAAAAGTATAACGTTGTATATTAAAGTTTTTTGTTTAGAAATAAAGGATTGTTCAGTAATGACGCGAAATAAAAAGAAATTTGGCATTAAAAATTAAAATAAGGACATATTATGACAAATTTGCTCCTATAAAAAGAAAAACTATGAACGAGGAGTAATGCCAACTTTTTCCGCAGCTTCAACAGCTTTTTCAAACTCATGTCTGGTAACCATTCTGTTTAAGGGGGGATAATTTCCTGCTTTATGGGCTGGATAATACTGCCTCATAATATTTACAAAACTTTTGGGTGACAGCTCTTCAGCTATAAATTTCATTATTTTTTCTGTTCCCGCAAGGTCACATGGCAGCACCAAATGACGTATAATAAGACCTCTTTTTGCAATTCCATTTTTATCAACCTTAAGTTCTCCCACCTGTCGATGCATTTCCTTTAAAGCTTCTTTAACTCTTTCCGGATAATCCCTAACTCCTGACAGCCTTTGAGCAACTTCAGGGTCATCATACTTAACATCAGGCATGTAAATATCAATAACTCCATCTAGTATTTTTAGAGTCTCAACGGATTCATATCCTCCGCAGTTATAAACCAGAGGTACACAGAGCCCCTTATCCCTTGCAATATAGAGAGCTTCAAGTATTTGGGGTACATAATGGGTAGGAGTTACCAAATTTATGTTATGGCAGCCCCTATTTTGAAGTTTTATCATTATTTCAGCAAGTTCATGAATGGATATCTCCTTTCCACAGCCAGCCCAGCTGATGTCATAATTCTGACAGAAAACACATTCTAGGTTGCAGTGAGAAAAAAATATAGTCCCTGAACCATTTGTACCAACCAATGGCCTTTCTTCCCCAAAATGGGGGCCATAGCTTGCTATTTTTACTTTGTTTCCTGCTCTACAGGCTCCTTTTTCTCCCTCTCCCCTTAAAACTCCACATTCCCTAGGACATAATCTGCATTCTTCCTGTAATTTATATGCCTGCTTTATTTTCTTCTTCAATTCTTCCTCAGATAAATTAAGATACGCAGGAACAAAAGACATTTCAGACCTCCTCAAAACCTTTCCATAGTACTTAAATATTTAAAATTTCTACACTCCATCAACAAGAACTGTAGATAGATATCTTTCGCCGGTATCAGGCAGAAGAACCACTATCTGCTTCCCTTCACTTTCTGACCTTTGGGCAATCTTTACCGCAGCATGAAGCGCCGCACCCGATGAAATTCCAGCAAATATACCTTCTTTTCTTGCCAGCAGACGAGCAGTTTCAACAGCCTCTTTGTCAGTTACCTTTATGATCTCATCAAGAATTTCCATATTTAAAATTTCTGGAATAAAACCTGCACCTATGCCCTGTATTCTATGGGAACCCGGCTGTCCCCCTGAAAGCACAGGTGATCCTGCGGGCTCCACTGCAGCTATATGCACTTGGGGATTGCGTTTTTTGAGAATTTCTCCAACCCCTGTTATGGTTCCTCCAGTACCAACTCCTGCAACAAAAACATCCACCTGACCACTGGTATCTCTCCATATCTCCTCAGCAGTGGTGCGTCTGTGAATTTCTGGATTGGCAGGATTTGAAAACTGTTGAGGTATAAACGAATTGGGAATCTGCCTTGAAAGCTCCTCTGCTTTGCGTATAGCTCCGCTCATACCTTCTTCCCCTGGAGTAAGAACAACTTCAGCACCATACATTTTCAAAAGATTACGCCGTTCTACGCTCATTGTTTCAGGCATCGTTATAATAAGGCGGTACCCTTTGGCTGCAGCAATCATAGCAAGACCGATACCCGTGTTGCCGCTGGTTGGTTCGATAATCACCGTATCTTTATTAAGAATCCCCTGTTTTTCTGCCGCTTCAAGCATGCTGTACGCAATACGGTCCTTAACACTCCCTCCAGGATTGAACATTTCAAGTTTAGCAAAAATATTTAAGCCCCTTTTAGGATCGCTAAAATGTTTTAAACGAACTAATGGTGTATTTCCAATAAGATCTACTACGCTTTCAACAGTCTTCCTGTTCATTTCCATACTGTACTCCCTTCTTTTTGTATAACAAAGAGTTTAATTAATAATATTATACTTTTTCTTTTTAAAAATTTAAAAATTTTTATTGACGCAGCTTGACTGACGTATATAAGATAATAATTGAAATTGGTTTTCATTTGCATTGAGCTAAATCACATTTTAGAAACGACATTTAGGTAGAGGGAGTGTGAGTTAATGACCCTTGACAAGGCTAAAAAGGGACAAATTCTAAAAATATTAAACATACCCGATGCTAAGATTAGGGCTCAGGCTATACGATTCGGCATCTCCGAAGGAGAAATGGTAACTTGTTCGGAAGTTATTCCCTTAGGTCCTATCATCATTAGAAAAAATAATCAAGAAATTGCTCTGGGTCGAAATCTTGCCCGACAGATCACTGTTGTTTCAAATTAAAAAAGATAAACAAAACGTGCTGCAGGAGGCAGGAGGAGTTAGAATATGTCAAAAGGCAGCGATTTTATGGAACTGGATATACCTCCAGGAGTTAAAAAAATAGTGCTGGCGGGAAATCCAAACAGTGGAAAGTCAGTGCTGTTCAATGCCCTAACGGGGATGTATGTTGATGTATCAAACTATCCAGGTACAACCCTGGAAATATCCTACGGAAAATATTCTGATGATGCAGTTATAATTGATACTCCAGGAGTTTATGGGATTTCTTCCTTTAACGATGAAGAACGCACAGCAAGGGATATAATTCTTAAGGCAGATATAGTTGTCAATATTATAAATGCTCTGCACTTAGAAAGGGATCTATTCCTAACCCAGCAGATAATAGATACCGGACTGCCGGTGATAGTAGCTTTAAACATGATGGATGAAGCTGAAAGACAGGGATTATCCATAAATATTGATCTTTTAAGCAGTATGTTGGGAGTAAAAGTAATTCCCATGGTAGCTATAGAAAAAAAAGGACTGGAAGAACTGAAAAACAACATTTTCAATGCATCTCGCGGCATAACAACCCCAGGAATCGAAGAAAAGCTTCAAGAAATGGAAAAGCAGACTTTTTCGCGAGGTGAAGCCCTACTTATTCTTGAAGGAGACCCCATAATAGCTCAGCGCAATGGGGTTCCCCCCGGCAAAATGCAGGAAGAAATTTATTTAAAAAGACGAAAGCACGTTAACTCCATTGTGGATAAAGTGGTAAAATACAATAAATCCGAAGAAGATTTTAAAACAAAGCTCAGCAGTCTAATGATTAGGCCCTATACAGGAATTCCTATTTTTTTATTATCCATGGCAGTCTTGTATGAAGTTATAGGAGTTTTCATTGCACAAACAGTTGTCGGCTTTACCGAAGAAACAATAATGCAGGGATATTATCAGCCTTTTATTACAGAATTGTTGAGCAAATGGATCAGCATAAACTCCCCGCTGTGGCATATACTGGCAGGAGAATTTGGCTTCCTTACTATGCCTGTAATTTACCTTCTGGGTCTGTTAATGCCCCTTGTGGTGGGCTTCTATTTGATGCTCTCCATATTTGAAGACTCCGGTTATCTTCCCAGAATTGCTGTATTAACCGACAGGATATTGACAAGCATAGGTCTTAACGGTCGTGCAGTAATACCCATTATACTAGGTTTCGGCTGCGTTACCATGGCAACCATTGTAACAAGAATCCTTGGGTCTGATAGAGAAAGACGCATAGCAATATTTTTACTGGGTCTTACTATTCCTTGTTCCGCCCAGCTGGGTATAATTGCTGGAATGCTAGCAGGGCTTGGACCACCTTACGTTCTTCTATACATTTTAATAATTTTTTCCATTCTTGCTTCAGTAGGAACTCTTTTAAATGCAGCCCTTCCGGGAAAGTCAACAGATTTAATAATTGATCTTCCTCCTTTAAGGTTTCCGCGAGCTGGTAATGTACTGAAAAAAACAGCCACCAAATCCCTGCATTTTCTTTTAGAAGCAGCACCGCTCTTTGCTCTGGGAGCTCTTATCATAAGCGTTTTCCAAATAACAGGATTTCTTGATTTGGTTCAAAATTTAATTAAACCCATTACTGTTGGATGGCTTGGACTTCCTAAAGAAGCAACAACTGCTTTTATTATGGGAATAATAAGACGAGACTTTGGAGCTGCGGGGCTCATGAGCCTAGAACTGGATAAAATTCAGTCTCTGGTAGCCCTGGTTACCATTACCCTTTTTGTTCCATGTATAGCTTCAATTATGATGTTGTTTAAAGAACGAAGCAAAAAGGAAGCCCTCGTCATGTGGTTGAGTTCTCTTTTTATAGCCTTTTTAGCAGGAGGAATTATTTCAAAGCTCTCAAAACTTACGGGTGAATTTCTGCCTGTATACTATCCCATTGCAGCCTTTTTCATAGTTTTGATGATGGTCTCTTTTGCTGTAAGCCGCTTTAAAAGCAGGACTGAAAAATTTGAAGAAAAACTGGAAGGAGTAGGTAAATGAAAGATATAGAAAAAAATACTGAAAAGCTTATATGTCCTCAATGTGGATATACAATTAAGGACGTTAAGGAAAGCCTGCGCTGTCCTAGGTGCAATGCCCTTCTTGTGGAAATAACCCTCTGCCAGGGAAGCTGCAGAAACTGCAGCATAAAAATGAGCTGCTAGGCCGTTTTCCCAAAAAGGAAAACGGCTTTTTTATATTTTTTATAGATATTGATATAACAAACAGGTTTTAATAAAATAACATATGAACAAATGTACATATATTGATATAAGGAGTGATGTTTTATTAAAAAAGAAGATATATGCAGTGTTAAAGCTATAAATAAAGAAGCCGTGTTAAAGGTCAAGGAAAGAATGCTGATGGATAAAGATGTTGAAAAGCTTTCTTCTTTATTTAAAGCTTTAGCCGAACCCACAAGGATAAAAATTATGTATGCTTTGAGCATTAAGGAACTCTGCGTCTGTGATCTTCAAGCAGTTTTAAACATATCCCAATCTGCAGTATCTCATCAGCTAAGGCTTTTAAAAAATCTTAGACTGATTAAATACCGACGGGAAGGGAAAAGAGTCTATTATTCCTTAGACGATGATCATATTGAAAAGCTTTTTCGTGAGGGACTGGAACATATAAGCCACCATTAAATATTTTATAAAGAGGGAGAGGATAATTTTTGCTCAAAATACAAAATAAAAAAAACGACATATCCTTAGAAGCTGCTGACTGCTGCTGCCAAATAGAAAATATTGAAAACAGTGAATTACCTGCCGCTGCAGAAAAAACCTGCTTAGAAACTTTTTCATTTCTTAGAAAAAAAATAAAAATGTTCAGTGGACATAATGCTAATGCGGCAGCTGCTTTTATCCTTTCCTTTATTCTTTTTATAATAGGAATTGCCTCAGAAAGTTATATTAACCAAACATCCCACTGGTGGATTGAATATATTATCTTTCTTAGTGCTTACTTCCTGGCAGGACATAGAGTCATTTTTACTGCATTGCGAAACATAATTAAAAAAAAGAGCTGTTTTTGATGAGAATTTTTTAATGACTCTATCCACAGCAGGAGCAATATTAATCCATCATCTTCCAGAAGCAGTGGGCGTTATGCTTTTCTATTATTTGGGTGAAATTCTTCAGGATGCAGCAGTAAACCGTTCCAGGCGTTCAATTAAAGATCTGTTGGATATTCGTCCCGATTATGCAAATTTAAAAACTGATAACGGAATAAAAACCATCCCTCCTCAAGAAGTCTCAGAAGGTAATTTAATCGTTATAAAGCCAGGAGAGAAAATCCCTTTGGACGGAATAGTAGTGGAAGGAACTTCTTTTATTGATACTTCAGCATTAACAGGAGAATCTTTACCCCGAAGGGTAAAGCCAGGAGATAAAATTCTGGCAGGGATGGTAAACAGTACCGGCCTTTTAACAGTAAAGGTTATAAAAACATACGAAGAATCCTCAGCATCTAAAATCCTCAAATTAGTGGAGCAAGCTGGGGAGCGCAAAGCATCCACTGAAAAATTTATAACAAAATTTTCTAGATACTATACTCCCGCAGTGGTTTTTGTTTCCATAATAATTGCTTTTGTGCCTCCCCTTACAATAGAAGGCGCAGCATTTAAAGATTGGTTCTACAGAGCACTAACCCTTCTCGTGATCTCCTGCCCCTGCGCCTTAGTAATTTCAATTCCACTGGGGTTTTTTGGCGGCATTGGAGGCGCCTCAAAAAGAGGTATACTAATTAAAGGGGCCAATTTTTTAGAAGCGCTTACAAATATTCATACTGCAGCCTTTGATAAAACAGGGACCCTAACTTGGGGAGTTTTTAAAGTCTCTAAAATTGAAACCTTAAACTTAAGCCCCAATAAACTGCTCTATTATGCAGCTGCAGCAGAATACTATTCAAACCATCCCATAGCAAAATCCATACTGGAAAGATATAGAGAAACAAATACAAATCCCATTGATCCTAAAATAATAAAAAATTACAGAGAAATCCCTGGATATGGAGTGAAAGCAGAAATTAACGGCAGAAAGGTAGTTGTGGGCAGCGCTGGTCTGATGCAAAAAGAAAAAATAAAATCAATGCCTGCATCTAATCCTCACTCCAATACCACGGTGTATGTAGCTATTGATGGAATCTTTGCTGGTATAATATATATTTCCGATGAAATAAAAGAAGACGCCAAATTAACAATTAAAAAGCTAAAGGAACTGGGTGTTAAAAGAATTGTTATGCTTACAGGAGATAGCCAGAAATCAGCAGAAGAAGCAGCAAAAAAAATTGGAATAAATGAATATTATGCTGATCTACTTCCCCAGGATAAAGTAAAATTGATGGAAAAACTGATAACAGAAAAGAAAAATGAAAAAGGATATGTGGTTTTTGTAGGGGACGGAATTAATGATGCTCCCGTTTTAGCTCGGGCAGATATTGGAGTCGCTGTAGAGGGCTCAGCCTCTGATGCAGCCATAGAAGCAGCAGATGTAGTTTTGATGGGCAGCTCGCCCTCAAAGCTGGTGGAAGCAGTAAAAATAGCCTATTTTACAAAAAAATTATTCTTCAAAATATTTTCATGGCTTTGGGAATAAAAATTGGATTTATTTTATTAGGAGCAGCAGGAAGCACAACCCTTTGGGAAGCTGTTTTTGCAGATGTGGGTGTAGCTCTAATTGCTGTAATTAATGCATCCCGTGTTTTAAATTTTAGAAGCAGAAGCCTTTTCAACCTTAAAGCATTCCAGAACTAAAGCTAAAGCTTGCCTATTATTGACATATGATAAAATAATCAATTATAATGCTGTTAATAACGGTCAGGGACTTTTTATCAATGACCTAGCATATATTCTGCAGCAGGCAAAACCTGTGGGTTCCCTACCCCGCAAGTTTTTTTAACGGAAAAGGTGAAAGATCATGATAAGCATTAAACTGGATAGAAAAATTAAAACTGCTGTCCTTTCTGTTATCTCTAACAGCATTCTTATAACAATAAAGCTAATTGTTGGAATTTACAGCGGTTCAGTAAGTATAATATCTGAAGCCATGCATTCTACAATAGATCTCATAGCATCAATAATTGCAGCATTTTCTGTTAAATTGTCATCAAAGCCTGCTGATAAAGAACATCCCTATGGTCATGGAAAAATTGAAAATATTTCAGGATTAATCGAAGGACTGCTAATTTTAGTAGCTGTTTTTATGATAATATTGGAGGCTGTAGACAAATTATCAGGCCACCATGAACTTAATGTTACAGCAGCAGCTGTGGGCGTGATGATGATTTCAGCTCTAATAAACCTTATAGTGTCCAGCATCCTTTATAAAGTTGCTAGGGAAGAAGATTCCATTGCTCTTGAAGCTGATGCCCTGCATTTAAAAACCGATGTTTTAACTTCTGCAGGTGTTGGAATAGGCCTCATTTTAATAAAAATAACGGGGTTTTCCGTAATTGACCCCATCGCCGCCATATTGGTTGCACTTCTTATATTAAAAGAAGCCTGGAATTTATGTTTAAATGCCTTTAATCCCCTTTTAGATTCCAGTCTCCCTGAAAAAGAAGAAAAAATTATTGAACAAATACTAAAAAAATATACCAATAATAATCTTCAATTCGATCATCTTAAAACAAGAAAGTCAGGTCCATACCGTTTTGTGGACTTTCACGTCATTACAGATCCTGATATCTCCGTGAAGAAAGCTGACGAAATGACAAAACATATAATTAAAGAAATTGAAAACAGTATACCCAACGTCCACGTCCATATAAATATTGAACCCAAAAAAAGAATAATAGGCTTAAGTTATTCCCATCTTTTCTGCAGCTTTTTTATCAAGGTGTACAATAAAGGCGAGAACTTCTGCCACTGCACGATACATCTCAGGAGGTATCTCCTGCCCAATTTCAAGGGTGCTTAAAGCATATACCAAATCGGGATCCTTATGAATGGGTATATTGTGCTTTTGTGCAGTTTCAATGATTTTCTGCGCAATGGTACCCTTACCTAAAGCTATCACCCGAGGAGCATCATCTTCACCCTGCTTGTATTTTAGAGCGGCAGCATATTTAATACCCGTATTTTTTCTTTTTTGCGACAATGATAATCACTCCTAAACTCTAGTATCAAGACTGCTGTTTCTTATAGATCCTGCCTCCAGTATTTCCTTATCAAAATTTTCCCTTAACTCTTGGGAGCTAACCCTAGTATTATAAATTATTAATTTCCAGGGTAAATCCTTAAGCTTACTTTCCAAAATTGCAACATTACTGTCAATTATTTCTTTGTATTTTTCCTGTTCCACTGTAAAGGAACAGGTCAAATGCCCTTTTTCTAAAACCAAGCGGCACATTACTTCTCCCAAATATTTTTTGGTAATGAAAAAAAGTACCTGACAGGAAAAGTCTCCTTTTTTCTCCTCTTCAATGTTAAATCTTTTCAATTTTAGAAAAAAGGGGGATATTTTTCCCTCAAAACTATAAACCCATCCCTGAAGAAAAAGGTTAAATCCATCACTGTCCTGCTGTTCAGAAAGATTAAGGAGCTGAAGTGCTGTAATATTATTAAAAATTTCTTTAAAAAATTCTCCTGAAACTGCTTTCCCTTCTTCTTTACCTGCCAAAGAAGCGTGAAGGATGCGGAGTATTTCCCCCTTTAAAGAAAAAGTCTTAACAGCTTCTTTTCCATTAACTAAATTTTCAGCCTCTGCATAGTTTCCCGTCTTGAATGCTCCCCTTTTATCCAAAAGAGCAAGCTCAAAAATTTCCCGCTCATGATTAAGCCCTAAATTTTCAGCAAGACTGCTTAACTTTTGAGCAATTTTCCCCGCGTTTTCGTCTTCCTTGATGAAAACATTTTTAAGAAGGCTGATAAGATGACCCAGACTGTTCTCTGCGTTTGAAAAAGACTTACTGCTCCCTAAGAGCTGTACAGCAGCTTTTTCATCAACAGCCCCCTGTCCCCTACTAAGGAAGCTGTGAACCGCCTCCACAGCCTCTTTGGAAAGGGGAAGATTTCTGCTCCACAGCCATAAAACCGCAGGCACATGTTCTTCAGTTAGAGAATTGCTGCCCATAAAAGCCTCAAGCACTGATAAATCCGAAGCAGAAAAAGAAATTCCTCTCTGAAGCATTTTTTCAACGAGCAGTATATTAAGCCTGCTGGCTTTAATCCCTAAATGATTAAGCAGTGCTTCTGCTTTTCCTTCAATTATCTTCCCAGCAGTTTCAGTACTAATTTTCTTAAGAACCAACGTACCATCAGGTTTTTGTTCCTCAACATAAAGAAGCAAACGCTCCCCTACAGAAGCAGAAATTTTTAATTCAGCTGATATATTTACACCATTTATTAAAAGCACTGCCTTTGAACCATCGATTTGAAGCACTTTTCCATGGATAAACTGTCCTGGTCTTACAACAACAGCTGTTTTTTCATTCTGAATATTTTTTCCCAAAAATACATGTAAAAATTCTGGTATTTTCTCTACCAAAGGCCTTCACTCCAGTTTTTCCTCCTACTAAAAATTTCGGTAAGACAGAAGATTTCATAAAGCTTTTTTCCCAATCCTTCTTTACATTATCCGGCCAATTTCTATTTGTTTTTTTTATTTTTCATCTCCAGAAATCTAACTAAATCAGCTATACAGCGGTTAAAAGGTGTTTTAACTCCTGTTCTAATGCCGTACTCAACGATCTTTCCATTTAAATAATCAATTTCTGTCCTTCGTCCTCTCTCTATATCCTGAAGCATTGAAGGCCTATGATCCCTTGTGGGAGGAAGAAGAGTATCATAAAATTCTTTTATATAATCTTCAGCTCTGGTCCAGAAAAGATCCACTCCCAATGCATCAGCTACAGAAAAGATCTCCTTTATAACTTCATCCATAATTTTTCTTGTGTAAGGACTGTCCCCAAGGGAACCATAATCAACTCCCAAAAGTGCTCCCAAAGGATTAAGAGCACAGTTGTATAAAACCTTAGCCCAAATATATTTCTCAACATCATCACTGTAGCGGCAGGGAATCCCTGATTCATTAATAGCAGCTGCAGCACTTTTAATCTTTTTTATACTTACCTCTGGATAGCTTCCTTTTATAGGTCCTAAAACCACATCATCAGCACATACAGTTACCCTAACCCTGCCTGGGGAAGTAATTTCCGCCCCAAAAATTACCCTACCCAAGGCACACCTCTCTCTGCCTATTTCCTTTTCCAATATTTCTCTATTTCCCAGCCCATTCTGCAGCGAAACAGCAATCCCCTGATCATCCATAAGCTCTGCACTAAGGGAAGCCATTTTTTCTGTATCATAGGATTTTACTGTAATTAATATCAGCTCATAACCAGACTGAAGCATGCTTTCACGATCCGCAGTCTTTAAATTGGTAATTAAATGTTCTCCCCATATTCCTTCAATTCTCAGGCCATGACTATTTATGGCATCCATATGCCAGCTTCTGCCCAAAAGGGTAACATCGTGGCCAGCTTTAGCTAAAAAACCCCCAAAAACAGATCCAATGGCACCTGCACCTAACACTGCTATTTTCAATGTCCATCTCTCCTCTGCTTATCTTGCATTTTTTTTATTTTATCTTTAATAATTCTCAATAATAAGCTTTTTCCCCCTTTTTAAGGAAACAAAAAAATAAAAAATTAAAAAAGGAAATACAGCAAATCCTATGGAAAAAGCTTAGCAGCTAATTTTGGAGGAAACCCAAATGGAAAAAGTCCAGTTAATTGCAACATCAACATTCGGAATGGAATCTATAGTAGCCCAAGAAATACGAAGCTTAGGGTATGAAAACTTAAAAGTTGACAATGGAAAGATAGCCCTTACTGCAGACCTAGAAGCCATATGCAGATTAAACCTTTGGCTCCGCACTTCAGACAGAGTGCGTTTATTGGTGGGAGAATTTGAAGCAAAAACCTTTGAAGAACTTTTCGAAAAAACAAAAGCCCTCCCGTGGGCTTATATACTTCCAGAAAATGCTGCTTTTCCAGTTGAAGGTAAATCTGTAAAATCAACACTTTTCAGCGTTCCTCACTGCCAGTCAATAGTAAAAAAAGCTGTGGTTGAAAGTTTGAAAAAAAATACAAGCGTTCATGGTTTGAAGAAACAGGCCCTTTGTATAAAATTGAAGTTGCCCTTTTGAAAGACAGGGCAACCATAACCATTGACACAAGCGGACCAGGGCTTCACAAAAGAGGTTACAGAAAAATAAACACCCATGCTCCAAATAAAAGAAACCCTTGCTGCAGGTCTTGTAATTTTATCAAAATGGGAACCTGAAATACCCTTAATTGATCCTTTCTGCGGCTCGGGAACCATACCTATTGAAGCAGCGCTAATAGGATTAAACATAGCTCCTGGTATAAACAGAAACTTTGCAGCCGAAAACTGGCCCCAAATACCTAAAAAATTGTGGGAAAAATGCCGAATGGAAGCCAAAGAAAAAATTAATCTCAGTAAAAAGCTGGATATAGCAGGCTACGATGCTGATGCTGAAGCCATAAAAATTGCTCAATCGAATGCTTTAAAAGCAATGGTAGGAAATCAAATAAGTTTTGAGCAGCGTTCTTTAAATCAGCTTAGTTCAAAGAAAAAATACGGGAAAATTATCTGCAATCCCCCTTATGGAGAACGTCTTGGCAGTAAAAAAGAAGTGGAAAAACTATACAAGGAAATGGGAAGATTTTTTAAAAAACTGGATACCTGGTCTTACTACATTCTAACTTCTCACAGAAACTTTGAAAAACTTTTTGGAAGAAAAGCTACAAAAAAAAGAAAACTTTATAATGGAGATATTAGGGTGGATTATTACCAGTATTACGGACCAAAACCCCCTAAAACAGCCACATAAACCCCTGACATTTTAACCGCTTCTTTTCCGCTGCTGAAAATGGAAACCTCCAGATTAATGGATGCTTTTCCTCTGGTGATCAATTTTTCGTAAAATTTTTTTAAATTATCTTCTGAAGGTCTGCACACAGCCTGAAAATCTTCTTCAACAGGGGCAAGAAATTTTATATGGGTATCTGCAAGAACCACTCTGGAAGAATCTAAATTTCTTTTTAAAAGAAAAAACATAAGCAAACACCAGCCGCACAGCATAGCGGTAGAAGCAAGGGAACCCCCAAAAGCCGTTTCCTTGTGGTTTTTATTGGGCAAAAGGGGTGCCCACAGAATAGTTTCAGCAGAATCTATTTTTTTAACCTTTACACCCATATGCGCCGTTAGAGAAATTTTGCTGTTTAAAATTTCCTGAAAATAATCCTCCACTATGCCTGTTCCTCCTTGACCTGCTTAAATTTTCTTAATATTAATTAATTTTTTATCTGTAAATCAGCTTTCCTGCAGAAATTTCAGTGCAATCTCCTTTGCCCTATCATACTTTCTTTTAATCCTCATTGACTGTTCCAAATTGCCATACATCTTCCAGCCACAGGTACCCCTGTATTCTATAGACGTCATTTTGAGGTAGCCAACTATATCCTTAATAGGATATCCAAGTACCACAGCAATTTCATGGGGAATCCGCCCACTTTGTTCCCATTTTGCCCTTAATTTCCCAAAAAACTGTTCAGCAGTCAGATTTTCTCCATAGCCAACTTTTATAAAAAAGGGCATGTTCTTAATTTTTTTTAAAGCTCCATTTACCCTGGAATGGTTGTAAATAATCGCCCTTACGCCCCTATTATCCCTGTATACTTCAAAAAAACCCAACCCCCAAAGCATTCCTAAATACCGAGCCCTTTCAAGCTGAACATCTAATTTTATACCAAACCGTTTTTCTCTAAACATAACTAATTCAGCAGGTTTTTCTGAAAACAAAACCCCTGAAGTTGTTAAAAACAGCCATTTTTCGAACTTCATTAAATCTTCATTTAATTTTTTTAAAGACTCTTTCCATGATAACAGTTGGGGCTGCATATTTAAACCTCCAAGGAATATGCTTTGCCAAAAGAAAGAGAGGCGGGTAAAAAACCGCCTCTATTCTGGTTGTGCTGCTCCAGCCCACGAAGGGATAGGATGTATTCACTAATATTTTTTCCATTCGCGTAATTTTTATTATAAATTATAGCAAATTTATTGCTGAAATGTTAAAAAAAAAAATTATACAGTTATGGTCTTTTTTTTGCATTTGGAATTCCTGTATTCCAAAAAAATTCTTAAAGGAAAATAAAAGCCATCACCGAAGGTATGTTAAGATAAAAAAAGCCACTTATCAAAAAAGTCTGCAGGGTAATTCCCGCAGAGCGCTTAAGGAGGTTCTTTTATTTTGGATATAGTGGAACTCATAGCTGAAAATAAAATTAGGGAAGCTATCAGCAACGGTGAATTTGACAATCTGCCGGGAAAAGGAAAGCCCATTAAAGTGGAAGATCTATCACGCATTCCTGAAGAACTTAGATCTGCTTATTTAGTTTTAAAGAATGCCGGGGTACTCCCTGAAGAAATACAGCTCAAAAAGGAAATAGCCAGCATTAAAGACCTTTTAAAATTCTGCAGTGATAATGAAGAAAGTTCCCAATTAAAAAAGAAGCTCAATGAAAAGATGCTGCGCTTTAATATGCTTATGGAAAGAAGAAAATTAAGCAGCACTAAAAGTATCAGTCCCTATCTGGGTAAAGTACGCCAGAGATTCGGTGAATAGGCTTTACTTTAAAAAGAAAAACTGTTCAGCTTTTTCAAACAACTAAGGACAATCCTTTCAGCTTCATGTTTTTTCTTCTTGTTCCATTCATGGAACATGTTCCAAAGGGGCATTTCCTTATTATTCTGTATATGTTTTTGGAGAAAAAGAGAAATGCCCTTTAAGTAGTACATAAAATCTAAATTAAGGTAAAGCATTTTCAGAATTTGCACAGCTTTCTTTTTTTCTTTATCCAAGAATTTGGAAACAATTTCTAAGCTGTAAAAATAACTTCTGATTTCACAGCGCAGTTTTTCCACTAAATACCAGCTTAAAGACTCAGTTTTTATATCCGAAAAAAGGTCAGCTGTACATCTCATTATATAATCTGCTCTTTTGCATATATAATCACCCCAAACACAGCTGAACTTTTCTTCAGAACCCTTTTTTTCATAAAGGTCGAAAAGCCATCCAAAAAAATTAAGAATATGCGGCGTAGCTTGCCCCTCAGCTAATTTTCTGTATATTAAATCTTTCTTATACTCATAATCTTTTCTCAAAAGCTCATCCACCGCATTCATTTCTTTGGTTCTACAGCTATCATTTGCAAATTTTTTCCATATGTTTCTTAGCCCTTGAAGCTCCAAAATTGGATACAGAAAAACTTCCAATTTGTTTATATACCCCAAAGCTCTGCTGTCATCTTCACTTTCTACAAGGGAATCTGCAAAAAGCAGAAACGATTTCAATCTTTCCAGTTCATTTCCCAAAAAAAGCTCCTTTTTAAAGGAATCCGGAGAGAGTAAAAAATCTTCCTGCGTTTTAACAAACCTAAAAAATAAATGCATAAGGGTATTAAAAAAACCTTCTAACATTGAAACCTCAGCTTTAATTTCAAAATTAGGAGGCTCTTCCTTCCATCTGATTTCAAAATCCAATAAGTCAAGCCCCCGTTTAAATTTACTTCGGGTTTCCATCATAAGGGGATATTTTTCTGCAAGAGCCGCCCCCAATTTAAATATCTCTCCCGCAGATCCGGATTTCAGTTCCAGCTCCAGCTCGCAAATCTCCTCCCTTTTATTTCCAGCAACTATTTCTCCTTTATCCAGTGCCAATTCAATGATAGTACCCCTTACATTTAGAAAAGCAGAAATCCTTTTAAAACGTATGGAAAAAAGATTTGTGAGTTTTTCTTCTCCCACAGCCTGCTGCAGCACATTAAATATGGGAGTTTCGGCAAAAACACTAATATCTGGATTAAACCCTTTAACAGGAACTGAATATTCCAAACGGCTGTGAAGTCCCCCTAGAGAAAATCCTTTCCCTTTCACACATGCTGTAAAATTTTCTCCTTCTCTTCTAACTCTAAATGCCAAACCAGCATTCATAAGAGTACCTTGGGATGTATCATAATGCCTAGTTTCAAACTCCCTCTCAACAGGCTGATCTAAAAATAAATTTCTTAATATTTCATCAGAAATTATTTTATCTGCCATGCCAGGATTCAGAATACGCAGTTTAAGCTCTGTCTCCATACCTGTAAGCACAAAATACACCCCTTTATGAAAAACTAACGGTTAGTCTGGTCCACCTGCAGTGCCGTCCCCGCGTATATCCGCAACACCTTGAAATCCTTTTCTTTTATGCCTTCGGAGCACAGCCTGCACGCATCCTAAATAATATGAATAGGTGCTTCTTTTATCAATTCGATAACCTTTGGCTTTAAGTCCCTCGATAATATCTTCGGGAAATCTATCTGCTTCTATGCTTATAAGACCTCCCAAGGAGCAGTGAAGTCTAGGGCGCCTCATAGCTTCACCCATATCCACCCCTTCTTCAACAATATGAATTAGAAACTGGGCAATGGTTGAAAAGATCCTTTCACTTCCAGGACTGCCTACAGCCATCCAGGGTTTTCCTCTATGAAAGATGATTGTGGGACAGGCTGAGCTCCAGGGAACAGCATTAGGCCTTAAATAATAAGGATGGGAAGGATCTTCATATACAAAGTCCATCATGTAATTATTGTACAGAAAGCCGAGACCTTCCGCAGCAGCATGGGAACCATATACCTTTTCGATGGACTGGGTTAAGCTTACAGCATTTCCCCACCTGTCCATTACTGCTAGATGAGTAGTATCATGATCCAACAGCTCGTCAGCCGACTGCGTTATGGGCAGTGAAGAATCTATCTCTTCAGCAACTGAAGCTGCCAATTCTCTGGCAAAAGATTTCTGAAGCAGAACTTTTCTCTTAACCTGAGGAAAGAAGTTCGGATCATAAGGACGCTCCATGCTCTCCCTATAAGCCTTTCGCATCAGCTCAGCTAATAGGTGATAACTTTTTAAAGATTTCTCTGTAAGTATTTCAGAAGGAATGAACTCCAGCATCCTCAAAAGCAGCAGAAGAGTCCTTCCTGCCCCTGGAGGAGGCATGGTAGCAACAGTGAGTTCACGGTACCTCCTCTTTATCACTTTTCTTTCAATGGGCCAAGGAATCAATGCCAGATCATCATATCTTATTAGGCCTCCATTCTTCCTCATATCAGCATCTATCTGTCTTGCTACTTCACCTTGATAAAACTCCTTTATCCCTTTACGGGAAAGCCTCTTTAAAAGCTCAGCTAAGTCTTTTTGCACAAACAATTCTCCCGGCTCATAAGGTTCCTTTCCGTTTTTCAAAAAATATTTAGCACCAGAACGAGACGGCACTTCAAAAAAACGCTCCAACTCATTTTTTTGAAGCAGGCTTTGTAGTTCGGTTGTTCTGTAGCCTTCAGCAGCAATCTGAATTGCTGGTTCCAAGATTTCTTCCCGTCTTAGGGTACCGTAATGAAAATAGAGATAATTCAGAACAGCAGGAGTGCTGGGCACCGTTGCAGCAAGATATCCTATCTGCAGATCTTCTTTTTTCAGGACATCAGGATGGGCCAGGGAAGGAGCCCTTGAAGAACCATCCACTGCAAAAGTTTTACCTCTATAGTGAACCAAAGCCATTGTCTGGCCTCCCAATCCGCTTGCTTGAGGTTCGCAAACAGCTAGGGCAAAGGCAGCAGCACATGCAGCATCAACAGCATTTCCGCCTCTTTTCAGCATTCTGATCCCAGCTTCAGTAGCTTCGGGAAAAGCCGTGGAAACCATACCTCCCTTAGCTTCAGCACATTTTCCATCACCGCTGGGAATAAATTCCCCTTCAATTTTTTCAAAGTTGATCACCTTATCACTCTCCCAATAATATAAAAAGATTTTTTCCCAATTATATACCAAAATCTATCTGCCAACTGACAATGAATAAAAATTTTTTGATAAATATTTGACCATAAATTCTAAATTTTGTCGTTTTTTATGCAGAAAAAAATTTTTTTGGGGTAATATAAAACTAACCAAAATCATTTCAGCAGGGAGGTAGACATCAATGGCTTTTGATTATCTTTTTCAACCCGGGAAAATTGGAAATATGGAAGTAAAAAACCGCCTAGTTATGCCTCCTATGAGCTCAAGGCTGTCCACCGTAAACGGAGAAGTGACAAAGGAACTTATAGCTTACTATGCTGAAAGAGCAAAGGGTGGAGTGGGAACCATAATAGTAGAATATTCCTACATAGATGAATTTGAAAGCAGAGCCGCAATCTGTCAGCTGGGAGTGCAGAGCGACCACCATATTAAAGGGTTAAACGAACTAGCGGAAGCCATCCAGAGCTACGGTGCAAAAGCCATTCTTCAGATAGCCCATGGAGGTAGACAGACGGATCCAAGCAAAATGGGTATGGATCCTGTGGCACCTTCTGCGATTCCAGACCCCATGACCAGCGCAGCCTTGGGACGACCCAATTGGGTGCGAGAACTGGATCAGGAAAAAATCCAGGAGATAATCGATTCCTTTGCAAAAGCAGCAAGAAGAACTAAAATGGCTGGTTTTGACGGTGTTGAACTCCACGGAGCCCACGGCTACCTATTATGTCAATTTCTTTCTCCCTTCAGCAACCGACGAAATGATATGTATGGAGGAGACCTTGAGGGTAGGGCTAGAATGCCTTTGGAAACAGTTGATCGAGTGCGTTCCACAGTGGGAAAAAATTTCCCTCTGCTTTATCGTCTTAGTGCCGACGAATTCGTCAAAGGCGGATTAACTCTTGAGGAAACCGTTCGATTTGCCCAGATGCTCGAAGAGGCAGGGGTAGACTGTATTCATGTATCCTGCGGCAACTTTGCAAGCATTCACAGATTTGTTCCTCCTATTTACTTTAAACACGGATATTTTACATATTTAGCAGAGGAAATCAAAAAAGCAGTCAATATACCTGTTATAGCTGTGGGGGCAATTTCTGAGCCTGAACACGCAAACTGGCTAATAGAGCAGGGTAAAGCTGACTTCGTAGCTATGGGAAGAGCACTTATTGCAGATCCCCATCTGCCGAACAAAGCAAAAGCTGGTAAACTGGACGAAATACGTCCTTGCATTAGGTGCAATGAAGGTTGCATAAACCGCTTCTTCAAAGGATGGACCATACGCTGTGCCACAAACCCCCAGTGCGGCAGAGAAGTAGATTACGCTGAAATACCTCCAGTTCAAAAACCCTCTAAAGTTCTCGTTGTAGGAGGAGGTCCCTGTGGAATGGAAGCAGCTATCATTTCAGCTAAAAGGGGACACAGCGTAATCCTCTGTGAAAAAGAAGGAGAATTGGGAGGTCTCCTTAAAGATGTAGTGGTCCCGGATTACAAATACGATATAAAAAGGCTTCTTAACTATCTGAAATATATGGTTTACCACACGGATAATATCGAAATAAGGCTCCATACTGAAGTTACACCTGAATTGGTTCAAGAAATCTCTCCCGATATAGTTTTTGTAGCCACAGGATCAAGGGATTTTATTCCTGATTTTCCAGGTTCAGATAGACCCAATGTTGTTTCAGGAATTGAGGTTTATGCTGGAAGACAGGAAGTAGGACAAAAGATTGTAGTGGCAGGAGGAGGACTTTTGGGATGTGAAACAGCCCTCATGCTTGCAAAACAGGGAAAAGAAGTTACTGTGGTTGAAAAACTTGATACCATAGCCTACGATGTGGAGCCATTAACTCAAATGACTTTAAAAGAAATGATGGCTGAACAAAACGTAAAAATTTTAACAGGCACTGCATTGGACAGCGTAACAGATGAAGGAGCAGTAATAATAGACAGGGAATTCAACAAAACAATTCTCCCAATGGACAACCTGGTAGTAGCCCTAGGAAGGAAGCCTAATAAGGAAGCTGTGGAAAAACTTATGGGCACGGCTCCTCAAGTAATACCCATAGGTGACTGTTTAGAAGCAGGGGATTTAGCAGACTGTATTCAGCAGGCTTTTGTTTATGCAGTAAGATAAGAAACGGCACAGAAAAATAAAAAAGGCACTCTAAACTGTAGGGCCTTTCAGTTTGTTGACAAAGGGTCTCTGCTGCAATTTTCTTACTCCTGAACTCACACTGGACATCTCTAAGCAAAGCTTAAAGACAAAACCGGACCGTCCCAAATTCGACGTCCTATCTCAGTTGGGGCTGGTGCTCACCTCCTATTCGCGCCTCCCGGTTTTGCCTTACGCTTCGCCAAGAGCTGTTAGCCAGTGCTCGTTAAGTCGTTTCGCAAACCGCAACAGAGACCTACTAAGATTTACTTAAGAGGGTTTGTCTACAGTCTGAAAGGCACTTTAAACTGAAGTGCCTTTTTTATTTTTTAAATAATAAGCATAAAAATGATAAAAATACTGAATAATAATAAGTTTAATTATTAATAAAAAATTAGTAAAAAATACTATTAAGTTAAAAGCTTGTATGGTATAATTTTCAAAAAAAGAAAGGGGTTTTGTTGATGAGTAAATGGGAATGTACAATCTGCGGTTACATTTACGATCCCGAGGTAGGAGATCCTGACAACGGAATTGAGCCCGGCACTTCTTTTGAAAACCTTCCCGATGATTGGGTATGCCCTGTATGCAAAGTTGACAAAGGAAACTTTGTGGAAATTTAAGGAGGACTCCTCAATATGAACAAGCCAAATAAAAACAGTCTGGCAAACTATCTGCATACCAAAAAAGATGAAGGAAAAGAAAAGCACGTACCTGTAATTTACTGCCCTGAAGAAGTCACCGCAGGTGAAATTTTCGAAATAAAAATAGCCATTGGAGAAGAAGTGCCCCATCCAAATACTTGGGAACACCATATAAAATGGATTCAGGTATTTGTCAAAGAAGAAAATAAAGAGCCCGTTCATGTGGCAACTTTTGACTTAGGACCCACCATTGCAGAACCCAAAGTAACTGTTGCAATGAAACTCAATAAATCAGCAACCATACATGCCGTTGAGTACTGCAACATTCATGGGCTGTGGGAATCCTATGCCGAAATAAAAGTATCAGGATAAGTTAAATATGAGAATGAAAATTAAAAAGTCCCCATGGAAATTCCATGGGGATTTTTTATTATTATATTTATTCCCTTTCTATGGACAATACTTGAGCATTTACAGCCTCTTCAGGCAGTTCTATGGTTAAATTCTGATTATATTTCAGATCCTCAACTTTTATATTCATTTGAATTCTTTTGATAGGAACAGCTTCTCCTTTAAATTCTGGGGTAAAGGTAATAACAAACAGCAGCTCGCCACCTTTATCTGAAAAATCCACAGCGCCTATATTCTGAAATCCCCATAATGAAATATTTTCCATTAACCCAACTGAATCTTCCCACAGCTTCATCAGCTGTTGATCCATCCCCAGCTGTGGATAAACAGTCTCTATGAATTCATTAAAATCTTTAATGGACCCGTAACATGCTAGTTGGTAAACTTCCTCCCCATTTATTGTTGTTTTTCCCATCATGCGATAGCGTATGTACTTTTCAAGTTCAGGAGGTACAGAATAGGAATTGTCACTTATAACTTTATTTAAATCTGGATATATCCCTTCAGGGTAGCGATACCACTGCATTTCTCCACTTTCTTCATTGGGTATCTTAGCATATACTTTATCTCCTATATAATACATTTCAGATATAAATTTGGCTTTATCAGCACCGGGAACATCAGCTTCCACTGTTATTTTCTGATGAACTTTATCGGGCATCACAATTTCCTGATTTATTTCCATATTTACTTCAATATCATAAAGTATTCCCGTCTCCTCAGCCTCAGTTTGAGGAACTATTTTTATTTTAGCGTTGATTGTGCTGCTCATATCATTAATTTCTTTTAATTTTTCCTTTGCTTTTTCCATTATTGAAAGGGCTTCGGGATCTGATGTAAATATCCTGTCTAAAAAAGCACTGCCCTCTTCTCGGGTCATCACCCCAAAGGGATCTCCCTCTATTAAGCCGTAGCGCTCCAGCCAGGAACAGAAAGCATATGCCCACTCCCTCTGTTCTTTTGAAGTCAGAGAAAACAAAACCTCATCCTCAAGTCCCAGAGTCCTTACAACCATTGCAGCTGCTTCTGCACGGGTGATGCTGCGATCTAAAAAAAGCTCTCCACCTGGATAACCTTTAACTATCCCCTTCTGCTTAAGAAGTTCTGCAGGGAGAATTTTTTCGGCTTTTATCCCCGCTTTTTCAGCAAGCATGCCAGCAAATTCCCCTCTGGTAAGCTCTGTATCAGCTTTTAAATCCTCAGCCTGCACCTCAACCACAGGACATGCTGCAAACAGAAATGCAGCAAGAAGAACTCCAAACCATAGCCAACCTTTCCTCATAAATTATTAAGCCTCCCCATTAATTTATCCCTTCTCCGACAGCTTTACCTTATCATATCATCAAAGTTTTCTATATACAATGTATTATGGTCTGCATACCTTACAGGGAACATATCCAGAACTCAGCGCTTCATTTCTACTTTTAAAATTCACCCTATTTGAGGGGCTGATCTTTTTAGCCCATATACAGTCAGGGCGATGAAATTTTTTTGATCTCATATTTCCAATATAAGATGTCTCTCTCATCGAAGAATTCTGTAGTACTGCATTTCCCCAGAAACCCTTTCTGTTTTTTTGAGCTTCCCGCTGAAATTTGACAAAATAATCAGTGTACTTAACATCAGGAGGAAAGGTGGCTGTCTGAGCATAACCTCCTAAAAGCAAAATTGCATTGAACATTTTATTCCTAATCTCGCTTTCACTGTTATTTTGGGGAACCTCCAGCCAAACATAGCGGAGGAGGCGTCCGTATTTATCCCTTTCACTTACATCTTTCTCCAAATAAATGGTTCTTCCTAAAAGCTTTGATTTTGTGTAGTTCGAAGCCTCTTTGCCATAGGGTTCATGTCTAATTGTACTTTCTGGGGTATCAACCCCTATAAGCCTTACCTTCTCTTCTCTACCATTTAATGCAATTACAATGGTATCCCCATCAATTACTTCTGAAACATAAGCTTTAACAAATCCTTCAGGAACTGCATCCTCTATTTGCAAATCCTTCTTTTTTTCGGCATCAGCAGAACTGTCTGCACTATCAGAAGGCGCTTCATTTAGACTGCTTTCCTGAACTTTTCCCCTTTCATTTGTTAAATTTGATGTGTCATCTTGAGAAGCACCGCAAGAAACCAGCAGAAAAGATGCTGTTAATAAAAATAAAACAAAAACAGATAAAAATATTTTTTTACTAAATGATTTTTTGCTAAATGATTTGTTTTTTAACAAAAAGGCATTAGCAAAATTCTTCATTTTTAATGCCCCTCCATTGAAAAATTTTCTTTTTTTAATAGAAATTGGTTTTTTTCCCAGCCCTTACGATAATTACTTTTATTGCATATGCTCCGGGCTATCTTGTCGCCTTTTTAGTAATGTCAATGCTGATTGACAGGCAACCGCCTTTTAAAATTTCAGAACCTGATGTTCCCATAACAATTTTAATTGCTGCTCACAACGAAGAATCAAATATTGAAACAACTTTAAAGTATGTTGCTCTCCAAAAATACTCGGGACCAATATCGGTCATCATTGTTGATAATGCTTCAACAGATAATACTGCAGATGCTGCACGTTCAGCTGCAGAAAAATATAGAATCAATTTAAAAATTTTAAAAGAAAATAAAAAGGGCAAAAACTTTGCATTGAACAGGGGTTTTTCGGAAATAGATACATCTCTTTTTATCACCCTAGATGCAGATACAATCCTTCATTCCCTTGCAGTTAAAAATATAGTTGCACGTCTATTAAGCTCACCTTCAGATGTTGGAGCTGTTGCAGGACATGTGCTTGTGAGAAACAGCAGGGATAATTTCTGGACAAAAATTCAGGATTGGGATTATTTCCTAGGCATTGCATCAATTAAAAGAATTCAAGGTTTGTTTCAAGGAACATTAGTAGCCCAGGGAGCCTTCAGCCTGTATAAAACTGAAGCTGTACGTCAGGCAGGAATGTGGCCTGACGCCATAGGAGAAGATATTGTGCTTACATGGAAGCTCATGCACGCAGGATATAGAGTCTATTTTGAACCCACAGCAGTAGCCTTCACTGTGGTTCCCAAAAACAGGAGGCATTTTATAAGGCATAGAAGCCGTTGGGCAAGGGGAATGTTCGAAGGAATTAGAACCGTTCAACCATGGAAGCAGCCTACATATTTAAAAAAGTTTTTAACTGCAGTAGACCTAATTATCCCATTCATTGATCTTTTTTATACATTAGTTTGGGTTCCCGGTTTAATACTGGCATGCTTTGGGAAATATTATATTGTGGGACCCTATACCCTTTTAGTTATGCCCTTAAACATTTTGGTATCATTTGTAATGCTCAGCTTTCAGAAAAGAATCTTCAGCATTCTTAATCTTAAGATAAGAAAAAATCTTCTGGGACTTATATCATATATGCTCATTTACCAAATAATAATTTCTCCCATATCCCTTTGGGGTTACATTCAGCATATCCTCAATCTGCGCAGGATATGGCAGTAAGCCTCATAATATAAAAGCATTTTAATTTTTTTCATGATTAATCAATAATTATTGAAGTGACTGCTTTTTCAAGAATTTCAGATATTCGGTTTACCATAGTTGATGTATCCACTAAAAATCCCGCTGCTAACAGAGCGTTATCAAATAACTGTTCAGCAATTTTTTCTGCAAACTGTTCGTCTTTATTTCTTAAGATATTTAAATTTTTTATAAGACTGTGATTAAAATTAATTTCAAGTATTTTGAGGCTCTTCATACCTAATTCCCGATTAATAGCCTGTACTGCCCTTTGCAGTCCTCCAGTGAATCCCTCAGGATTAAGCACCACTGCCGGGCTTTCCACAAGCCTTTTCGATTCTCTTATAATGGAAACCTTATCCCCTAAAATCCCTTTTAACCATTTCTTGAAATCTTCCATTTCATCTTTTGGAAAAACTTCATCTTTACTTTTCTCTCCAAGGGGTCCTGGAAGCTCCAAATTTTCCTGATCAATAGAAATAATTTTTTTCCCCTTATAATCCCCTATAAGATTAAAAATATAATCATCTGCTGCATCGTCAGTATACAATACCTCCAAATCCTGCCTGCGAAAAGCCTCCATGTAAGGACTGGAATCGGCCATATCCCTTGATGGAGTATTTAGATAATAAATAACCTTCTGTTCCTCTTTCATTCTTCCTACATAATCTTTTAAGGAAGTTAGTTTATCTGGCTCTAGTTTGGAAGATTGAAAACGCATCAGTTCCAACAGATCGTCTCTAAAATCCCCATCCGTTGCAGCACCTTCTCTAATAAAAGAACCAAATTTTTTCCAAAATTCACTATATTTATTTTCATCTTTTTCTGCCTGTTCCTTTAAAAATTTCAAAAACCTGCCTGTGATAACCTTTTTAAGTCGCGCAGCAAGGGCACTCCCCTGAAAGCTCTCCCTAGAAATATTTAATGGGATTTCTTCGCTGTCAACCACACCTTTTAAGAAACGAAGCCATTTGGGCAGTATATCTTCACATTTCTGCTGTATAAGTATTTTTTGGCTGTAAAGATTAACCCCTGGCTCAAGCCTGCCCAGTCCAAAACGCTCAAAATTTTCTTCCGGTACAAAAAGAATTGCGCTGATGGAAATGGGTACATCAGAAGTAAAATGAAAAGTCATCAAGGGATCATCATAAGCATTGGCTATATACTTATAAAACTCTGCGTACTCTTCCTTGGTTATCTCATTTTTGTTTTTTGTCCATAAAGCCTTTATAGTATTAACCCTTTCCCCGTTGACAAAAATGGGAAAAGGAACAAAACTGGAATATTTTTTAATAATTTCTTTTATTTTGTTTTGATCCGCAAACTCCTGAGCATCTTCTTTTAAATAAAGAACCACTTTCGTTCCCCTTGTAATTCCCTCTGCTTTTTCAATGGTATAAGTTCCTGCTCCGCAGGAAGACCATATCCATCCTTCTTCTCCTTGTTTATAAGAACGGGTATAAACTTCTACTCTGTCAGCTACCATAAAAGCCGAATAAAAACCTACACCAAACTGACCTATTAAATTTACATCTCTCTCATTTCCTTGAACCAAGTGTTCAACAAACTTTTTTGAACCTGAATAGGCAATGGTCCCTAAGTTTTCTATGAGCTCTTCCTTCGTCATTCCAACCCCAGTATCAGATATAACAAAGGTACCTTCATTTTTATTCAAATCTATTTTTATTTCTAAAGGCAGCTCTCCATCAGCAATATTCTTCTGAGTTATCTTCAAATAGCGCAGTTTTTCCAGTGCATCAGAAGCGTTGGAAATGAGCTCCCTTACAAAAATTTCTCTATCGGTATAAAGAGAATTAACTACAATATTTAAAAGCTGTTGAACCTCCGCCCCAAAGCTTCGTGTTTCCCTTTGAGAACTTCTCTCCATATCCTTGACCTCCTCCCCCATCTATTAGAGGAAACCTGCTGAAATCTAATGATAAAAAAGATCAGCAAATTGTCAATATTTTCTTACATTTTCCTTTTTTACATCTCACCGCGTATTTTTTTATAAATATCTTCTAAGCTTTCCAGGGGAGCTTCTCCTCTAAGAATATCCTTTATTTCTGCAACAATATTGGGATCTGCTGTAACTAAAACTTCATCAATATTGGAAAAGCCCTTTGCGTAGTCAGCAGTTTCCCTTTTTATTTTATCTATTTCTTCAGGAGGCATGGGTTCCTTAAGTTCAAGGGCAACTAAAGCAGTTCTGCTTAAAACCAAAACACTGGCATCAAGAACACCATTCATTCTCTCAACCCTTCTTTCAATTGCCGTCCCCGTATCCTGCAGTTCTGGATCAATAGGAGGAGCATTAAAGGGCTTTTTTCTTGGAACAGTCATTTCGGGATCACCAGAAGCAACTACAGCTGCAACAATTAGCACAAAAAGTACAAAAATTATAACTGCATTTAAAGACCATTTTCTGCTCATAGTTATTTATCACCCCTCTCTAGTATCTGCTAGAGAAGGGGTATTATATTTATTCCATTAGAATAGGGAATATATTTCATTATAATTTCGGCTAGTTTTAAAGAATCATGACGAATGTGATGACAGTTATCTACTAAAGGTGCTTCAATAACTTTTACACCCATTTTTTCTAATTTATCTCGAGCTGGAGCAACGGGATGTGAATTTTCTTCAAGGTATTTTTGCAATAAACTCTCAGAAACATTTTGGCTGTTTACTATAACAAAATCAACAATATTTGAACCCACATGCTTTATTACGGCTTCAAGGTGATCACCAGCATCATATCCATCTGTCTCTCCCGGCTGTGTCATAATATTACAAACATAAAAAACCACAGCTTTAGTTTTTATAAGAGCTTCAGCTATACCCTTGACCAAAAGATTTGGAATTATACTGGTATACAGGCTTCCTGGGCCAAGGATAACAGCATCTGCATCTATTATTGAATTTACAGCCTCCTCTAAGGCACTGCACTCCTTTGGAATTAAAAAAATGCGTTCTATTTTTTCCCTAGAATTTGAAATATTCGTTTCCCCATATATAATACTACCGTTTTCCATAACAGCCCCTAAAGTTACTTTGGACAGTGTAGAAGGAACAACCCGTCCTCTCACAGCTAAAACCTTTGCCATTTCCTGTACTGCACTGTAAAAATCCCCCTTCATCTCACTCATGGCAGTAAGCAGAAGATTTCCCAGGCTGTGCCCTTTAAGACCCTGTCCCTTATCAAAGCGATAATCAAACAGCTGACGCATGCTGCTTTCTGTATCTGCCAGCGCCACAAGACAATCCCGTATATCTCCAGGGGGTAAAATATCAAAGTCCCCCCTTAATATGCCAGAGTTGCCGCCGTCATCTGTAACCGTTACTACGGCAGTAATATTTGATGTATATTCCTTGATCCCCCTTAAAAGAACCGAGAGCCCTGTTCCCCCACCAATGGCAGTAATTTTGGGACCTCTTTCTAAATATCTTTTATAATAAACTCTGTTAAAAAAATAATCTCCTTTTTTATCCGGTGCCACTGCAGCAAAAATTGAACCAATGCTTTTTTTAAAACCCAATAAAAAAAAGCCAAAACCCAAGCAGATCATCAGGATTCCAGCTAATGCAGCTTTGTTTCTGTCCAAATGATTTAAAATGCCAAACATATAAAATTCTAGCGTTTCTAAAGGAAATAATAGACAAAACCCCCAAAAAGCCAAAATAACACCCACTGCAGAAAGAAACAGCCAGCGTTTAACGCCCAGCCCTGGTATCAGCCAGCGCAGTACTTTCATAAAAATTCCTCCGTTATTTCTCCTACTCTCTGTCAATATCCCTGTGCCTAACAGAAACCTTATATCCCTCGCTGCTCAATATTTCCCCCACTTTTCTTGAAAGAGCAACAGAACGGTGCTTCCCTCCTGTACACCCTATGGACACTACTAGATGGCTTTTACCCTCTTTCACATAGTAGGGAAGCAAGAATAAAAGCAAATCGCTCAGCTTATTTATAAAGCTTCGTGTTTCAGGAAAACGCATTACATAATTTTCTACTTCTGCATCTTCTCCTGTCTTAGATCTTAAATTCTCGGCATAGTGAGGATTGGGTAAAAAACGCACATCCAAAACTAAGTCAGAATCAAGGGGAAGCCCATATTTAAATCCAAAAGACATAACAGTAATTAAAAGGGAACGGCCGCTTTTTTCATCAATGAGATCTCTTAGCTGTTCCTTCAGCTGTACCGGCGTTAAATCAGAAGTGTCAATAATTTTGGTTGCTATACCCCTTATATCGTATAAAAGTTTTCTTTCTTCAATTATACCCTCTAATATGCTGCCTTCCCGAGAAAGGGGATGTTTTCTCCTTGTCTGCTTGAACCTTCTAATCAGTGTTTCATCAGAAGCTTCAAGAAATAGAATCTCATATTTATATCCTTCCTGTTCAAGATATTTTAAAGAATCAAAAAAAGTGTTAAAAAAATGCCCACCGCGCACATCCATAACGAGGGCAATTTTTTTGATCTGCTGTTCTGAATTAGCAAAAAGCTCTGCAAATTTAGATAAGAGATTTGGGGGCAGATTATCCACACAAAAATAACCCAGATCTTCAAGGCTTCTCAATGCAGAAGTTTTGCCTGCTCCAGAAAGTCCCGTAATAATTACAAGCTTAAAATCCCCTCTTCGGTTCATTTTTCTCACCTCAAAAACATATAAAAATAAAATAATAAAAATCCTTAAACCCCCACTGCTGTTTTTATTTATCCTGATGAAATCTCTTAAGCTTTCCTCTGCTCTTCAGGTAACTTATCACTTTATCAGTAGAAGTATTAAGTACCTGCTCCTCTGTAACCCCCGCTTCTTTTAAAAGTTTTAAAGCCTCATCAAAGGAACCCAACCGATCCACATAATGAGCATCACTCCCAGTACATAGAAGCATCTTTTCTTCTGCCAGCGCTTTAGCAATGGCAAAACAGTTGCTTCTACTCCCTTTTCTGGCTCCACCTGATAAAGACGTGTTGTTGATTTCTAAAAGGCATCCATATTCCTTTGCAGCGGATATAACTTCTTTAATATCAATGGGAAAAGCAGGATTTCCAGGATGTACTATAACATCAACAAGGGGATTTTTGATGACATTTATCATAGCCTCAGTATTTTCTACAATACCTCTATCTTCATAGCAGGGCGCATGGAAACCTGCTAGCACAATATCAAGTTTTTCAAGATAACGCTCCGGCATATCCAGGCTTCCCTTTGTATCCAAGATATTAGCTTCAACCCCAACTAAAATTTGAACATCTTCTTCTATTTTGGGCAGTATATACAGATAACCGAAATATGAAAGATCAGGACCGCCAGGAAGGGCAGGCCCATGATCAGTTATAGCAATCATTTTTTAACCTTTCCTTTTAGCAGCTCTTACATATTCATTAACAGTGCTGTAACCATGACCGCTAGCCACTGTATGTAAATGAAGATCTGCTACTAAATGCATTTAGATCCCCGCTTCCTTCTTTAAGATAAATTTTTCCAGCGCTTCAGCAACACCGTCATCTTCATTGGTCGCAGTAATATAATCCGCGTATCTTTTAATATCTTCTCTGGCATTGCCCATTACCACAGCTAGTCCAGCATACTCCAGCATTTCCAGATCATTATAACTATCACCAATGGCCATAATTTCATCCTTTTTCAATCCCAGATGTTCAGCCACTGCTTCTAATCCCCTTGCTTTGGTTGCTTCTGGATGAGAAAACTCCAGAAACTCGGGCATGGATTTAGTAATATGGAGATATTTTCCAAATAATTCCCTGCACTCCTTTTCAAACTTATTCATTTCTTCTTCGTTTTCATTTATGATCAGGAGTTTTATGGGAGAAATATTAGAAACATTGGAAAGATCTCCAATTTCTTTAACTACTACATTATATTTTCTAGCATATTCAATATTTTGAGGAGCAAGTTCTTCCACAAGTACACAATCATCAACATAAAAATTAATAGGATATCCCCGTTTCCTAGTAGCTTTAATAACTTCCTGGGCAAGACCCGACGGTACTCTGCGTTCATAAAGGGTTCTCTGGGAATCAGAATATTTAACTAAAGCCCCCATATAGGTTATCAAAGGAAGATTTAATCCCAACTCTTCAGCAAAGGGTTTTGCTGAAAGGAAAGTTCTTCCTGTGGCTAGGGTAACTTCTACTCCCTTTTCTCTAACCTTACGTACAGCTTCCTTTACCCTGGGAGATATCTTCCCATCATTATCCAAAAGAGTTCCGTCCAGGTCCACAGCAACTAACTTTATTTTTAAATTTCTTTTCATTTAATAAAATTTACCCCCTTACGCCCATATCTAATTGTATTATATATGCCCCAGCGGTGCAAACAAAAAAGGCCGCCCCAGCTAACGGCCTAAAAACTACCTCTAAGTCCCAAAAAGCTTCTGAAAAAGCTTAAATGATGCAGTTAGTGACAACTCAATTAACACCAGCCAAAAGTTCCTGAAGATGAATAACCATACCGTCCTTAGCTGCTATCACCCTTATTCCCACAGCTTGGGAAATTTTATCTGCTACTTTATCCACTCCTTCTTTATAAATCTGCATGCCAAAATGGGTTAATACAGCCACCTGGGGTTTAATTTCTTCAATAAGACAGATAACATCAGGTACAGATAGATGATCAATGTTTTTATTCCTATGGAGCATTAAGGTAGATATTATGCATATGCTGCTTTTATAAAATTCTGCAAGCTCCCTAAAATATCTAGTATCAGGAATATAAGAAAGAGAGTAATTACTGCCATAAAAAATAAACCCATAAGTTTCAGCATCTCCGTGTTTATGGGGAATTGAAGTTTTAAATTTTAAATTTCGACAGCTGTAAGGCTTTAGCCCTTCAATGGGTTGGATTCTTTCCACATAATTTCTGAGATAATTTAATATCACAGGATCATCATACAGCGCCTGCTTTGGAGCAAAAACTACCCCTTTTCTTTTATAACCTCCCCCTGTCATGGCTTCAATCATAACATTAACATCACTACAGTGATCCAGGTGACGATGAGAAATCAAAACCCCATCCAGCTTGTTTATGTTAACTTTTTCCTGTGCAGCACGAAGAACTGCCCCAGGTCCTGGATCAACGCTCAGCATCGTGTTTTTTATTTCCAGTATAAAACCCCCAGTAGATAGAACCTGAGTGGTCATTACATTTCTTGCGCCACCAGTTCCCAAAAATATAATTCTGTCCATAATTAATCCCCTGATAAAAACATCTGCATATTATCTAATATTATATCACTCTGCCGGTGGAATACTGCTGTAAATTAATTAATGGCTTCAATTAAAGAACTGTAAAATCCATTGTCGTTCCTACTTTTGTTTGAGAATAATGCTTTTAGTTCCTCCATCCCATTGAACCTCTAAATTTAAAGCTTCACCAATAGCTCTAAGAGGCAAAAGAATTCTCCCCCCTATTATAACAGCAGGCTGATCTCTTTTCTGCTCGGTTCTTCTGTAATGTCTTGGGAAAATTTAAGAAGCAGAGGAGCGCTGAAATGCTGATAACGGGCAACTACATATCCCCAAGGCTTATAAAACTTTTTAACAATTAATCGACCTTCAGAAACCTCACCTTCAAAACCGTAAAATTCCCATTGAACTAAACTGGGAGAAACCTCTCTGTTGGAACCTAAAGCAGTCAAAGTAAGTTTTAGATCATAGCTCTGCCCAAGAGAAACAATCCCTACAGGACCCTTCAATACCATCCGATCAATATCATCTCTTCCCACAACACGAACCTCTGTTTTTCCTTCTATGCTTCCCTTTACAGCCTTGATTCTTCCCTGCCCCGGATTTACTGCAGCAGCCGTTCCTTTTTCAACTTTTATAACCTTTCCATCTCCTAAAATTTCAGCATCATTGATACTTACAGGGTTGTAATACCTGTCATACCCTTTGATTTTATATTCAATCTCTTCCCCCACAAGAAGGGCATTTTTATTTTTAACTTCTAAAATAATTCCTTTCAGCTCAGAAGCAGGAGCTTTAGAAAATATACCTATGCTGTTGGGAACATATCTCTCACTCCCCTGTTCTGGTTCAAAGGCCCTTACCGTTGAAAATTCGCCTAGGGGCCTTACCACCATAGTTGTAGAACCGCCTCCATCAAGATTTAAAGCCCTCCAAGAACCTATATATGCCATAAAAGAAGAAAGTTCATCCAAATCTAAGCCTACACTGTCACCAGATTTCTCAACACCTACCAAATAAACCCTGTCTCCATCTTTTGAAACCCCAACAGCTGTTCTTGCTCTAAGTCCACCTAAAGAAGACTTGCTTTTAGCATAAGGAATAGCCCTGCCGCCGTCCACAAGTAAAGCATGACCACCAATGACCATACTCCACCTGCCGGCTGGCTCAAGGGAATATTCAATCCTGATTCTATCTCCAACTTTAAAATTCTGGATCAAAAAATCAGCTGCTTTTCCGTGTCCCCGTAGAATATATGCCCCTTTAGGGACACCCTGATAGGGAAGATATGAACCTTCAGATATTTCCACTACTTTACTATCTTTAACCAAAATCTCAGTGGGAATTGTATATCCATCGTTCCCCCTAGTAGATCCTCCCCACATATCATCATAGAGATGGAGCTTATCATAGTGGCTGTGGGAACCATTCTGTTCCCAGTAAGCTTTTTATTCAAACCAGATATGGGGAATTCCATACCTGACGGGGATATTACCTTACCCCACAAACTAAAACTCTGAATTACCGCTCTGCGGTCCTGAGTTATCCCCAATGCATATAGACCGTCTATTTTTGATGGAGATGCAGCCGTTCTACCCCCTACCACCATGGGCCCTATGGGAGCTCCTTCACCATAAATATTAAAAAAAATCACCATTAACCGCTGCTACAGCTCCTGCATTACTCGCCATAGCAGACACATTTAGGCGCTTTGTTATTTTTCCAGCTCCTGGTATTACATCTAAAACAATGTAGGGATTATTTAAATCCACTTCCAATACATGTATCTCTACGGGACCATCCGCTGTTTTCCATCGGTACTCCTTATGTACCGCCCCTGCTGTGACCGGCTGTTCAAAAACTTTTATCGGAACCGATGATGCCTCAGCAGGCTCAATCAATATGCTAAACATAAATATTAAAGCTAAAATAAAAACTAGGGATTTCCTGAACATTATGTATAAACCTCCCTCCGGTTCTCTCCTTTCCCATTCAAATTTAAGCAATTCCTGCAGAAATCATAAAGCGCAGTGCCGTTTCTGGATCCATATCCACTTCTTTTACTCTATCCTTTGGTACAATCAAAGTAAGTCCTGCAACCTGAAAAGCAAGGGGAACATAAACAACCAAATGATTTTCCAAAAAGCATTCTTCCTTTGTTAAAAAAGCAAGGCTCTTAAATCCCTCTAGCTCAATCATAACAACCTTGCTGAAAGATCTTTTTTCACCAATTAAAGAATTTAGGGTGTCCTTTATTGCTGAATAAAGCTTTCCCACAATGGGAGCTTTATAAAAAAGCTTTTCAATTTTATCTATTAATTTCTCACTAATGTAAAAAGAACCCACATAGCCAATTAATAAAATAATCAACACCGAAATAAGCAGGCCCAATCCAGGTAAATCAAAAAAAGGAATAAAAAAGTTGCCCACTCTATCAAGAATTCTCAGCACTCCAAAGACAATGTAAAGCGTTACAGCAACAGGAAGAAGAATTAATATGCCCCGCAAAAAAAACTTACCCAAATTTTTCATTTCTGCCCATCCCCCTTTGTTTCACTGTCCCAAGAACCTCAAAAAATCTCCTTTTAAGGAACTACGACGTTTTTCTTACCTTTCTTTCTAAAATTTTTCAGCCCCATTCTATTACAATAAAAATCATCCTCCAAGGGTAACATCCTGGGTTTGATACCATTCAAGAGCACTAAAAAAATGCTCAGGCTTAAAATCAGGCCACATTTCGTCCACTACATAAAAATCTGAATAAATAGACTGCACTGGGAGGAAACCGCTCAATCTCCGCCTGCCGCCCCAACGTACTATCAAATCTATTCTAGAAATTTCCGACGAGGCTATGTGCTCAACAATATTTGAACCTTTTTGTCCATTGTTATTCTTATAAAAATAACTTAAATCCCAATTCCAACTGTAATTCACTAAAAAATTAACCCTCATAGAACCCCTCCCAAATTTCACCCTTTTTGTGTAAGGCAAGAGTTCCTTGGGAAATAAAGGGGAATCGGTATTCCCCACTACCAAAAGCTCCGCATCCTCCTCAGCTAATTTTTCAACAGCCTCAACGCATGCCCTTTGAAAAGCCCTGGTTTGCTCTGCCGGCCGTTTGGTATTGTCCTGTGTAAAACCATAAAAAGTCATTTCTTCGATACCGAGAGCATGGCAAATTCTATAAAGTTCTAAGCCAGGTGCTATACCGTATTTGTATCCTGCATGTTTGGGCAGACCCCTGGCAGTGGACCACCGCCGATTCCCATCAGGAATAATCCCAACATGTCTGGGAAGCCTCTTAAATTTTGGCACTTTCAAAGAATTCATTATTTAGTAATCCTACACCTCCAAAAATTCCATTATAGTAAGCAAACCCTGCTGTATTATATAGAATAACCAACTTAAAAACCAATTTTTCTTCTACAGTGAAATAAAGAAAGGGGCAATAACCTGCCCCTTTCTCTTTTAAAATCTCCGTTTTTAGACTTCACTTTTATTTGTATTCTTATCGTTTTTCTTATAAAACTGTTTATACAGCTTCAGAGCTACATCCATGCCCATTTTTATTCCTGCTATACTTTTCAAAAGCTTCGGAGCCCCTTTTCCAACCATAAACATAAACGCCAAATTTCCCACAGAATTTCTTAATGCATTTATTAACTCCCTTAAGCTTCCAAGAGTGGACTTAGCCTCATCAATAACAGGCAAAAATTCTTTATCAAAAGCTGTCTTTAAAGCCTTAACTTCCAAACTCAATTTAAAGATAAGTCGAGCTAACAAAAATGCCCCAGCCACTACCATTAAAACCAACAGCAGTAGGCAAACACCCATTAGCAGCAGAACTATTTCAATGGAGCTCATTCTTAGGTTGTCTCCTGACCAGCCTCATTAGTTTCTTCCCCAGAACAGCAGGGAAGCTTTTCCCGTGCTGTTTCCACCACACGTGTTACTCCGCTCTTTACTTTGCCACTTACTTCACCAATGGTTTCCTTGGTTTGTTCCACAATTTCAAAAGTTTTATCTGCTATTTTACTACGTGTCTCCTTCCCAGAAGCTGGAGCAAGAAGAACTCCTGCAATAAACCCTAACAGCCCTCCAATAACCAGCCCTGCCAAAAAATCTCCATTATCAGACATTTAAAAACACCCCCTTTATTGTAGAGTTCTACAACATATAGGGGTTTCCCTTTTTCAAACAGCCCATAAAGGAAATTAATAAAAAGAAATTAACTTTTTTATTCAATTCCACTCATTTTTTCCTGTATAGCATTTTTCAAAGCAAGGGGGTCAAAGCCTATCCTTTCCATCTGACGGCAAAAACTGCAAATTTCGGCTGTAGTAGGCTGTCCGCATTTTAAACAGTTCTTTAGTTCTATTTCTTCTTCTACTTTCTTAAAAAACTTCTGCCCCCTTTCCAAAAAGCCCAGATAAAATTGGTCTTTGGTTCCCGGAGAAGAAGCCTCTAAAAGGTTCAAAGCTTCTTTGTATTTTAGACTGCTTGCACCCTCGGACATGGGACATTCATCAAGAATATATTCTATTCCTTTAACAACACAATATGCTGCCATTTCCCTTTCTGTTAGACGGCACAGCGGCTTAACTTTGCGTGCAAGTCCACCTCTTTCCGGCATATTTGGTGCCTGACGAGCTAAATACCCAACCTGCCAGTGCATTACATTTCCCAAAAGGGCTGCGGATTCATCATCCAAATTATGTCCCGTAGCAACAGCATCAAAGTTTCCAAGCTTTGCAGTCAAATTCATAACATATCTCTTGATTAAACCGCAGGTAGAGCAAAAAGACTTATAACTCTTTCTTGCAATATATTCCATTCCTTCTCCAAAAATTTCTTTGAGGGATATCGTATAGAGGGTTGCTCCTCTTAAAGCAGCAAATTTTTCTGCCATTTCACAGGATTTATCTGAATAAGAACCAATTCCCAAATGTATATAAAGCCCTTCTGCATCATAACCCAGGTCCAGCAGTATATCCCATAATGCCAGACTGTCTTTTCCCCCTGAAACAGCCACTAAAATTCGGTCTTTAGGCAAAAACATCTTAAATTTTTTTATAGCTCTTTCAACTTGAGTACGCAGATGTTCAATTAAATGCTCTTGACAGAATGCAGCACGGTGACGCCGAATTTCAAAACAAGCCCTTTGGCCGCACTTTAGACATTTCAACTTTATTCACCTCTTAAAATATTAGCTCTCCTATCCCCCTGAAACCACAGGAATAACCTCAATCTCTTCATCGTCTTCAATTTTGGTATCCAAAGTGATCAAACGCCCATCTTTAATAACAAGAACAGTTTCCGGCAAAATATTTAGCATTTTAAGCACTTTTTCCACTGTATAACTCCCTTCGATTTCTTTAACAGTGGAATCTCTGCGAATAATAACTTTCATTATATTTTCACCCCCTGTGCTGGTAGTTTACAGTATGAATTGTAGAAATTCAATTCAAAAGAAAATGTATTTATTTAATTTGGTTTAAATTAAGAGCTGTGGTAAACTGTTAATTGATTTACCTTTTATTACAGTTAAGCATAAATTAAAAAAAAATAAATTATTGGGGGTTTTGGAAATGCTGGATGACAAAATCCTCATAACCGATGGAAAAAAATTTAAAAGAGTTTTTAACATAAATTCCGTTGAAAAAGTCAAACTTCCCACCGGTGAAATTGATGGAGAAAAATTAAAGGAAATTCAAAAAGGCAGTTCTTTTATTGTTAACAATAGAAGATATTATGTATTCAACTGCGATCTTTACGATTATATTATGTATCATCTCACCCGCCATACTCAAATAGTATATCCAAAAGAAGCAGCCTATATTATGGTTAGACTGGACATTTCCCCGGGAAAGAGAATAGGAGAAGCAGGCACAGGCTCGGGAGCATTAACAGCATTTTTTTCAAGGGCAGTAGGGAAGGACGGAAGGGTTTATACATATGAAAAGAGGGAAGAATTTGTAAGCATTGCTAAAAAAAATCTTTCCCGCTGCAGGGAATTTGACAATATAATCTTTCATCATAAATCCATTGAAGATGGCATAGAAGAAAGGGACCTCGATGCTTTCTTTTTAGATGTTAGGGAACCCTGGTTAGTAATCACCCAGGTCCGGGAAGCCCTTAAGCCTTCTGGGAGTTTGGGAATATTAGTCCCCACCACAAATCAGGTAAGTCAGACAATTGAAAGTTTAGAAGACAATAATTTTTTCATTCTTGAGGTGTCTGAAATAATTATGAGAGAATTTAAAATTAATGCCCAAAGGCTTCGGCCCAAAGACATAATGGTTGGACATACAGGTTACCTCATATTCGGAAAAAAAGTAGTGGATATTTAATTTATAATTAAACAAACATTTTATCTGCAAAGTACTTTTCTAACCATTACTAATCTACCGAATGCTAGAACATTTGTAATAACAGCTAAAATACCCAAAACTAAAGGTAGCTGCCCAAAAATACTTCCAAGCATTATTAAAAATAGGCGTCCGTCACGGTTTGCAGGCACATAACGCAGAAAACCATCATATTTTTCAGGATAGTAAGGATTTCCGGTCAAAGCATGAAACTTTTCCTTTCCTAACATAGACATGGGCGAACCGATCAGCGCTGCACTTCCTAGAAGCCATATAAAAACCTCCGAATGAGCCAAGTACCAGCCAAGAGTCATTCCAAAAATAATTAAAGCATCACCATACCTGTCAAGAATAGAATCAAAATAAGCACCATACTTGGTAGCCATGTATTTAAGACGAGCAATTTCTCCATCTACACCGTCAATTACTGCAGCTGATTGAGCTAAAAGCCCTCCAACGGGCCATAGTCCCTTAATAAAAGCAGCAGCAGATAAACAAGCAACTAAAAAATTTAGAAAGCTTATCATATTAGGAGTTACCCTTGTGGAAGCAACTAAACCAGAAATAGGTATAGACAGTCTCCTATTAATTAATTTTGAAATCAGCCCATCTCTAGGAGAACGAAGGCTTTCCAGCAAACGTTTTCGAGCTTCTTCAAGATCCCATTTGTCATCAACATCAATCCACCACTCTTCTCCAATGTCAACTCCTTTAACCATACCATTTTTCGCCAAGCGCCTAATACCATCACTTAATGCATGTCTTCCTTCTAAAGCCTCATCTGAAAGTGCTTGGAAAATACCAGAAGTGCATAAAAATACACCGCAATCAACGGCGTTATAATCCTTAATGTCTTTTCCAATGTCTAGTATCCTTCCGTCTGAATCCACCAAAACCTTCGTAGCTTCTTCAATCCTGAACACCTTTTGGCACTTATAATCCACCAGAACATATACTTCCCCTGGCTTTACCTGCTCATCACTTTCCAGCAATTTTTTTACTGCTCCAGGCTGCATCACATGATCTGCCATTATAAGCAGAAAACTTGATTCTTTCTTTAGAGTCCTTTCAGCTGCTAGAACTGAGCTGCCGTTTCCTTTTGTCCATTGATCATTATCTATATATGAAACTTTAACACCATATCTGCTGCCATCCTTAATAAACCTTTTTATTTTTTCTCCCTGATATCCCGTTACAATAAAAATTTCTTCAATGCCGTTTTCCCGCAGATTAAGAATGGTTCTTTCAAGGAGAGAAAGACCTAAAAGGGGAGTTAGAGGCTTGGGGAAATAAATTTTCCCCTTGGCAGCAGATTCCTTAAGCCTCCTCCCCTCCCCTGCAGCTAGAATTAAAGCTTTCAAAGGGCACACCCCCGTTACCTTTCCCTCTTACCTGCAATAAACTCCTCTACCATAACCCGTGCTTCATCATCGGTATATTGAACTGGAGGAGACTTCATGGTATAGGCGGAAACAGAATCCAATGTTCCCCCAATTTTTCTGTCCAGGGCGAGCTTCATGCAGCGTATAGCTTCAATTATAACTCCTGCACTGTTGGGAGAATCCTCCACTGAAAGCTTCAGCTCCAGCTCCAACGGTACACCTCCAAAACCTCTTCCCTCCATACGAATATAGCAGATTTTGTTGTCCTTAAGCCATGGAACATAATCGCTTGGGCCTATATGAATATTTTCTGGATCTAAAGGAAGAGCAAGCTGCGACTGTACAGACTGCGTCTTGGATTTCTTCTTAGACGACAGGCGGCTGCGGTTCAGCATGTTAAGGAAGTCAGTATTTCCACCAAAATTCAGCTGATAAGTTCGATCAAGCTTTACCCCTCTATTTTCAAAAAGTTTTGCAAGTACTCTGTGGACAATGGTTGCTCCCACCTGACTCTTAATATCATCTCCTATGATGGGAATACCTTTGTTTTTGAATTTTTCAGCCCATTCTGGATCAGAAGCTATGAACACTGGCATTGCATTGATAAATCCAACTCCTGCTTCAAGGCAGGCTTCAGCATATTTTTTAGCCGCTTCTTCGGAACCAACGGGAACATAATTTATAAGCATGTCTGCACCGGATTCTTTCAAAACCTTAACCACATCACAAGGAGGCTCATCACCGGGTATAAAAGTAATATCTTCTGGATAATCTTTCATATGCTGGGATACACCATCACAAATATATCCCATCTGAACCGTTACCGGATACTCAGGCAGATTACCCCAGAAAATTTTAGTACAGTTGGGTTTTGCAAAGACAGCTTCCCTTAGGTTTTTACCAACTTTCCTTTTATCCACATCAAAGGCAGCAACAATTTTTATATCTCCTGGGGTATATCCACCCACATCACAGTGCATCAGCCCCACAGCTTCTTTGGGATCCACATTTTTGTAGTATTCAATTCCCTGTATCAAAGCACTGGCACAGTTACCCACACCTGCAATGGCAACCCTAATTTCTCCCACAATACATCCCTCCTTCTATTGTATTGATATGATATTATGTAAACTTAATTTTCCATAATTATACAAGCCGCCGCAGCAAACACTTCTGCTGCAGCTGGTTTAAATTTTTGCAGTTTATTTTTATAATCAATAAAAGAGGCAGTGGAAAACTTCCGGAGTGAAATACAGCAAAAACTAATGCTTAACTTAGATTATCCCACGCTTAAAATCTTAAAAATCCAACCTTAAGCATGGAAATAGGCTTCCTAGCAATGCTGTTTAATTGGAATCTTCTATCTATTGGAATGTTTAGAAAGGCGTTAAAAGAGAGTGAGAAAACAAGGTTGGAAAAAGTCTCTCAATGCATAATTTTTAAACAAATATAATCTTAAAGTCAAATTTTAAAAATAATGGTCAAATAAGGACTGGATTTCAAATCTTGTCTTTTTTTAAATTTTTTTAAAACTTAGTATTCTTTGCTAAGCCTTAAACCATTTTATTAAGCAAAATAAAAACTATAAAAAATATGCCCGAAACAGATAGCCTCGGGCCGCTTACATTTTTGATTTTGTACTTTTATATTTCTATTTCTATATTTCTACCAAAGTATATTCCAAACTACCCATTCCAATACGAGCAGCATGTTCCAGCTGGTGCATAGCATTTAATTTTCCATAAGAAACTTCAGCCAAGTTCCTTTTATTAGCTTCTGCTGTAAGATCAAGGGTGGCTTTATCAATGGCTACAGGATCAAAAGAACCCAAAATGCCAATGTCAGAAATTATTTTTTCCTGCTTTTTATCCAAACAGTCACAGTCTTTGGTCATATTAACCAGAACATTTATAAAAAAGCATTTATCTTCTTTCCCTTTTATTACTCCATATGCGTGCTCAGCCATCTCCTTTTGAACAATAACAGAATCCCGCCCAAAATTATACTCAACAGCGCCGAAGCGGCAGACAGCAAGACATTCCCCACAGCCTATACATTTTTCACTATTTATAAAAGCTGAACTGCCCCTTTCCTCAATAATATTCTCAGGACACCACTCTATACATTTGCCGCACAGCCGGCACTTACTTTCTTTTATGGTAGGCTTCATGGAAGAATGCTGGCGCATTTTCCCCATCCTGCTGGCAAGCCCCATTCCAAGGTTTTTAATACACGCTCCTAGAGCGGTAAGCATATGCCCTGTGGGATGGGAAATTATAACCATTGCGTCGGCAAGGCGGATCTCCCGGGCTATTTTTACCGTTTTGTTCAGCTCGCCGTTAATTTCCACTTCTATCTCCGTATTACCCGCTAGGCCGTCGGCCATAATAAAGGGCGCCCCCACCTGATCTATGCCAAACCCGCGCCTGTGAGCATGCATTATATGCTTAATTGCATTTTCCCGCTCTCCTTTATAAAGTGTTGAGGTTTCCGTTAAAAAAGGCAGTCCTTCATTTTCTTTAACTTTTTCTACCACTGCTCGAGCAATCTCAGGATGCATATGGGTGATATTGTTTTTTTCTCCCACATGTACCTTAATGGCAACAAAATCCCCTGGGCTTATGCACTTTTCTGCTCCAGCAGCATCAAATATTTCTTTCGTTTTCTGGGCCTGTTCATATGGAGTACTTCCATTCTTCAACCTTGCAAAATAAACCTTAGCTGCCATCATGCCCCTCCCCATTTATTAAATATTGCTTTACCGACATTTTGATACTACATTATTTAGTTAAAACTGACAAGCATTACCTTGCTTTTTTTACATTGCTTTTACCAAAAGATAAAAAAGCAGGGATTTCATCTGATTCATTTGCAGTAGAATATCCCTGCTTTAAAAGATTTTATTTATTACGCCAGCCTAAACTGTTCCACAGTTTTATTTAATTCTTGTGCAAGCTCCGCCAGTTTTTCTGCCGAGCTAGCAACTTCTTCCATAGAAGCATTTTGTTCTTCTGTAAACGAAGCAGTCTCCTCCAGCCCTGCTGTTGCCTGTTCCGTTAACTCCAGCAGACTTTCCATAGCCTGCGTGATATTTCTGCTTCCCTCTGCAATTTCCTGAGTTGCAGCTGAAATTTCCTGCACCTTTCCGCTCAGCTCATTAATATGTGAAGCAATGGCACGGAAAGCTTCCTCAACTTTAGCAATAACCTCTGTTCCAGCATTAACCCTAAGGGTGCTTTCCTCCATAGCTGCAACTGCTCTTTCTGCTTCCTGACCTATCACACCTATAAGAGCAGCAATTTCTTCTGCTGCATTGGACGATTCTTCTGCAAGCTTCCTCACTTCTTCAGCAACCACAGCAAAACCTCTACCTTGGTCTCCAGCCCTTGCAGCTTCAATGGCAGCATTTAAGGCCAAAAGATTTGTTTGGTCTGCAATATTTGTTATCATATCTACTATTTTTGCTATTTCCTTTGATTTTTGTCCCAAACCTTTTATAACATCAGAAGTCTCGTCAGTTTTCTGCTTGATGCTTATTATCTGATCATGGGCATCCTTAACAAATTTACTGCCGTCTGCAGATGCGCTATTGGTATTATGTGCAAGCTCAGCAATGGATCTTAAATTTCCTGCTGTATTCTGCATTTTTGCATCCATTTCCTGTACTGTTTCCGTTACATTCTGAGCTTTTTCAGCCTGATTCTGTGCAGCTGAAGAAAGATCCTGTATGGTTGAAGCCACCTGTTCCGTAGCACTGGTAGTCTCCTCAGCACTAGCACTCAGTTGCTGCGATGAGGCAGCCACCTGCTCTGAAGCTTCTGCCACTTCATTTATCAGCCTGCGCAGGTTTTCAAAACCTTTACCCAGAGCATTAAGCATTTCTCCCAATTCATCAGCGGAGCTGCTTGACGGAATTTCCCTAAAATCACCTTCTGCCAGTTTATTTGCAAAATAAACAGCAGTTTCAATGGGCTTGAGAATGCTCCTGCTCATCAGATAACTCAAAACTATTAGAACAATCAAACCTGCTGCAATAAAAGCAATAATCATGGTAGTTGCCTCTCGGTAATCCTCATGGGCCCTTTTTCTAGTCTCTTCAGCCTGGGCAAGAGAAGCTTCAGTAAGCCCGTCCAAGGGCCCCCTTGCATTCTCAAAGGCAATATTGATCTCTTCTTCCAGAGCTGCAGCTTGGGCTTTTGCCTCAGGGGTTCCCTTCTGCAATACACTGAGATATTCATCTATATATTTCCTGAACTCATCTCTAGCAGACTCATGTTGAGAAATTAGCTCCTTTTGTTCTTGGGTAACAGCATATTTTGCATAATCGTTTACTCTGTCCACAACCTGCTGGTAATTTTCATCAATATCACCAATAAACCCCTCCCATTCCTGTGAACCCGGGATGGTTTCAAAAATATCCTTAACCGCTACTAGAACCTGATATAAATCCCTGTCGGCATTAAGAATCAACTGTACACTGGGAAGATACATATCGGTCATTTTTGATGTGTCCTCGTTGAGTTTGGAAAGGTTGCTTATCCCTATGTAGCCAATAATCAGTGACACTATAGCGGCTACCGCTGTAATAATAACTAAACGTGTTTTTATTTTCATAAACCACACCTCTTATAACTGAAATCTAAGATGAGCTTTTTCCTTTTTTTAAACTATTAAATTTACGCTCACACCCCTTTTACATAAATTAAACCTGCTTCCTTCAACAACAGCAGGCTGCCTATGGATATAAATGGATATAAATGTGTGCAAATAAAATTGGCAGCCTGGCAGTCATAGCCCATCGGGGCTTTAGACCCAAAGCTTTGCGCCCCTGCCTTTCGACAGGTTTGCCCTTTTCGTAGGAAATTTTGGGTAATATCAGCATCTGGCATTAAATTTTCGATAAATATCATTCATTTCCTGCCTTTTTTAAATAAAATACGAATTTTTGCATTTTAAATTTAAAATAATTCGTAGGTAAAAATAATGGAGAGGTTTTCACCTCTCCAACCTCTCCAATTAACTTCTCCATTACTTTTTAAATGTTTAATACCTCATAAAGCTTTTTCACCTTTCTCTTTTGTTCTAATCCTAACAACATCATCTATTGGAGAAATAAATATTTTTCCATCTCCCTCACTATTGGTACTGCACGTCTCACTTATTATGTCGATCACCCTTTCCACATCCTCATCCTTAACAACCATCATCAGCATCAGCTTAGGAAGCATATCAACCTTATAGTTTCCTGCCCGCCATTCCAAATAAATTCCTCCTTGATTCCCCCTTCCTTTTACTTTAAAAACTGTCATCCCTATAAAGCCGCTGCTTTCCAGCTTTTCTTTAAGAGCTTCCAGCTTTTCTTCCCTTATAACAGCCTCAATTTTTTTCATAAAGCTGCACCTCCCTTATAATCCGCCGTAAGCTTCTTCACCATGGGCTGAAATGTCAAGACCAATGAGTTCTTCTTGGGGTTTGACACTCATGCCCAACATCACGTCAATTGCCTTAGCAATTACGAACGTAGCTACAAAGGAAAAAGCCCAAACCACCGCAACAGCATAAAGCTGCACCCACAGCAGACTTGGATTCCCCAAAATCAAATCGTTAATGCCTGCAGCATTAACACTTTTATCTGCAAAAATTCCTGTGGCAACAGCACCCCAAGTTCCTCCCATTCCATGGCAGGCCCATACATCTGAAGATTCATCAAGCCCGAGCCTTTCTCTCAATTTTATGCAGTAATATGATACTACGGATGCAACGGCCCCTATTATGACAGCACTTCCAACGGTAACAAATCCTGATGCAGGAGTGATGGCCACAAGACCAACAACAGCACCGGTAGCTATTCCCATGGCACTGGGTTTCCCATAAAGCCAGCTTAAGACCATCCATGCAAGGGCTGCACAGGCCGCTGCCGTATTGGTAACCAAAAATGCATTTACAGCAAGCTCATTAGCGCCCAGAGAACTTCCAGCATTAAAGCCAAACCAGCCGAACCATAACAGGACAGCTCCTAAAATGGTTACTGGAATATTATTAGGCTCCATTGTATAAGAACCAAACCCCATTCTCTTTCTAACAACTAAAGCCAGGGCAAGGGCAGACACTCCCGATGTTATATGAACAACAGTTCCCCCTGCAAAATCTAGGGCTCCAAGATCTTTCAGCCATCCTCCTTTAGCCCATACCCAGTGAGCCACAGGATCATATACAAAAGTTGCCCATAAAAGGGTGAACAGAATAAACGAACTAAATTTAATGCGTTCTACAAAAGTACCCGTTATCAATGCCGGCGTAATTATTGCAAACATCATTTGAAATAACATAAAGAGAAGATGGGGAATAGTTGATGCATAATCGGGATTTGGCTTAAAGCCTACTCCATTTAACAGCAGCCATCTCAAAGAACCTATAACTCCCCCCACATCAGGACCAAAAGCTAAGCTGTACCCAAAAAGTACCCATTGAACACTTATCAATGCTAAAGTCACAAAACTCATGGTAATTGTGGAAATCACATTTTTTCTTCTTACCATTCCACCGTAAAACAGCCCCACAGCTGGTGTCATGAGCATAACCAGAGCTGATGAAATTAAAACCCATGTAATATCAGCAGCATTCATCAAACCGCCCTCCTTTACGTATTTAAAGCAAAAAAGGCGCTTTTCAATTACCGAAAAACGCCTTTGCTTTTCTTCTTATGGTGCAGCACTGCACCTCAGCAGTGTCATTTGAACATGGCTTTAAAGCCTAACTTAAATGGACACCCCAACAAGAAAAATATAAAGATAGATCATAACTTCTTTAATAAGCCACCAAACAGCATCCCCCCTTTCCCCAAAATTAAAAAACGTCCTCATGGAGGTTTACCTCCTCTGAGGACGTCTCTGCCCATCTCCAGCCGGACTTCCCTGCCCGGATGGAAAAACATAAATGTTTTTAATTTCCTGTGATTATAAAAAGCCTTTAAATAAGCTGTCAATAAATTTTGGAAAAGAATATTGTATACATTGAGCCACAATTTTTATAGGAAAACTTTCTTTTCTGAAATTAATAAAAAGATCATTAAACTAAAATTTTTAATAACTGATTGTACAAACATTTGGGCACACCCCTATGCATATATTATTATCTAAGGAAATTGAAAATAAATATATGGAGGTGACAGGAGCTGCCTACAGGAAGGCTGAAAAAGGCTTTTCTTGGAGGAAACACCCCTTTAGGGTTTCATTCTTTTTTTGACTACAATTCTATTATCAATCCATCTAATATAAAAAGGCTTTTCATTTTTAAAGGAGGACCTGGCGTAGGAAAATCGACCTTTATGTGCAAAATTGGCGAAGAAATGCTTAATCAAGGCTTTGATGTTGAATTCTTTTTCTGCTCTTCGGATAATAATTCACTAGATGGAGTGGTTATACCTCAAATAGGAGTAGCATTAATAGACGGTACCGCACCGCACATTGTTGACCCCAGATATCCCGGTGCAGTAGACGAAATTATTCACCTTGGAGAACATTGGGATGAAGGAAAAATAGAAAAAAATAAGGATGAAATTATCAGATTAAACAATGAAATCAGCAGGCTTTTTTCCACAGCATACCGATATCTAATGCAGGCCAAAATCCTACACGATGAAATGGAAAGCTATTACAAAGACAGCGGAGCCTTAAATATAGCGGGCCTTAACCAAGCAGCGCGGGAAATTGCTGATAAAATTTTCAATGGAAAAGAAAAGAAAAATATCCCTTGGGTACGCCATCTATTTGCCAGTGCCATTACTCCGAATGGAGCCGTTAATCATTTGGAGAATATTTTTGCATATTTTAAAAAAAGAATAATCTTAAGCGGACCAGCAGGAACAGGAAAATCAACTATCATTAAAAAAATCTATTGGGAAGCTGTAAATAGAGGATATGATATTGAAGCCTACCACTGCAGCCTAAAACCCAATGAATTGGAACATCTCGCCATTGAGGCCTTAAGTACTGGAATAATCACCAGTGAATTCCCCCATATCTTTAAGCCTTTTCCAGAAAAAGATGTTATAATAAACATGCTGGAATATGTAGATGAAAGCTGTCTTAAGCCCTATACAGCAGACCTAGAGGAAGCAAGACGGCGTTATCAAGAAGCATTTACAAGAGCTGTTGATTGTATCAATAAAGCCAAGATGCTTCATGATGAATTAGAAAAGCTGTATATACCAAATATGAACTTTTCAGCTGTTGATAGTTTGCGCAAAGAAATTCTAAAAAAAATTCAAAATTATAAAAAATAAATTATCCCTACAGCTTCTGCTGTAGGGATAATTTTTATATTGTGTAAGGATAATTTATATAAATGAATGGGAATGCCCGCTTACTTTATTGGGAAGATGCTTGAGTACCGTCTGTAATAACCTCTTTTTCGCGTTTTTTCTTTAAAATAATAACCTATAATTATTGCCAATGCTGCTCCCGCCAAAGGCACTGTACTGTGCAGAAAATGGTAGTTGTGAACCAGGTCCGCAGCAACCTTATCCCCAACAATCATCTCTCCAGCAACATAACCTAGTATACCTGCACCGATATAAATTATTATGGGGAACCGAGCCATCAATCTCATTATTAGCGTACTTCCAAATACTACAATAGGAATACTGATCCCCAAACCAATAAGAAGGAGGGTAAAATTACCCCTTGCTACTGCAGCAATTCCCAAAACGTTATCCAAACTCATTATCACATCGGCAAAAAGAATGGTTTTTATGGCCGAAATTAAATTGTCGCTTGCCTCAACGTGTTCTTCTTTTTCTCCTAAAAGGAGCTTTACGGCAATAATAAACAGCAGTATACCACCTATAAGCTGCAAGTATGGAAGTTGCAAGAGCCAAGCTGCGACAAAGGTAAGTACAACGCGGAAAACCACAGCACCCACTGTTCCCCAAATTATACCCAACCTCTGAGCCCTTGGCGGCAGGTTGCGGCATGCCATGGCAATAACCACAGCATTATCACCGCTCAATACAATATTGATCATCAAGATCTGAGATAAAGCGAGCCAAAAATCATTTCCCAATACTTTCTCACTCCTTTTTTAAATTTTTAACAAGATTAAGCCTAAAACCTTAATACGCCCTTCTAAATGTTTTTCTCATTACCCCCTTTCTTTTTCCCAAAATAAAAGACCTTTGGTGCATGACAAACAACACCAAAGGTCTCACCGACACCCTGGAGGATGCCCGACAAGCCAAGCCTACGCTGTAGTGTTGACCTGCCGACAAGCTACTCCCCTTCGGTTTAAAACACCAACTATTTTATTTTGAATATTACCTGTTTCTATCGTATTCCTATCGCAGCTTGTATTATTAAAAAAATAACTTCTACTGTCAATCCCCTTTTTCTTTTAAAAGATATTAAAAAACTTCATTTTTTTTATCTATATACTTAAATCGCTCTTATTTATATTCAATAATATAAATTTCGCAAATTAAAAACAAAAAATTCAAAAAAGGAAAATGGTATACCAATATCGAATAAAGTGGATTATTTAGCAAACAGAAAGCAGCATGGTGTGAAAGGGGATAACAGCCAATGAGCAGAAGCGACACTGCAGCTGTTAAAGCATCCCAAAAAAAATTTGAGTTCAGCTGGCGGGAATATTTTGCAAAGATAAAAAGTAAACCAAGGGAGCATCCCCTGCCCGGTATTAACGGCTTTGATTTATTCATTTCATGGTTAGGAGCTTTTTTAGGAATCAGCACTGTGGCTTATTTAACCCTTACATATGACGTCCCCCTGATGGTTGCATCTTTCGGTGCCTCAGCAGTACTTATATATGGTGTTCCAGATGTGCCCCTGGCTCAGCCCAGGAATGTTTTTTTCGGACATGTAATTTCCGCTACAATAGGGGTAATAATTTATTACCTTTTCGGATTAACATGGTGGTCTACCGCTCTGGGATGCTCCTTAAGCATTGCCGCTATGCTGGTAACAAAAACTACCCATCCGCCAGCTGGAGCTACAGGAATGGTTGCTGTATGGACACAGCAATCTCCCCAGTTTATAATTACCCCAGTAGCCGTTGGGGCACTTATTTTAATTTTCATTGGTCTTATCACTAATAATTTATCCCCACGAAGAAGCTATCCAAAATACTGGTTTTAAAATCATATAAAAAGAAGGCACAGGGAAAATACCTGTGCCCTAAATTAAGCTGAGCAGGAGGCAGGCTAAAAATTTTTAAATAACTTTATTCGTCCTTTTCCCCTTTAAGGTCCTTAATACGTCTTTTAACATTCTCAAGACACTCTTCAAAGTATTCCGCCTGTTCCTTCAGAAGCTCCAGCTGTTTCTCCTTAGAAATCTCAAAGGCAGAGGGGTTAACAAATCCTCCCCATGCCGGCAGCCCTAAGGACGCTCTCTGCCAGCCGGGAAGTCCCGTTGCATAATACCAGTTGCGGTAACCCCTTCCTCCTCTTCCCCAAAAATGCCTTCCAGGTAGAGGATTTGCAAATCCCGGAACAGGGTATCCAGCACAATAACCAGCTCCTCTACCGGTCATTGGACCAAACCCAAGAGGACCAGTGCCATCTCCACGGGGCATATAATTTTCACCTCCCAATATTAGTTTTAAACATATGTTCATTATTTATGATACAAAACCTTTTGAACATATGTCAATAACAAAATTAAAATTTTTTGAAAATTCCTTTTAAAAAATAAAGCCGAGGAAATTTTCCCGGCTCAAACTGTCGATAAACCCTCTTAAGTATATTTTAGTAGGTCTCTGCTGCGGTTTGCGAAACGACTTAATGAGCACTGGCTAACAGCTCTTGGCGAAGCGTAAGGTGAAACCGGGAGGTGCGAATAGGATGTGAGCACCAGCCCTATACTTTCATAGGATGTCGAATTTGGGGCAGTCCGGTTTTGTCTTTAAGCTTTGCCTAGAGATGTCCAGTGCGAGTTCAGGAGTAAGAAAACTGCAGCAGAGACCTTTTGTCAACAAGCTGGCCGAGGAAATTTTCCCCGGCTTTTCCCCGGCTTATTTAATTTATGTCAATTCCACTTCTTTATACTTTTTAGTGAGCTCAATAACAGCTTTTTCCGTTGGTATGCGCTCTCCGCTTGAGCCTGCAACATAACCCACAGCATCTGTATTTCTTACTGAATATTCGGCAGACTCAACATCCTTAATGGGCCCCCCATGGGTAACAACCAATACATTGGGATTGACTCTTTTGGCCGCATCACATACAGCCTGTATTTCTTCTACAGCTTTTTCTAGGCTCACCGTTTCTCCAGCACCCGTAAGCCCCCCTGTGGTTACTCCAATCATAGCACCGATAACATCAGCACCAGCCTCGGCCATAACCTCTGCCTCTTCAGCATTAAATGCCCATGCTAAAGTAAATATACCTATTCTGCTGGCTCTTCTAATAAGTTCCACCTCTCTAGAAAAGCCTATGCCTGCTTTTTCCAGTTGTGCAGCAAATTCACTTCCATACATTCCCACAAAGGGCTCATTGGTTACCCCCGAATAGCCAAGTTCCAGCACTAAATCAATCATTTTATCAAGATCAAGGGTTGGGTCATGGGCACCTATACCTGCTACACAGGGTGTATTTTTTACCACCGGCAGAATCTCTTTAGACATTTCCAGCATCAGCTCATTGCAGTTGGAATAGGGTAGCCATGCCATTAAGGAAGGTTTGCCCATCATTCGATACTTTGCGGTGGAATAAACGCAGATTATATCTGCCCCTCCTAATTCAGCACATTTAGCTGTCAGCCCTATTCCCGCCCCAAATACTAAAATCATACGGTTATTGTTGACCTGCTCTAAAAGCCGATCAATAACTTCATTTCGAGTAAATCTTTTAGCCACTATTCTCCCCCTTTTAAACTTTTTACAGCTCTTCCAGATGGACAATATATGAAAGATCGTGGTGGCTTCCTTTTTTCCATCTGCCCGTAAGCATTTCTTCTAAAAGCTCTGACATCAAATCTGCAAATTCAGGTTCGTTGAGGTGCTTATCAACAATTAGAATATCTACATTGGATTTCTCCAAATCCACCTTATCGAGCAGAGTCCTAGCAAATTTCCTGCTCCTTAATGACCGCTCTGGTTTTTCAGGGTCAGAAACCCAAACAGGACCTGGGTCCGGCCCAGCCCATCCCAAATCTTTGTTGGGCTCTGACAAATCACATGCTCCCCAACCCCTCATGGGAATACAGAAAGCTGTTGGCCCCTTGGCTCTGTTGATCTTTTCGGCAATATGTTCAGCAATGAGACTTGCCTCATCAGGAGAGACCCCTACACAGGTAACTGTAGGATTATGAATGTAAAGGCCTTTTCCAGGTAAATGGGTTTTGCTGAGATGTTCTTCCGGCACCGTATCCTTGGGTCCAAAATTTATCAGGTCCAATCCTCCTGGTGCAATTACTTGGGGTATCCCTATATCACCAGCTGCAGTAAGCCTATCAGGTCCCGCACTTAAAACACCACCCAGCAGGTAATCGCCGATCTCATGGGTGGTAATATCCAAAACCCCTGAGATCAGGCCATCCCCTATTAATTCTTCCATGGACCTTCCGCCGCTTCCCACAGCATGGTTGATTATTACGTCATAACCCCTGCTCTCAAAATATTTTGAGGCACGCAAAACGCATGGAGTTGTAACTCCAAACATCATGCACCCAATGAGGGGTTTTTCTGCAATATCATCAAGATCTGGAGAATTAGCCATACCTACTACGCATGCAGCTGCGTTATTAAGTATTCTCCTGGTAACTTTGTTAAGGCCGGCCTCTGCTATGGGATACATCATGCATATATCCTTTGTACCCACATAGGGGCTTATATCACCAGCGGCCATAGTTGTCAGCATTAACTTAGGAAAACCTACAGGCAGCGCCCTCATGACGCTTGTAGCAATGCTTGCCCCCATAGAACCCCCATAGGCAACAATTCCATCAATTTCATTTTTTTCGTACAGCTCAAGGACAAGCCTTTTAGCCCCTTCAATAACAATATCTGCTGCTTTTCCCCGATCCAGCGAAAAGACTTCTTCGGTGGTTTTACCAACTTTACTTAAAACATCGCTGATGCTGATATCAGCCCAACCCACTTCTTTTCCTACACTGATTTCTAAAATGATGGGATCCCCGCCTGATTTTTTAACCCTATCAGCTAAAAAATTTAATTTCTTCTCCCTTTGTATCGAGGATTCCCATTACCACAATTTTGGGGTTTTTTTTCATCCTCAATCTCCCCTTCTGGTTTTATACCGTAACAACCCCCTATCCACCACAGCACCCGCTCAAAGGCAAAAAACTTTTTTTTGGGGGTATTTGGAAAAACCATAAAGCATTCCTGAACCCAAACATTACTTGAGGGGAACATTCTTAAATCTTTCTACTGCTTCCTGGATTGGCTTTTCCACAGGAATACGTTCTATGCTGGAAGCTCCCAGGAAGCCCACCGCTTCAGTGTTTTTATAAATATATTCGGTATCTTCAGGATAGGAAATGGGACCACCGTGTGCAAAAATCATTATGTCCTTATGATACTTGCGGGCTTCAGCAGTCATCTTACAAATAAGCTCAGCACATTCCTCCAGTGAAATTCCTTCTGCTTCTTTAGAACCTATAGCTCCACCTCTGGTTAAACCCATGTGGCAGATAAGTACATCCAGCTTAGCTTCTCCCACCATAGCTGCTTCCTCAGGATTAAATGCATAGCCCAATGTGAAAAAGCCCAATTCTGCAGCCAGCTTTAAGGCTTCAATCTCTTTACCATATCCCATACCTGTATCTTCCAACTCCTTGCGGAATCTCCCATCAATTAACCCTACTGTGGGAAAATTCATCACACCAGAAAAACCCAGCTCTTTCAAACATTTAAGATACGGCTTCATTTCCCTGGTAGGATCCGTTCCACATATACCTGCAATCATAGGAGCTCCCTTTATTTGTGGAAATACACGGCTTGCCAAATCAATAACAATTTGATTGGCATCTCCATAGGGCATAAGACCTGCAAGGGAACCATTTCCATCCATGCGGAACAGCCCTGAATTATAAACACCAATCAGGTCTGCTCCTCCCCGCTCAGCAAACTTTCCCGAAATTCCTGTACCAGCACCAGCAATAATTACAGGCTTACCCTCCGCAATTGTAGCTTCAAGACGAGCTTTTACCTCTTCTCTCGTATACTGTTTAGCCATACTTACATACCTCTAAAATCTGGATGTCCCAAAATGGGTACATTAATGTCGGGATCTTCAGCAAGCATTACAACCGCATCTAAACCCACGGTTAAATAATTGATCATAAGGCAGTTGGCACCAGCTTCCAAGCATCTGTATGCATTTTCTTTAATTTTATCTACTCTATCAGTTATATTCACAGCATAGAGAGTTTTTTCACTTTTTTCATCATCTGCTCTCTTTAGGGCTTCCATTACTTTTTTAACCCTTACTTCAAGGGGAGAGTAAGCTGCATCAGCTATCAATTCGTCATCCTTAATTATGTCTGTACCCCCTACTGCAGCTTCATAAGCAAGCTGAGCAGTAGCTTCTGGAGTTAAACCAGCACAAGGCTTAATCATGTTGTTAACCAGGGGCCTTTCGGGTATACCCAGGATTTCCCTCACTCCTTCAACACCAAATTTAGGTCCTTTAAAGGTACTCAGCCAGCTTTCCGGCATTTCCAGATCAAGGAGTTTAAGTTTTCCCCCGCTGGATATGTTTCCGATTACAGAAGTTAAAAGCATAGCAAACTGAACTGTAAAGTTTTCCGTTGGGAAAGCTATTCTAACCACAAAATGTCTTTCTTTTACGTCTTCGGGGATTTCCCATGAAAAATTAGGGATCTCATAAATACCCACAATTTTTGCTATATGCTTTTTCCTAAGCTCAGGAGTCTCTGCGGGGACAGGAAGCCAGGTTCCCGTACTCTGTTCAACAGCTATAGCCGCTGAATATCTTAAAGCATCAATATTCCTTTTTCCTGCAACATAATAAGTAGCAATTATGTACTTTTCCTTGTCTAGGTTGTCAGGGAGATCATAAAGCAGCGGATCCAGCATTAATAATTCCTCCTTTATATTTGTTTGATTAAATTTATAGTAAATACAAAATTTTAATAACAATTAGCCCAAAAGGACAAAAATTCAAATACATTTATAGGTTTTTTCCATCAATGTCTTGTTTTCTTATATTTGTTTTTCTGTTAAATTAGGTTTCTCAATCCTTATTTTCCCCCTTCTTCAAAATTTATGTGTATTAATATATAACCTAAAAAAAAAAAAAGAAACCGGAGAAATAAGCCGGTTTCCTTCAAATAAAGCTTAAAATTCTATGGAAAAGCCTACGTCGCTCTGGTAATATTTACCCCTAAAATATTCTGCAAAGAAAGCACAGGAATGAAAGCCGGTGCAGTGGGAAAAGGCTATAATACTAACATCCCGCTTCTCTATTTCTTTTAAAGTATTTTCAAGCTGATTTCTATCTGCCTCAAGGAGATGGGTTCCCCCAAGAAGAGCATAAAACCTTTTTTCCCCTGTAATTTTTTCCACATGATTCATAGTATTAATTACACCCGCATGGGCACAGCCAAAAATAATTACAATTCCTTGGCTGGTTTCCACCACCAGGGCTTGATCGTCTTCGAAGGGATCTTCAACAAGTTCCCCATTCTTTACAATAAAATGGGACTTGGTTGACGTTTCCTTAAACAGCCTTTCAATAGGACCTGTAAGCATTATTCCCGTAATAATTTCTGTGGGACCATTATTAAATTTAAAAACAGCTCCCTCTTTTTCAAGTTCAGCCTGGGTAAAGGGAATACCCGTATCCGCAGGTCTGCCGTCTTTTCCCAATTTCTGCCTTGGATTGAATATCCCCCTGTGAGCATAAATGGTCATACCGTCTTTACCCCTCATTTTTAAAACTTTCATCAGTCCCCCAGTATGGTCATTGTGTCCGTGGCTTACAGCAGCAGCATCTAAATCTGAAAGGTCAAGCCCCATTGCTTTAATATTGTGCTCCAAAGCCATACCCTGTCCTGTATCAAAAAGAACTGCACCATACTTATTTTCCACTAATATGGAAAGTCCGTGTTCCCCCAGAAGTCCCCCTGTAAAACAGCAGTCATCCACCAAAGTGGTAATTTTAACTCCGGGCACTTTTATCCCCCCTTTTAAAACACATTACGCCCTATAACGCCCTATAAATCATGTTCCCCCAAATACTCCAGAAGTTTTTTTGCAGCACGCTTATTCATACCTTCTACCTGTGCCAGTTCTTCAACAGAAGCTTTTCTAATTCCTTCCAAGGATCCAAATTTTCTCAGAAGAGCTTTTTTGCGTTTGGGTCCGATACCTGGAACTTCATCCAATAAAGATCTGCTCATCTGTTTGCCCCTTAAGCGGCGGTGATAAGTTACGGCAAACCTGTGAGCCTCGTCTCTAATCCTCTGGAGCAGAAATAATGCCTGGGAATTTCGAGGCAGAATATAAGGATCTTTTCTCCCCTCTTTAAAAAGCTCCTCTCTTTTTTTTGCCAGCGCAAAGGTGGGGATATCTTCGACCCCAAAGCTGCGCATAACCTCCCGCGCAGCTTTAAGCTGCCCCTTGCCCCCGTCTATAAGTATCAGATCGGGAAGAGTGGAAAAACCCATATCCCCTTCCCCTGCATTTTCAGTGCCGTTTTTTTCTGCACTTTCAGCTCTCTTAAACCTTCTGTAAATCAGCTCCCGCATGGATTGGTAATCATCAGGACCTGATGTGGAATTGATCTTAAACCTTCGATAATGCCTTTTTTGGGGCACGCCGTTTTCAAATACAACCATGACTCCCACGTTGTTGGTACCGGAAATATTTGACACATCGTACCCTTCTATTCTTAAGGGAAGCTGATTTAGATCAAGATATTCTTTAAGCTGGAGCAGAGCTTCTTCTGTTTCAGCAATCCTTTTGCTCTGCTCCCTTTCATGCTCCTTCAATTCCATAAGGGCATTTCGGGCAACCATTTCCACAAGGTCCTTCTTAGGACCCCTAAAGGGAACTTTGAGGGTTACCTTTTTACCACTTTTTTCACTCAACCACTTTTCGATAACTTCTTTATCCTCGGTATTATGGGACAAAAGAACAGTATGGGAAATTTCCGCCGCCCTGCTGTAATACTGTTTAAGGAACACAGACATTATTTCTTCTTCAGACATACCCTCAGTACCATCGAGGAAAAAATGTTCCCGGCCCATAAGTTTTCCTTCCCGCACAAAAAACACCTGCACACAGGTTTCATCTTTACCCTTTGCCATGGCTATGACGTCCTGATCCTCTCCGCCCGGATATACTATTTTCTGTTTTTCTAAAACCGCTTTGATTGAGCGGATCTGATCCCTTATTTCCGCAGCTTTCTCAAACTCCAAATTTTCCGAAGCCTTAAGCATTTTTTCCTCAAGGCGGCTGATGAGGCTTTCCTGCTTTCCTTCGAGAAAAAGAATCAGTTCATTGATCATCTCCCTATACTTTTCCCCATCCACTCTGCCGCTGCACGGCGCCAGACATCTTTTAATATGGGCATTGAGGCACGGTCTTTCTCTTTTTTTATAGGATGCCCCTCTGCAGGTCCGAATGGGAAAGAGGCGCCTTAAAAGCCGCAGCGTCTCATGAAGAGCTCCAGCGCTGGTATAAGGACCAAAGTAGCGGGAACCATCCTGCACCACATTTCGAGTAATCTCTATTCCCGGCCATTCTTCATTGAGGGTAATTTTCAGATAGGGGTAGGATTTGTCGTCCCGGAACATAACATTGTACTTGGGACGGTACTTCTTGATTAGGTTGAATTCCAGAATCAGCGCTTCCACTTCATTGTCTGTAACAATATATTCTAAGTCTTCCACAGACTTTACCATGGAAAGGACTTTGGGGCTGTGGTTTTGGGAAGAACGAAAATAGGATCTAACCCGGTTCTTTAAAGATGCAGCTTTGCCCACATAGATGACCTCTCCGTCGGAATCGTAAAACAAATACACTCCCGGCTTATCCGGCACCAGCTGCAGTTTTTCCTCCAGACTCACTGACATCGGCATCACGCTCCAAAACACGGCGCAGAAAACGCCCTGTGTAGGATTCTTCAACTTCTGCTACCTCTTCTGGGGTCCCCACAGCAACAACATAACCCCCTTCATCCCCTCCCTCAGGCCCCAAATCAATAATATAATCAGCTGTTTTTATAACATCCAGGTTGTGTTCAATAACCACCACTGTATTACCGTTATCTACAAGGCGGTCCAAAACCTTCAGGAGTTTTCGGATGTCATCGCTGTGAAGACCCGTTGTGGGCTCATCCAATATATATATGGTCCTTCCGCTGCCGCGCCTGCTCAGCTCAGCAGCCAGCTTCACCCTTTGGGCTTCTCCGCCTGATAGCTGAGTCGCAGGCTGTCCAAGCCTAATATAACCGAGCCCCACATCCTGCATGGTTTTCAGTTTATTATATATGCGGGGAACATTTTTAAAAAACTCCACTGCTTCATCAACGGTCATTTCTAAAATATCAGCTATATTTTTACCTTTGTACCTTATTTCCAGAGTCTCCCTATTGTATCTTTTACCCTTACATTCTTCACAGGGAACATAAACATCAGGAAAAAAATGCATCTCAATTTTTATTACCCCATCTCCACGGCAGACTTCACAGCGTCCTCCCTTAACATTAAAGCTGAACCTTCCAGGTTTATACCCTCTCATTTTAGCTTCCGGTGTCATAGAAAAAAGCTCCCTTATATAATCAAATACACCGGTATAAGTGGCAGGGTTTGACCTTGGAGTTCTGCCGATGGGGGACTGATCAATATCCACAACTTTATCTAAATGCTCCATACCATACACCGCATCATGTTCCCCAGGTTTCACCTTAGCACCATAAATTTCTGACGCAAGTTTTTTATAAAGTATTTCATATATGAGGGTGCTTTTGCCGGATCCCGAAACCCCTGTAACACAGGTAAACACTCCCAGCGGAATTTCCACATCAATATTCTTGAGATTGTGTTCCCGGGCACCCTTTATAATAATTTTTTTTCCATTTCCCCTGCGCCTTACAGAAGGAACTGGTATTTTCTTTTTTCCAGAAAGGTATTGACCAGTAATGGATTCAGGACTATTCATTATATCTTCGACAGTACCTTGGGCAACCACCCTTCCTCCATTGGCTCCGGCACCAGGACCTATATCAATTATGTGATCCGCAGCCAGCATGGTCTCCATATCGTGCTCCACCACAATCAAAGTATTTCCAAGATCCCTGAGATCCTTTAATGTATCAATGAGTTTAGAGTTGTCCCGGGGATGAAGCCCAATACTGGGTTCATCTAAAATATACAAAACGCCCACCAGGCCCGAACCAATCTGAGTGGCCAGTCTTATCCTCTGGCTTTCTCCACCAGAGAGGGTTGATGCAGGACGATTAAGGGCAAGATAACCCAGCCCAACTCTAATAAGAAAATCAAGGCGCTGACGGATTTCCTTCAAAATCTGCCCTGCAATTTTTCTTTCCCTTTCGCTTAAGTCCAGCTCGTCAAAAAATTTTCTTGCCTCCAATACTGGCATAAGGGTCACTTCGTATATATTTTTTCCTCCCACTAAAACAGAAAGGCTCTCTTTTTTCAGCCTGGTGCCCCTGCATAGGCTGCAGAGCTTAGTGCTCATATATTTTTCTATTTCGCTTTTTACATATTCAGATGTGGTTTCCCGGTATTTCCTTTCCAAATTGGGAATAACCCCTTCAAAATTTCGATAATAATAACCTTTAAAACCAATTACAGGTAATTTATCATTGGTTCCATAGAGAATGAGTTTTTGATGCTGGGGATCCAGATCCCCAAAAGGCACATCCAGGCTAAATCCGTATATTTCCGAAAGATCTCTAAGTAGATTAAGGTAACAGGTGTTGTTTCCCTTACTCCAGGGAACTATGGCTCCCTGGTTTATGGATTTACTTTTATCGGGAACAACATAATCGGGATCAATTTCAGTTTTGCTCCCCAGGCCGCTGCATTCTGGGCAGGCACCATAAGGGCTGTTAAAGGAAAAAGTACGGGGAGTAATTTCTTCAATGCTTAATCCGCAATCAACGCACGCAAAGTTTTCGCTAAAAACCAGGTCTCCCCTGCCGCTTACTGCAGCAACCATTATTCCCTGGCCCATTTTTAAAGCGGTTTCTATGGAATCCGCAAGGCGTCCGGAGATCCCGTCTTTAATAATCAGCCTGTCTACTACCACTTCAATGGTATGTTTTTTATTTTTATCAATTTTAATATCCTCATCAAGATAATAAATTTCTCCATCAATCCTTACCCTTACAAACCCTTCCTTTTTTAGATGGGATAGTATATTCTGATGCTCCCCTTTTCTTCTCCTAACCACAGGGGCCATAATCTGGATCTTAGTTCCCTCAGGAAGATTCAAGAGCTGGTCCACCATTTGGGTAACAGTTTGTTTGGCAATGGGCTTATAACATTTAGGACAGTGGGGCTTTCCTATTCGCGCAAATAAAAGGCGCAGATAGTCGTAAATTTCCGTAATGGTACCCACTGTGGAGCGGGGATTACGGTTGCTGTTCTTTTGATCTATAGAAATGGCTGGGCTTAAGCCCTCAATATAATCCACATCAGGCTTATCCATCTGTCCAAGAAACTGCCTGGCATATGCAGAAAGGGACTCTACATAACGGCGCTGGCCTTCAGCATATATAGTATCAAAGGCAAGGGTTGACTTACCTGAACCACTGAGCCCCGTAATAACCACAAGCTTATCCCTTGGGATTACCACATCAATGTTTTTTAAGTTGTGTTCCCGTGCTCCTTTTATAACTATGTTTTTTTCAGCCATTTAAAATCAGCTTACCTCCTTGCGCAGTTCAATAATCATATCCCTTATCTCCGCTGCCTTCTCAAATTCCAGTTTTCTTGCTGCATCTTTCATTTCATCTTCCAATTCCTTAATCAGTTTTTCAACCTCTTTCTTCGACATTCTCTTTACCTTTTCTTTGGTAACATAAGTAGGAGCATCTTCTGCAGCATAAGTTGCTTCAATCACATCCCTAACCGCTTTTCGTATTGTCGCAGGAGTAATATTGTGTTTTTTATTATATTCCATCTGCTTTCTACGGCGGCGGTTTGTTTCATCTATGGCTCTTTTCATGGCTTCAGTTATTCTATCTGCATACATTATAACCATTCCCTCAACGTTTCTAGCAGCTCTTCCCATAGTTTGAATAAGAGATCTTTCTGACCTAAGGAAACCTTCCTTATCGGCATCCAATATGGCTACCAAACTTACCTCAGGTAGATCAAGCCCCTCTCTTAAAAGGTTAATTCCCACCAGAACATCAAATTTCCCCAAGCGCAGATCCCTCACGATTTCCATACGTTCAATGGTATCAATATCAGAATGCATATACCGAACCCTAACACCCATCTCCCGTAAGTAATCCGTGAGATCCTCTGCCATCCTTTTGGTAAGGGTTGTAACAAGCACCCTTTGATTCTTTTTCTCCCTTATTCTTATTTCTTTCAAAAGGTCGTCCATCTGCCCTTCAACGGGTCGAACTTCAACTTTCGGATCTAATAAACCAGTGGGACGCACAACCTGTTCCACAATAACTGAACTCTTCTTAAGCTCATAATCCCCTGGAGTAGCAGATACATATACCACCTGATTTACTTTTTTCTCAAATTCTTCAAATTTAAGGGGCCTATTGTCAAGAGCTGAAGGAAGGCGAAAACCGTACTCCACTAGGGTCTCCTTGCGGGATCTATCCCCCTCATACATACCCCCCAGCTGGGGTACTGTTACATGGGATTCATCAATAAACACTACAAAATCCTTTGGAAAATAGTCAAGGAGAGTATAGGGAGGCTGACCGGGCTTTCTTCCATCAAGATGGCGCGAATAATTTTCTATCCCCTGGCAGAAGCCCACTTCTCTCATCATTTCCATATCGTATCTGGTCCTCTGCTCCAGACGCTGAGCTTCCAAAAGCTTCCCCTGCTCCCTTAATTCTTTAAGCCTTTCTTCCAGCTCCTTTTCAATACTTTCTAAAGCCCGCTTCATTTTTTCTTCCTCTGCTACATAATGGCTTGCAGGGACAATGGAAACGTGCTTTCTCCTACCCAAAACTTCCCCTGTTAGGGTGTCAATTTCCAGAATCCGCTCCACCTCATCGCCGAACAGCTCAATCCTTACAGCCTTCTCTGTATAAGATGCTGGATAAATTTCAATAATGTCTCCCCTTACCCTGAAGGTGCCCCGCTTGAAATCCACATCATTTCTTGCATACTGGATGTCCACAAGCCTTTTTAGGATGTAATCCCTGCCGTATTCCCTGCCTTCCCTTAGGGACAACACCATTTGAGAATAATCCTGTGGAGAACCAAGCCCGTAGATGCAGGACACACTGGCTACTATAATAACATCCCTTCTCTCCAGAAGAGAAGCCGTAGCAGAATGCCTAAGCTTATCGATCTCATCATTGATGGAAGAATCTTTTTCAATATAAGTATCCGTCTGAGGAATGTATGCTTCCGGCTGATAATAATCGTAATAGCTTACAAAATACTCCACCGCATTATTGGGGAAAAACTCTTTAAATTCACTGCACAGCTGTGCAGCTAAAGTTTTATTGGGAGCAATTACCAATGCAGGGCGGTTTATCCTTTCTATAATATTAGCCATGGTAAAGGTTTTACCAGAACCAGTAACCCCAAGCAGAGTTTGATGTTTATTGCCGGAATTCAAGCTTTCAACAAGCTTTTCTATTGCCTGGGGCTGATCTCCTGTGGGCTTAAAATCAGCATGAAGAACAAATCTATCCACTTCCAAAATCACCTTCTTTAACTACTCTACAGCCACAAGATAATAATACAAAGGCTGACCGCCGTATAGTACTTCCACTTCTTTGTCAGGATACTCTTTTTCTATTAAGTCTTTTATTTTAGCTACATTTTCTTCTCCAACCATTTCTCCGCAAAACACTGTGATGATTTCATCTTTTTTATCCACCATTTTCCTTAGTACTTCTTTAAGCACATCATTGGGCTCTTTGCCACTGGCAGCTATCTGCCCTCCAATAAGTCCTATAATATCATTTTTGCAGATTTTCTTACCCAAAAGAAAGGTATCCCTTACAGCATAAGTCACTCCGCCTGATTTTACCTCTTTATACTGAGCTTTCATAACCTCAAGATTTTTTTCCAAAGATTCTGTACTCTTATAAGCAGCAGCTGCGGTAATTCCTTGGGGAATATCTTCAGTGGGCAGCACCACAGCCCTCTTGTTCACCAGCTGAACTGCCTGCTCTGCTGCAAGCCTTATGTTTTTGTCATTGGGAAGAATAATAATATCTCCTTCAAGATTCCTCATAGCTTCCACAAAATCTCTCACCTGGGGATTCATTGTAGGTCCTCCGTTGATAACCACACATCCTAAACTGTTAAAAATTTCTTCCAAGCCCGCTCCGTTGCAAACAGCAATCACATTGGTTCTAACACCTTCATTATGCAGTTCCTGTTCCTTTTCAAAGCCATTTTCCTCTTCCAGCAAATCCTTTTCATTAAACCCAAAGGCATTTCGATGCTGATCCACCATGTTGTCAATTTTTATTTTATGTAAAGAGCCCCTTTTCAAACAGATCTCCAGAACCTCTCCTGGATGATTTGTATGAATGTGTACCTTCACTAAATTGGGATCACCCACAACTATAAGGGAATCCCCCAAAGCTTCCAGTTCTTTTTTTATTTTTGCAATGTGAATTCCCGTTCCTTTTATAAAGAACTCCGTACAGTAATTAAAGGTAAGATAATCAGGAGAGAAAATCTGCCCTCCATCATCTTTTATCGAACCTTTATTTATTTCTTCATAATTTTGAGTATCGATTTCTCCTTTTAAAGCTTTAAGGCAGCCTTCCATTATAACCAAAAATCCATAGCCCCCAGCATCCACAACCCCAGCTTCTCTTAAAGCAGGAAGCTGCATAGTTGTTCTTTCTAGAGCCTTTTTTCCGCTTTCTACAACAACCTCCAAAAGTGCCGTTAGAGGAAGCCCTTCTCTTGATGCCTTTCGAGCCCCCCGGGCCATTTCTCTAGCAACTGTTAAAATTGTACCTTCGACAGGTCTGCTCACAGCTCGGTAGGCCATTACCACACCATACTGAAAAGCTTTTGCCAGTTCCAAAAGACCCGCTTTTTCTTTTCCTGAAAGGCCCCGGGCAACACCCCTTAAAAACTGAGATAAAATTACGCCTGAATTTCCCCTCGCACCCATTAGAGCATTTGCAGCCGCCAGATCTGTCATTCTCCCAATCCCAGTATCCCTGCTGTGGTCCATTCCTTTAACAGCGGCACCTAAAGTTAAGCTCATATTGGTCCCCGTATCGCCATCGGGTACTGGAAAAACATTTAATTTATTTATCTCTTCTGCTTTTTCTGCAAGATTAATGTATCCTCCCACAAGCATTTTTCTAAACAGCATACCGTCAATAATTTTTTCCGAAATTCCTTTATCTGCTGGCTCTATCCCCACAACTTCTTCCTCCCCATCCCTGCAAACTTTATATTAATTTTCAGGAATTTCAAAAATTACTCCTGTTACCCCAGGTCCGCCATGGGTACCGATCACTGGACCAGCTTCATACAGTTCCACTTCACAGGAAACTTTTTCTTCTACAATGGATTTGAATTCAGATATATAATCTTCCCCCTCAAAGTGTGCCACCACTGTTCGCACAGCATTTTCAGGAATCTCTTCTGCAATGCGCTTAAAAGCTTTTCTTCTCGTTCTAACCTTATCAAAAACATCAATTATACCTTCTTCATTTATATGGAGAATGGGCTTAATGTTAAGCAGGGTTCCCAGAAGTACCTGGGCTTTTCCGATTCTCCCGCCCCTTCTCAAATATTCAAGGTTGTCTGGTATAAGATACAGCTTTATAAACCTTCTTTTGTTCTCTAAAAAAGAAACTATTTCATTCCTAGATACCCCTTCAAAAGAAGCACGGGCAGCGTATTCCACAAGTATTTTTTGAGCAGCAGCAGTGGTCTTGGAATCGACTACGCTTATTTTATCTTTCCCCACAACCTGGGCAGCATTTAAAGCACTTTGATAAGTGCCGCTTAAACCTGAAGAAATGGTAATTACAACAATTTCGTGCCCTCTTTCCACCAAAGGTGCAAAAACTTCAACAAATTTACCAGGCGACGGTTGAGAAGTTCCTGGTATTTTATTCAACTTTTCCAGTTCCTTTAGCTTTTTCATAAAAAGATCATTATTTTCAACCCTATCTTCCATTACCATATCTGGAAAATGTACAGTTAAGGGAACCACATGTACAAAGGGATAATCCTTAAGCCACTGCTGGTCTACATATGCTGTTGAATCAGTAACAATGTGTGTTTTAACGTTCATTCCAAACCCTCCAAAATTAAATATAGTTGCAAGTAGTTTAACATAATATTAAAACCAAAAAAAGAAGGGGCTTTTTATCAGCCAATTACTGTTTTCTCCGTCTAATAAAAAGCTCCTTAAGCTTTTTAAGCTTTTCAGCAAGAAACCCTTTTTGATTTATAAAAATGTTCGGCTGATCCAAAGGTGTAGGGGCAGGTATAATGCCAAAAGGCTCGTTTAGTCTCTTTTTAATTGTATCAACCCTTATCCTCTTATCAGCGGCTTTCAGGTATTCAACAGCTGCCCACCATGGATTAATATCAAAGGCTTCCTGAAGCTCCTTTTTGGTATTAACTGGTATATCATTAATTTTTAATATCACGTCGCAGGTCGATAGACCCAATCGATCTGCAAAGGAGCCCTTTAAAACTTCAAGAACCTTAATCCCTTCTGGTGGATTTATAAAAAGGGGTCTGCCCCTCAATTCCTGCCTCTGCCCTATGTGAACTATGATTTCATGACCTACGGGACCAAATAAAGCAGGCAGCAGATACAGGGTTGCTGTCCTATAATTGGAAACCACAACACACATAAAAAGAAGAATCAAACTATATGCCGCAAGGTTTAAGGCAGCCTTCCGGACTTTTTCTTTCGGAAAATGAGCCAAAGCTATATCCCCATAGCCCAGCGCAGCAACAACAGGGTATATAACATATAAAATATTATCCAAACTGCCCTGGATATCCGGTTTAATAAGGGGCCACCATTGGGGCATATTAAGCCATTCCCCTGGAAAAATAGATTTAGACATAATTAAAAGGGTTACAATGGGTATGGGCCAGTACATCTGAAGGCTGAAGCCTCCCACAAGTTCTCCCCGATCATTTCTTATATAAATGGGAATGGCGCCCACGTGGCCGCTGGAAAGAATAAGAAGGCTTTCCACCATGTGAAGTATAGCCACAAGACCCATAAGCTGAGGCACATCTATATTGGGAAAACCAAACAAAATGCTGCTTAGAGACAACAGCCCTCCCGCATAGGAAAAACAGAGAAATCTGGGATGAACGAGCATCAAAACTAAAGCAATAATCCAAAGATAACTTATGCCGATTTCAATTATGGAAACACCAAATAAAATCATTAAAAAGCTTCCAATCAATCCCCCCACTAATCCGTAAAAAAAGGAAAGGGAAGTATAAAATAAAAGTGATTCATCTTTTATTCCAAATAAGGTTTCCTTAAGTCTTATCTGCCTCAAGTTTAAAAAAGCCACCATCAAAACCACTATCCAGAATAAAGGCTGAAATACGGCGCTTAAAAAACCCTCAAATATAAAGGGTAATACTTTTAAAAAGGCTTCCATAGGATCACCTCAAGAAAAAGGGAAATGGGCCCAAAGGGGCCCTGGTCCTAAAAATCAAGGGCTAAAAATTTTTTTCTATTTTATTTTTCAGAATTTCCACTGCTTTTCTAAGCTGAAGATCTTTCTGCAAATCAGGGGCAAAGAGAATAACCCGCCGTGAAAGTTCCGGATCCATTTTAACTTCTATATGGGGTTCTATCCCTTTCTTATGGATGTCACGCTTTTTAGGAGTTAGATACTTGGCTGTGGTCAGCTTGAGAGCTGAACCGTTTTTCATTTCAAAGAGCCCCTGCACCAATCCCTTACCAAAAGTTTTAGTTCCCACAAGGGTACCTGAGCCTGAATCTTTAACGGCACCAGCTACAATTTCCGACGCACTGGCGCTTCCCTCGTTTACAAGCACCACCAATGGTTTCCCCAAATAAGTACTGGGAGCATTTAAAGTTTTTTCTCCAGAACGGTAAACTATATGAACTGCCGGTAGCCCTTTAGGAATAAAATAGCCAGCAACTTCCAATGCTGCATCCAGGGAACCCCCAGGATTATCTCGAAGATCCAAAATTATTCCCTCAACCTTTTCTATGTTAAGATCATTAAATACCTTTTTCAGATCTTCCCCTGTCTGCTGAGAAAACATCATGAGATTTATATATGCAATGCGGGGATTTTCAATTAAAATTTGTCCTTTAGCCGAAGGGATATGGATGTTTTCCCTCACCATGCTGTATTCCTTTAATTTGCCGTTTCCCTTAGGCAGAACAGTAAGTTCAACTCTTGTTCCGGGTTTCCCTTTCATCAAATTGGCAGCTTCTTCTAATGTTAAACTGTTGGCATCTTTTCCATTTATTTTTACAATTATATCACCACTTTTTATCCCAGCTTTGTAAGCTGGAGTTCCTTTAAAAGGGGACACCACCATTAAAAGACCATCATCGTTTTCGGTTATAAGAAGTCCTATTCCTCCATAGGTACCTGAAATATGCTCATCCAAATCACTGTATTCTTCAGGACTTAAATATGATGAATAAGGATCCTCTAAAGCCCAAACCACCCCTTTTATGGCACCCGTAACCATATCCTCAAAGGAAAGGGGTTTAAAGGAATACATTTGAATTCTGTATATTACTCCTGCAAGCTGACCTAAATTGGCTGCATCAAAATACACAAGAAGCCCCAATGCTGCTATAAGTACCATTATTGTTATTAGCATTCCCGCTATAAAACCTTTAAAAAAAGATCTGTTATTCAAATAAACACCACCACTTCCTTTAAATTGGATAATGCCCTTTCCTTTTATTCCCCTTTCATTTATTAATATACTACTAGAACCCCACAGCTAAAACAATCCCAGAGAATTTATTGTTTATTTTGAAAAAATAAAAAATAAGCAGGTGCTTTTTTTAAAATTTTTAAACACCTGCCTCAAAAATTTCCCATAAAACTCATCAAGAATTTTTTAAACCATGAAACTTCTCCAGCTCATCAAAGAAATTTAACAGTTGTTCCTGTGCTGATTCGGAAACCTTTTTATAATTGTTCAGCATTGTTTTAACCCTAGCTGCATCGTTGAAAGCTTCAGGATCCTTCTCAACATCAAGCCTTAAATCTATATATTCATCTAGATTTTGAGCCAAAAAACTGTCAATTACTGAAGGTCTAGAGTTTTCTATCTCTTTACCCATCTGTTCCAATAGACTTTTATGAATATTTTCTGTTTTTGGTACTCCGCCATCAAAATTCTCCGCAATGAAAACGAAAGCGTTTTCCACACAGATCTGAAACTCCCGAAACTTTTTCGCAAGCTCCTTTACCTTTTCCCTTTCTATTTCCTCAGAATTTATGCCCAATATTATATCATCCACTTCTCCTTCTATTTCCTTTATGGCTCTAATCTGCTTTTTTACCAGCGATTTTGTTGCAATAATTTTACCCCGCATAATTTCTTGGGGTATATATTCTTCTGTCACATTACCACCGCCTTTTTAAATTTATTCTTTTCTGATCTTTTTACAAAATTACAAAATTAATAATATTTAAAAAATCAGCGGAGATATCCCCAAGGACTTACAGGATCACCATTTACCCTTACTTCAAAATGCAGGTGGGGCCCAGTACTCAAACCAGTGCTACCCACACTTCCAATCCTATCCTGATTGCCCACCGACTGTCCTTCACGCACACTTATGCTGCTTAAGTGACCGTATAAGGTCGAAATTCCTCCCCCGTGATCTATAACCACTGTATTGCCATAGGCGCCAAACCAACCCGCATATATAACCACGCCGGAACCTGCAGAATATACCCCTGCTCCCATAGGAGCACTGATATCTATTCCCGTGTGCATTTTCCGGGTTCCCAAAATGGGATGCACCCTTAAGCCGAAATCTGAAGTTACACCGCTGTAACCTGGAACGGGCCATGACAGGACTCCTCCAAATCCTCCTCCTGCACCTGGAGCTGATCCCGAAGAACCTCCGGGACTGGAACTTCTCCTTGCCTGAATAGCCCTAATTTTTGCAGCTATAGCATTGGAAGCCTGTTCCAATTCTTCTAATGCCTTTTCAATGGTTGCCTTTTCAGTTCTTAAATCAGCCAACAGATTTTCCTTTTCATTTTTCTGCTGTGCCAGTTCCTCTCGTTTTATTCTGGTTGCTCTTTCCAGCTGAGCCAATTCCCGCTTCTGTTCTTCCAGCTCTACCTTTTTCCTGGAAATTTTATCCCTTTCTTTTTCTATCTCATCCAAAAGCTTCATATCCTGCTCAGCTATTTTCTCCAACAGATGAAAGCGGACCAGAAAATCTCTGAAGCTGGTAGCTTCAAAAAGCACTTCCAGAAAATTAACACTGCCGCTTTGATAAATTTCTTTCAATCTGACTGAAAAAATATCTATTCTTTCCTGAAGACGCTCCTCAGCTTTTTCCAATTCCTTTTCTGTCTCAGCAATATTTTCCTCAACGTCCTCTACTTTACCCCTTATATCTTTCAGCTCATTCTCTGTTTTTTCAATATCGCTGTTTAAATTCTGCAGCTGTGCCCATAAAGTTTTCTCTTCCACTTCTTTATCCTTGAGCTTTTCCTTCTGATCCCTTATCTCTTCCTGAACTTTTCTCTGACTTTCCCTCATCTCACTGAGTTCAGAACCTGAAGTGGGTGTTATTATTCCTGCACAGCTTAAAAGAAAAACAGCAAGAGTTACCCCCGCTATGTATCTTGATTTTTTCCCCACATCACCCACCTCCGAAAAAACTTAAATTTTTAAATACTTCTGAAGAGACAGCAAACTGCCTAAAAATCCAATTAATGGCCCAGCTGGCATTACAATCAATATCATATTCCTCAATACTGACATATCCTTTTGAACAGGAAGAAAAGATAATGCTGCAGAAATCTTATCCATCAAAAGGATATAGGTAAAATAAAGTATGATGCTTGCTATAAGGGAACCGAAAAACCCTAAAAACATACCTTCCAAAAGAAAGGGCCAGCGGATAAACCAATTGGTAGCCCCCACAGATTTCATTATGTTTATTTCCTTCCTTCGAGCATAAATGGTAAGCCTGATTGTAACTGCAATCAAAAACACCGTGCATGCACCCAAAACTGCAATGGTAGCAATACCTCCAATTCTGATCCAGCGGGTGATGCTGAAAAGCTTTTCCACAACTCCTTGTCCGTAATTTACCTTTTCCACATGGGGCATTTTCTCAATTTCTTTAACAATTAGGGAAACTTTTTTAGGCTCCTCCGCTTTAACTATGTAGTAATCCGGAAGAGGATTCTTACCCCCTAAGGCACTGACAAGATCATGACCCTCCCCAAACTGCCTGCTTAACTGCCGCAGCCCCTCTTCTTTAGGTACCAGTTCCACACTGGCAACACCAGGGATCTTTTCCAATTTATCACCTAAAGCCCTGACTTCTTCTTCAGGGGTATCAACATACAGGAATACAGCTATTTCCACATCAGATTCAACCTTTTGGGCAATGTAGTTTGTGTTTGATGTGAGCAGTATAAAAGCTCCTAATATTATCAGACAAACGGCTACTGTTGCCACCGAAGCAAAGCTCATCCAAAAATTTCTTACAATAGATTTTAAAGCCTGTTTAATGAAATAACCAAAGGTTTTAAACTTCATGGGTTAATAACACCTTCTCACCGTCTCCTACTACTCTGCCTTTATTTAAGGTAATGACCCTATGGTTTGTTTTGTTGGCAAGGGACCACTCATGGGTTGCCATAATAACTGTAGTTCCCCTGCGGTTTATATCAATAAGCAGCTTTAATATCTCTTTTGAAGTTTCAGGATCTAAATTGCCCGTTGGCTCATCAGCTGCCAAAATATGAGGTCTATTCACAATTGCCCTCGCAATGGCAACCCGCTGCTGTTCTCCTCCTGAAAGCTGATGGGGATAATAATTCATTCTATCCTTTAAACCCACAAGAGTCAGAACATGACGCACCCTTTGCTGTATCTCCTTTTTAGAATGTTCAAGAACTTCCATAGCAAAGCTTACATTTTCAAATGCTGTACGGTCTTCAAGAAGACGGAAATCCTGAAATACTACCCCAATATTTCTCCGCAAAATGGGAACCTGAGATTTTTTCAGTCGAGCTATATTTTTTCCAGCAATTAATACCTGACCATAAGTGGGCTTTTCTTCTCTGAAAAGCAGTTTTATTAAAGTGGATTTACCTGCTCCGCTGGGGCCTACCAAGAATACAAACTCACCTTTTTCAATTGTAATGGAAACATCCTGCAGAGCCTTAACACCATTGGGATATATTTTAGAAACATTAAGCAGTTTGATCATTTCAAATCCCTCTTGGAAATAAATGTGCTTATATCTAGTTGCTTTTCGACGTAATATATCAAATTCCTTTTAAAGTTAATTTTTTGCTAAAAATTGCCTCTTTTTTGTTAATAAAAAACAAAAAAAGAAAGCCCCAACATGGGCTTTCTCATATATAACTATGCTTTTGTTTATTCAGCTTAACTTAAATATTTTTGACCTCCTGTGCCGTATTCCTTACCCTGTGTACCAGTGGACTGCTGAGCAGAAGGACTTACATAACTCTGCTGACCATATGTTTGATATACCGTCTGCCCTCCCTCTGCTGATTTCTTTGTTATATTTGATTGAACAGAACTGACAAAACTGTTTAACTGACTCCTAACCTCAGGACGTGCTTCGGGCACTTGATACCAACCCCTGCGGTTCATCAGCTGAAACCAATCTTCAGCCATAGACATATGTTCCTGCGCCGTTCGCATAAGTGTTTGGCGGATTTTGGCATTTGATGATTCAAGCACACTGAACGCATTAACTAAAGCAAAATGCTTAATTGTATTCAAACAATCTATTGACATTGCCTGTAAACTAAGAGAACCCTGCTGCATTTTTTACCTCCTCCTGTTATTATTGATAGCGTTTCTGCCCCTGCTGCTGCACCGCAGCCCCTGGCTGTCCTCCGTAAGCACCTTCATACTGCCCCGCATATTGGCCGCTTATATATTGGACTCCCTGGTACTCAGAACCACCATATTGGGTACTACCGTACTGTACACCATATTGCCCACCGTACTGCTGTGCAGTCTGCTGAGACTGGGCAGTGGAACCATACTGATATGAACCCGTTTGAATTAAACTCATCGGACTCTGTCTATGCTGCTCCAACCTGCTGATATGGGAATTGATCAGCTGCTTCATCTCTTGGTCAGTACATGCTTGGGAATAGAACCGAAACTTTTCAATGGCACTCATGTGGCCAATTGCGGCTTCTCCAATCATGAGAAGCTCCTTTTCTGAAAGCTGCAATTTTTTTCCTCCTTCCACAGCATATTATATCCACTGCTATATATAGTTTGGCATCAATTACAGTATTTATACCAGAGAAGATAAAAATATAGCAGCAGCCCAAAATTTATTTCTGTCTTCGTAAAATTATCCTTTCTGCTGCTGCAGCTATATCATTAATGGAAAGTCCATACTTTTCTAGTAGTTCCTCAGCAGATCCAGATTCACCAAAAACATCCTTTACTCCTACACGCTCAACAGGAACAGGTAAATTTTCTGATAAAACTTCGCAGACAGCGCTGCCCAATCCCCCTATAATGGAATGCTCCTCAACAGTAACAACTCCGCCGGTTTTTGAGGCGCTTTCTAAAATCAGCTCCTTATCCAGGGGTTTTATGCTGCTCATATTTATAACTTCAGCATCTATACCTTTTTGTGCTAATACTTCTGCAGCCTCAAGGGATTTAGCAACCATAATACCAGTGGCTATTATGGATACATCCTTTCCTTCCCTAAGCACTACTCCCTTTCCCAGCCTAAACTTATAGCCGGGATCAAGAATAACAGGGACCTTTGACCGTCCAAGCCTTATGTACATAGGTCCCACATATTCCACTGCAAATTCAACAACTTTTTCTGTTTCCACAGCATCACAGGGAACTACTACTGTCATATTGGGCAGAGCCCTAGCCAAAGCTATATCTTCCAGTGCCTGATGAGAAGCGCCATCCTCTCCTACGGTCAGCCCACTGTGAGTAGCAGCAATTTTTACGTTTACTTTGGGATAACACACTGACATACGCAGCTGATCATAAACTCTACCCGTAGCAAAAACAGCAAAGGTGCTTGCAAAAGGTATTTTCCCGGATAAAGCAAGACCAGCAGCGGTACCCACCATGTTCTGCTCAGCAATACCCATATCAAAAAACCTTTTGGGAAATTTCTTGCCAAAAAGAATTGTTTTGGTAGATTTCGCTAAATCTGCATCCAGAACCACAATATCTTCATATTTTTCTCCCAGCTCGGCCAGTTTTTCTCCGTAGGCATCCCGGGTAGCCTTCATTTTTATTTCAGGGTTTCCCATCTTTCCAAAACCTCCCCTTGGGAAAGTTCTTTCAAAGCTAATTCCATTTCCTCCTTGCTGGGAGCTTTTCCATGCCAGTCCACCTGATTCTCCATAAAAGAAACTCCTTTACCTTTAATAGTTTTAGCCAGTATTAAGGTGGGCTTCCCTTCAATCCTATCTGCCTGTTCCAGAGCACTTATAATCTCTTCAAAATCATGGCCATCAATGACAATTACATGCCACCCAAAAGCCTTCCATTTATCCACTATGGGCTCTGGATTCATAACTTGGGTAATGGGTCCATCTATCTGCAGTCCGTTGTAATCCAAAATTCCTACCAGGTTGTCCAGCTTGTAATGAGCAGCAGCCATAGCTGCTTCCCAAATCATTCCTTCCTGTATTTCTCCGTCTCCCATAAGCACAAAAACCCGGTAATCCCTACCGTCAAGTTTTGCAGCCAAAGCCATACCATTTCCCACAGCTAGTCCTTGACCAAGGGAACCCGTAGAAATTTCAACACCCGGTGTGCTTTTCATATCCGGATGCCCTTGAAGCATATGCCCAGTCTTTCTTAAATACTTTAATTCTTTGGTATCAAAAAAGCCTGCTTCAGCCAGAGCTGCATACAGTACTGGAGCCGCATGTCCTTTGGAAAGAATAAATCTATCCCTATGCTCCCAATGGGGTCTTGCAGGGTCAATATTCATGTGATGGAAAAACAAAGCAGCTACAATATCAGCCGCAGAAAGGGATCCTCCAGGGTGCCCGGACCCTGCTTCTCCCAGCATGGAAATAATATGCTTTCTAATGATGCGGGCCTTTTCCTCCAAAAAAATCTTTTCTGTCTCCAGCAAATCTTTACACCTCCAGTTTAAATTTCTGTGCTGAATTCTTTAAACCCCTCTCCTAAAACCTCATGGGCCTCCGCAACAATAACGAAAGCATAGGGGTCAACTTCTCTCACCAAGCTTTTTAGTTTTGCCACCTCCCATCTCCCAACAACTGTAAGAATAAGACCCTTCTCCTTACCCGTATATGCGCCGATGCCCTTCATTAGGGTGGCACCTCGTTCCATCTGGGTAAGGATCTCCCGTGCTATTTGATCGGTATGATCGGAAATAATGAGTGCTGCTTTTGCTCCCAACCCTTCCTGAACCACATCTATAACTTTAGAAGTTATAAACACTGCAATTAAAGCATAAAGAGCCAGTTCCGCGGAAAAAAATATTCCAGCCAGAATAATAACAAGACCATCAATGAGCATAAGTCCCTGTCCTGAGCTGACTTTAAAAAATTTCCTAATAAGCTGAGCGGCTATATCAGTTCCTCCCGTTGTACCCCCTGCTCTAAAAACCAAACCAAGCCCCGCTCCAGTAAATATGCCACCAAATACCGCCGCTAAAAGTGGATCTGTGGTCGGACTTTTAATAACGGGTTCCAGAAGATCCACAAAAACAGACAAAATAAAAAAGCCGTACAAGGTTTTTATTCCAAACTTGGGACCCAAAACCTTCAAACTTGCTAGAAACAATGGAATATTGATTGCCAGCATGGTTGCTCCCACTGATAAATTGAAAAGATAAAATATAATTGTTGCCAAACCGCTTACTCCTCCTGCAGCTATGCGGTTTGGCACCAAAAACATATCCAGACCCACAGCTGTTATTAAACTTCCTAAAGTTATCAGACCGTAATTCAAAAATTCTCTGCCCTTCAAAGTTCCCACCTCAACTGTAGTTTCCCTCCCTTAGAATTTTTTTTACAACAAAGGAAATATTCAACCTCAAAATCAAAGCAGAAATTGAACTTCTCCAATTTCTGCAGAAACTCCTTCCATTAAAAATAAAACTAAATAAACTTTACATGCGGCCGGATCGAATTATGGAAATGATAAGCCAGAAAAAAAGAACTCCCCCTGCGATAAAACCCACTTCAAAAATAGGAAAATCAAAAAAAACAGTTCTCTTAGGCGTACTCAAGGCGTATGCCACAACCAATCCAGACATAATAATACTGAAAGCAAGAAGGACAATGCTGAATGAAAGGCGGTTTACTATTTGATCCATTTTCATAAGCAGGCGCTCAAAACCTTCATGGCGTATAACTCCCCTTACTTCAGGTTCATCGAGCCTCTCTTTGAGTCCCCTGAGTAATTTAGGAATTTCTGGTAAAAGGTATATGTAATTCAACATATAACCCCAAAGGTTTTTTTTGAGTACAAAAGGAGACAGCTGTTTTTTTATAAGTTTTCTCGCAAAGGGTTCCACTATTTTCATTATGGACAGCTCAGGTGCTAGCTGCTTTACAACCCCTTCTGTAATAATTACCACTTTAGCAAGGGGGGCAAAATCCGATGGCATTCTAATGTCGTATTTAAAGCTTATATCAAAAAGATCATTAAAAACATCTCCAATTTTAATATCCTCAACAGGCTTATCATAATATTTATCCCTTAATTTATCCAAATCAGCTTTAAGCTCTCTGCGGCTTACTCCAGAAGGAATAACTCCCATTTCAAAAATGGTATGCATTAAAAGATCAGTGTTCTGGCTGGCTAAAGCAATTATTATCTGAGCCAGCTGGTTTTTCTTATCTGGAGAAAGACAGCCTACAATGCCAAAATCCATAAATCCCAGTGCCCCATTTTCAAGAACAACAACATTTCCAGGATGGGGATCACCGTGAAAAAAACCATCCATTAGGATCTGTTTCATCATCACCTGTGCAAAACTTTCAGCAAGCTCTGCCTTATCAAATCCTACAGCAGCAAGCTTATCCACATGACTAAGTTTAATACCACTAATTCGCTCCAGGGTAAGAACCTTTGAAGTTGAATAATCCCAAAAAACTTCAGGAATATAAACCCGAGCATCTCCCATAAAGTTTTCTTTTAAGCGTTCTCCATTGCGGCCTTCAATTCTAAAATCCATTTCAGCCAAAATGGACCTAGAAAACTCCTCAACTAGATCGGTAAAACGATATTTTTCTCCCCACGACGTTCTCCTATCTGCAATCCTTGCAAGATCAAATAGAATTTCAAGATCTGTTTCCACTACCTCTTTAAGATTGGGCCTCTGTACCTTTACCACAACCTTTTCTCCTGTCAAAAGCTCTGCTTCATGCACTTGAGCAATGGATGCAGATGCAAAGGGTTTAGTATCAAAATATGAAAAGATCTCACTTATTTCTCCACCCAGCTCTTCCTTTATTATTTGCTCTACAAAGGAAAAATCCACAGGAGAAGCCCAATCCTGAAGCTTTTCCAGCTCCTTTACTATATCTCTGGGCAGAAAATCAGAACGGGTACTCAAAACCTGGCCCAGCTTAATAAAAGTAGTTCCCAGTTCCTCAAAAACCAGGCGTACCCGTTCTCCTCTGCTCAGTCTATGGGATTTATCAGATTGGAATCTTTTAAATGGAGGCAGCACATCCCTGATCCCCAAAACATCAAGGAGATAGCCAAATCCATGTTTAGCAAATGTATTGGCAATAACCCGGAGGCGGTGTATGTGCTTGTACCTCCGTTTAATCAATTATCCTCACCATCCCGCAGCAGAACCTTTAATTTTTTGAAGCTTTGTGCTTTAGATAAGCCATAATAAATGGATCAATGTTCCCGTCCATCACTGATTCAATATTTCCCATTTCAAAATTAGTTCTGTGATCCTTTACCAATGTATATGGCTGAAAGACATAAGATCTTATTTGGTTGCCCCAACCTATTTCAGGCTGTTCGCCCCTCTGTTCAGCAAGCTTTCTTTCCCTTTCCTGCCTTTTCAGCTCAAAAAGTCTTGCCCTTAATATCTTTAAAGCAGCAAGGCGGTTGGCATGCTGGGACCTTTCATTTTGGCACTGGACAACAATTCCTGTGGGCAGATGGGTAATTCTCACAGCCGAATCAGTCTTATTAACGTGCTGCCCCCCTGCACCTCCTGCCCTGAAAGTATCTATTCTTAAATCCGATGGATTGATTTCAATTTCATCATCCTCTTCTATCTCGGGAATAACCTCCACTGAAGCGAAGGAGGTGTGCCTTCTCCCCGAAGCATCAAAGGGAGATATTCTAACCAGACGGTGAACACCCCTTTCAGCCTTTAAGTATCCATAAGCGTAATCACCCTTTACAACGGCTGTTAGGCTTTTTGTTCCCGCCTCTTCACCAGGAAGATGGTCCACAATCTCCAAACGCATGCCTTTTTTTTCAACCCACCGGCTGTACATTCTAAAAAGCATATCCACCCAATCCTGAGCCTCAGTTCCCCCAGCACCTGCATGAAGAGAAATTATAGCATCGTTCTTATCATAGGGACCATTAAGCAAAACCTCTATTTCCATTTCTTTAAGCTTTCTGTCAATCTCTTTAATTTCTTCACTCAAATCTTCAAAAAGGGATTCCTCCCCCTCTTCCAGCCCCATTTCCCATACAGCATAAGCATCTTCAAAGCGCTTTTTTAATTCATAATAGGAATCAAGCTTGTCTCTTATATCTGTAATTTTACGCATTACTTTCTGGGCATTAATTGGATCATCCCAAAAATCAGGACGGGCACTTTCCCTTTCCATCTCCTCTATTTCTTTTTCCTTCTTTTCTAAGTCAAAGGGAGACACCCATTTCTTTTAAACGGCTTTCGATGCTCTCCATTTCGTCTCTTAAATCTTCAAGCATAAAGCATCCCTCCTTCAAACTATCTGCTTTTGTGATCTTAAACTTCAAGTTTTGGCCCCGCAGCACTTTTTATATTTTTTACCGCTTCCGCAGGGACAAGGTTCATTACGCCCCACCTTTTGGGAACGAACGGGTTTTTTCTTTACCTCTGACTCGTCCCTCACATACTTTACATCGGATACCCTTCTAGGACCCACAGCATTTTTCTTTTCCTGCACCACATTTACATGAAAAACATATCTTACTATATCTTCCTGGATGGCAGCAATCATGTCATTGAACATCTGATACCCTTCAATCCTATATTGAACAAGGGGATCCTGATGACCATATGCCCTCAGCCCAATACCTTGGCGCAGCTGATCCATTGCATCCAAATGGTCCATCCATTTCTGATCCACCACTCTTAGGGTAATCATTCTTTCCAATTCACGCATTACATCGGAACCCAATTCCTTTTCTTTACGATCATAATAATCAAAAGCATATTTGAGAAATTCTTCCCTTATTTCTTCTTTAGTCATATTTTTGAGCATTTCAGGGGTAAAATTATGCTGAGGCAGATAAAGCTGACCTGCATAATCCAAAAGACTTTTAAGATCCCATTCTTCGGGATAGGGGCTGTGGCTTCCAAACATTTCTAAAGTTCTATCCACTAAGGTTTCTATCATATCCAGGATATTTTCTTTAAGATCAGCCCCCATGAGAACTTCTCTTCTCTGTTTATAAATAACTTCCCTCTGCTGATTCAAAACATCATCATATTCCAGAACATGCTTGCGGATCTCAAAATTTCTGTTCTCTACACGTTTTTGAGCACTTTCAATAGACTTGGAAACCAAAGGATGATCTATGGGAGTTGAATCATCCATACCTACTTTATCAAGAATGCCTGCAATAAGATCTGACCCAAAAAGACGCATCAGGTCATCTTCCAGGGAAACATAAAAACGGCTGGAACCAGGATCGCCCTGACGTCCAGAGCGCCCCCGCAGCTGATTGTCAATACGACGGCTTTCATGCCTTTCCGTACCAATTACGTGAAGCCCTCCAAGTTCAGCAACGCCTTCACCGAGCACAATATCAGTACCCCGTCCTGCCATGTTTGTGGCAATGGTTACAGCACCCTTCTGCCCAGCTTTGGCAATTATCTCAGCTTCCTTTTCATGATATTTTGCATTCAATACCTCATGGGGAATACCCCTCTTTTTAAGCATTCTGCTAAGCATTTCTGATTTTTCTATAGAAATGGTACCCACAAGAACGGGCTGTCCCTTTTTATGCCTTTCAACTATTTCTTCAACAACAGCTTCAAACTTTCCCTTTTCGGTACGGTAAACCACATCAGGATAATCCTTTCGAATCAAGGGCTTATTTGTGGGTATCACAACTACATCAAGCCCATAAATTTCCCTAAATTCCTGTTCCTCAGTTTTAGCAGTACCGGTCATACCCGCTAATTTTTTGTAAAGGCGGAAATAATTTTGAAAAGTTATGCTGGCTAGAGTCTGGGATTCCCTCTCAATTTTAACACCCTCTTTAGCTTCTATGGCTTGGTGAAGGCCCTCACTGAAGCGGCGGCCGTACATCAGCCTGCCGGTGAACTCATCCACAATAATAACCTGTCCGTCTTTAACAACATAATCCCGATCTCTCTTCATTAAAACATGTGCCTTCAATCCCTGGTTGACATGATGGCTCAGTTCCATATTTGACTCATCATAGAGATTGTCAACTCCCAGCATCTGCTCCACCCTGGCTATGCCTTTTTCTGTAAGTGTTACCACATTTGCTTTCTCATCAACAGTATAGTCTTCATCCCGCTTAAGGCGAGGAATAATTTTAGCAATCTTATAGTAGAGATCCGTAGGCTTATCTGCCTGACCGGAAATTATAAGGGGAGTTCTCGCTTCATCTATTAGGATACTGTCCACTTCGTCAATAATTGCATAGTTAAGCTCCCGCTGAACTATTTCATCTATATGAATAGCCATATTATCCCTCAGATAATCAAAACCAAATTCGTTGTTTGTACCATAGGTGATATCTGCAGCATAAGCTTCTCGCCTTTCCTGAGGGGACAATCCATGAACAATGGTACCAACTTTAAGACCCAAAAACTCATAAACCGGACCCATCCACTGGGTATCCCTTTTTGCCAGGTAGTCGTTAACGGTGACAATGTGAACCCCTTTTCCTTCCAAAGCGTTTAAATAAGCAGGTAGAGTAGCTACAAGGGTCTTGCCTTCACCGGTTTTCATTTCTGCAATGCGTCCTTGATGGAGCACTATGCCCCCCATAAGCTGCACATCAAAATGACGCATCCCCAAAACACGAACGGAAGCCTCCCTCACCACAGCAAAGGCTTCCGGCAAAAGATCGTCAAGGGTTTCCCCTTGTTTCAACCTTTCTTTAAACTCATCGGTCTTTGCTTTGAGCTCATTGTCCGTCAAAGCCTTCATATCTGGTTCATAATCATTTATTAAATCCACATATTTTGAAAGCTTTTTGATCTCCTTGTCGTTATCATCCAAAAATCTTTTAAGCAAGCCCAGCATTTAAGGTCACTCCCATTGACCAGGTATCATATCAATTTTATCACCGCAGTTAATGCATTGCAAGAAAGGATAATTTACTGTTTAACAGGGCACAACTCATGAACTATTTTATCCTTTAGACCTGTATTCCTTATCACCATCTTGTTGTTTTTTACAGCAATTGCTAAAGCCTTCATAGTACCCACTAGAACCACTTTTTCTTTAGCCCTGGTTATTCCCGTATAGATAAGGTTTCGCGCAAGCATAATATAATGGCTGGTACTAATGGGCATTATAACAATGGGATATTCACTGCCCTGGGATTTATGTATGGTTATGCAGTAAGCTGGTACCAACTCTTCTCCTATTTCTTCTCCTGTATACGTCACTAAATTGTCCCTTATCCTAGCTAAAAGCTTTATTTCTCCGCTTTCCTCTTCTTCCCTTATGTCCTCAACAAGCCCAACATCACCGTTAAATACTCCCTTTTCATAGTTATTTCTGGTCTGCATTACTTTATCTCCAACACGATAAATATAACTCCCAAAGCGATAATCCCTTCTGGTTTTATCACTGGGGTTAAGAAGCTCCTGCAGCCTTCTGTTGAGGTTAACAGTACCTATGGGCCCTTTTCTCATAGGGGAAAGCACCTGAATATCTCTGTAAGAATATCCCAGATCCACAAACCGCCTGCAGCTTTGGATTATAATCTCTGCTATTTTCTCAGGATCTTCTTCTTTTATAAAGAAGAAATCTTTTTTGCTGCTGTCAATGCTTATTAATTTACCTGCATTTACTCTGTGGGCATTGATAACTATCTGGCTTTCCCTGGATTGGCGGAAAATCTTAGTAAGTTTTACAGTGGGCAGTCCTGCATTCATGAGATCATGCAGTACATTTCCTGGTCCGACGCTGGGAAGCTGATCCGCATCCCCTACTAAAAGAACCATAGTGCGCATTGGATCCACAGCATCAAAAAGACAAGCAGCAAGACTGATATCAAGCATTGAAACTTCATCAACAACCAGCAGATCACATGGTAAAGGTTTATTGCTGTTGTACTCGGGTCCTTCACCCGGCTTAAAATTAAGCAGCCGATGAATAGTCCCTGCTTTTTCCCCTGTAACCTCCATCAGCCTCTGCCCAGCTCTCCCTGTTGGGGAAGCAAGCATTATTTCAGCTTTGGGATTTAGGCGGCGAAGAACATTTATTACAGCATTTACTGTTGCAGTTTTTCCAGTACCAGGACCTCCTGTTAAAATCAAAAATCCCCTATTTAAAATCTCTAAAACAGCTTTTTTCTGCTCAGGGGCAAGCTTCATCCCTGCTTCTGTTTCAAAATCAATTATATGCTTTTCTACCAAATTATGGGGAAATCCAGTATGTTGGGATACCAGTTTGGAAATTTTTTCTGCCACTTTCATTTCAGCATCATATAAGGATAAAAGATAAACCCTGTCTCCTTCAGCAGTTATTTCTCTTCCTTCCGAAAGCATTTTATTGAGCACTGAATTTACAGTTTCTTCTCCATTCTCTAGTTTAAGCAGTTCAATAGTTCTTTTTAAAATCTCCTCCCTTTCAAGATAACAGTGGCCTTCTCCCTCAGCCTGTGTCATTACATATTTAACAGCAGCTCTTATCCTCTGTGGAGATTCAGCATCAATGTTTAGTTTCTGGGCGATGGCATCAGCCCTAAGAAAACCAATGCTGGAAATATCCACAAGTCTATAAGGATCAAGGGATACAATATTAACTGCTCCCCCTCCCCATTCTCGATATGCTTTAACGGCTGTTTTGGCAGAAAGCCCCAAAGCCAAGAGCTGTTTCATTACATACTGAGCTTCAAGGTTTTCTAAAATGCTCTCATATATTTTTTTTGCCTTTTTTTCTCCAATACCCTTAACCTCAGTTAGAACTTCATATCCCTTTTCCATTATCAATTCTAAAGCATTTTCCCCTAACTGATCTGCTATTGCCTCTGCTAACTGCGGCCCTACATACTTTACAAAGGGAGAGGACAGATAGGCCACCAACTGTTCCCTGTTTGAGGGCAGCTGCTTTTCCCAACGAGAAACCTTTATCTGTTCACCATACTTTGGATGATATACTTTAGATCCCCAAACAGTAATGTAATCATCCTTTTTTATACCGTGAAGAAAACCCACAAGGGAAAGAAATTCTCCATCATCGGTCTCGAAACGAGCCACAGTAAATTCCCCGTCGCCGCTTTCATAAATAATTTTTTTCACTGTGCCCTGCAGAACTTCTACCTGCAAAACTGCCTCCCCCTTTATTAAATAATGTTTAAGCAAAACTTTCTTCTCTAAAACATCATGATTAATATTTTCTCTTAAAATATAATACTTGAAAGTATTTCCAAAATGCAAAGGAAACCCCACAATACTAACATCCGACTAAATTCTTTTAAAACACTGCAAGTTGTAATATACTTTTACAGGAACAGCATTGAACAAAAATATAAACTAAAAGGGAAAGATACGCAATGCATAAAAACAATTCCCAAAACAATAAACCCACTTTTGATATAATAACCCTAGGCTGCCCGCTGAATCAGTATGAAAGCGCAGCTATAGAAGGGCTCCTTCTTAAAAATGGATTTAAGCGCAGCCAAAATAAAAGCGATGTTGTGATAATAAACAGTTGTGCAGTAACCCAAGCAGCCGCCCGCAGATCCCGAAAAGAAGCACGTCAGGCAAAGAAAAAAAACCCAAACACTCTTTTAGTTTTAACAGGCTGCTACAGTCAGCTGTATCCCGATGATATTAAAAAATTATTACCTGAAGCAGATATTGTTGTGGGAACAGCAGGCCGTTCAGAGCTGCCCAAAATTATACTGAAGAAACTAGAAGAAAAAGATGCGCCCAAGCATATAAAGATACAGGAACTGCACAAGGCAGAAAAATTTGAAGAATTTGATGCCGTCCCTAAATTTTACCGCCACCGACCCATTATAAAAATTCAGGAAGGCTGTAATCAGTTCTGTTCCTTCTGCGCCGTAATTTTTGCCCGGGGCAAACCAAGAAGCAGAAATCCGTTAAAAATTATAGAGGAAGCAGAAACTTACGCAGCCTTAGGATATAGAGAAATCATAATTACGGGAACCAACATAGGGCTCTATGGCATGGATTTAGGCAATATAAATCTGCCTAAACTGCTAAATAAAATTGATTCCCTTAATTACCCTTTTAGGATAAGACTGAGTTCCATAGAGCCCATGGGAGTAACTGAAGAACTTCTTGAGGTAATGGCTCACAGCCACCGTATATGCCATTATCTCTATATGCCCCTTCAGAGCGGAAGCAACCGAATTTTAAAATTAATGGGCAGAAATTATACCGTTGAAGATTATGGGAAAATAGTTGAAAAA
>LGEZ01000028.1 GCA_001508005.1 Clostridia bacterium 41_269
TCCTTTAATTAAGTCTGCTTTATACGAATTGAGGCAAATGTTTGTAAAGAGATTTTATAAGGAGACACAATTCTCTTGACAAGTGTCTTCGTAGTTTACAAACACTCCCTTATAGCCATAAGTTTCTGCAAAGGTTAAAAGCTCTTCCAATGCGGTTGGATAAATATAATCATCGTCATCCACAAAACAAAAATACTCTCCAGTTATATGGTCTAATCCATTGTTTTTATTCCCAGCAGGTCCATGCGTGTATTTTCTATTTACTACATACCTTACTCTTGGATCATTGAGATAAGGCTCAACAATTGGTTTTGCCCTTTCATCCTCTGTGTCATCGGTGATGATTATCTCAAAGTCTTGAAAGGTCTGGTTGAGGACACTTTCCACAGCCCTTGGCAGGGTCTCTCTGCCTATGGTTGGGATGATAACGGAAATTTTAGGCATTCACCGCCTCCTGAATACAAACTCATTACATCCAGTATATGCTGCCCTAAAGTTTTTAAGCAAAGACGTCCTGACTCCCTTCCCGCAGGGAAGCTCTGTTGGTGCATGTATCAACTTAAATCCAAGGTTTTCCACGAAGCCTTTCACCTCGTCAAAGCAGGCAAACTCGTAAGGAAGCCCACCGAGCCAGTCTATGGCATCAAAGAAGACGTGCATACCCCTTTCTCTTCTGAGCCTGAAAGTCCTTCTCTTTACCATGTACCCCAGAACAACAAAGCTACCGTACAAGGCTATAAGCAATGGCTGTAGAAGGGGACGGTCGTTGTAAAACTTCTTAACCTTCAGCCAGAACTCAGAGGATGGGGCATGGTTGTAGATGGCTATTATCAGATAGCCTTTTTCCTTTACCAGTCTTGCAGTATTTTCAATAGCCTTCCGCATGTTCCCTGTGTGGTGCAGGACACCCCAGCTATAGACTATGTCTCCTTTGCCAGAGAGTTTTTCCACAAGACCCTCATCCATTATGTCCCCCTGAATATATCCCAGTTGCCCTTTCCTTCAAGCAGATGGTTAAACCTGTCTCTCAGGATATGTGAAGCCTCCACGCTGTTTGGATCAAGGTCAAAGCTTATGGCTTGCTTTACTCCCAGAAGCAGTGCTGACAGGGAAAAAAGTCCGCTCCCACATCCCACGTCAATGAAGACCTTATCCTTCCATTCCTTTTCCGGTAAATACCTCAGGAGTGAACTTTTTGCCTCCTCTATCACCTTTTCGTTTACCACGTGCCTTACGTAGTTCTTCCAGTTCCTGCCGAAGGAAAAAGTAATTTTCATCCCCATCTTTCCCTCCACTGCTCAAAGATAAACAAAAGCCACAGCTTGTTGTGGTTAACGCCACGGTTGTTAAGGTAGTCCTCAAGGAGTCTTTTTACCTCAAGGTGGTTGAAAACGCCCCCCTGCTTTATCCTCTCTTCTGACAGGTATTCCATGTAAAGGTATTTTAACTCACCCTTGAACCACTCATAAACAGGAACGCCAAAGCCCTGCTTTGGTCTCTCAACAAGCTCCGGCGGGACATACCGGTAAAGGACCTTTCTCAGCAAATGCTTGCTTTTACCTTTTTGATACTTAAAATCAGACGGAAGCATGCTCGTCCACTCAACAACCTTGTGGTCCAAAAAAGGCTCTCTCCCTTCCAGAGCAACCCCCATCGTTGCCCTGTCTACCTTTACCAGAATGTCATCGGGAAGGTAGGTCTTCAGGTCAAAGAGCATAAGGGATGAAAGGCTGTCAAACCCGTCCACCTGAGCCTTAAAGAGCATGTCCCTGTAAGTATCTATGCCAAGGCTCAGAAGGTCTTCTTTCAGGAAATACTTTACCGCAAGGTCATACTGGGGCATAAGTCCGCTTGCTTTCAGAACATTCCTCAGCTTTATGTATTTGTCCCTGAAGTTTGTATACTTGGGAAGGAAAAACTTAAAGGTTCTGTAAAGCCTCAGGGCAAGGTCGGGGCTTATCAGGTCCAGAAAGTTTGACAAAAGACCTCTAAAGGGTAGCCTTGATATCTTCCCAATTCTTTCAGCAACCATCCAGTACCTTGTGTAGCCACAGAACTGCTCGTCCCCTCCATCTGCGGAAAGGGAGACCTTTACCTGAGACTTAGCAAGCCTTGAAACAAGATATGTGGGAATGGCAGAAGAGTCTCCAAAGGGCTCATCGTAAAGCTCAGGAAGTTTGGGGATCACCTCAAAGGCTTCCCTTGGCGTGCAGTAAAGCTCCGTGTGGTCTGTGCCAAGGTGCTGGGCTACCTTCTTTGCATACTCTGCCTCGTTGTAATCCTTCTCGTAAAAGCCTATAGTGAAGGTCTTTAACTTTATGCCCTCTTTGGAGAGAAGGGCGCAAACCGTTGAGGAGTCAATCCCACCGCTAAGAAACATCCCCACAGGAACATCAGAGACAAGCCTTAGCTTGAAGGCTTCTGTCAGAAGGCCTTCTAATTCCTCGGAAAGCTCATCCTCTGACCTTTTAAGCCACATCTCCCTTTCCTGCTGACCCTTACGGAAAAACTCCTCCACGTCCCAGTATTTTTCCTTCTTTATGGTCCCGTCCCTTTCAACTATCAGAAAGTGCCCGGGCTCAAGCTTGCAGGTGTTTTCAAAGATGCTGTAAGGTGCGGTTATGTAGCCATACTGCAGAAAGAGAGAAAGCCCCTCAGGGTTTATCCTTTTTTCAAACTTAGGGTGCCTGTGGAAGGCTTTAAGCTCGGAGGCAAACATGAAAAGCCCATCCCGATAGTACCAGTAGAGGGGCTTTACTCCAATTCTATCCCTGCAGAGCGTGAGCCTTCTTTCCCTTCTGTCCCAGATGGCAAAAGCAAACATGCCCCTGAACCTGTGGACCGCATTCATACCCCACCGGTGAAAGGCTTTGAGGACCACCTCCGTGTCAGAGTTTGACCTGAAGGCATAGCCTTCCTTTTCAAGCTCCTTTCTTATCTCCCAAAAGTTGTAGACCTCCCCATTGTAGACAATCACTAAGTTTTCAAACTCCATGGGCTGGTGCCCAAGGGGAGAGAGGTCAAGGATTGAAAGCCTTCTGTGTCCGAGGGCAAGTCCCAGAGGCTTTTCCATGTAGAGCCCCGCATCATCCGGTCCTCCATGCACCATGGTGTCCCGCATGAGGGTTATGGTCTTCTCAAGGTCGTAGGTCCCTCTGTAGCTAAGGTCCCAAAAACCAGCTATTCGGCACATGTTTTAGCTAAAGATTCTATTCTTTCTAGCACTTCCTGCAAAATTTTATCCTTAAATTTATCAAATCTTCTTATAAATTCACGATAAAAGATTTCTGCTTTTTGAATCTCCCTTTCTGCATAATGAGAACCTTTAGGTAGGTATTCAAGCAAATCTGAGATATCCTCCCTCAGAATTTCTGGTATGCATAGAGATTTAACCCTTCGGGTATAATACGGTGGAATTCTATACTACGGTCTTATAACGGTAAATATTGGTACTACACATACATTAGAAAGCAATGCCAAATGCATAGGCCCCGAGTCAGGAGTTATTAAAATTTCGCCTAAATTCAAAAAGCATATAAACTCTTTTAAATTCAATTTCCCCACAACCGAGAATAGCTCGTTTTCCCTAAAGTATTTGGTAAGTTCTCTCTCAGCTTCTACAGCATCTGGTCTACCCACAAGAATTACATTAAAGTCTGGCAATAAGAGCTTTATTAGTTCTACATAGAACTCTGTGGGCAGATTTCTAACTCTCCCACGAACAAAAGGATTGATAAATATGGTCTTTTTAGTTTTATCCAGTCTATCTTTCATTACTTCGTTTAAGCGGTAAAAAGTCTCTTGTGGGCATTCCAATCTTGGATAAATCCATTCAACATCTCTTTTTGTTATTGAATCAATTAGATGTTTCTGCAGTTCATAAAAACCAATATTATCGCGAAATATCCTTAAGTACGGATAGAGCAAATATATGTGAGAGCTGAGTTTTACGAAGAACACTTTTCTTTTTGCTTTAATGAATCTGAAAAACTGAACCATGGACCTTCTTGAAATAACACCATTAACCGCTAAATCAAAATAAACATTAACTTGTGGAAAGTCGTTTATTTTTGTATAACAAAGGTCATTCGTGTATATGTATTTGATGTTCTGCTGATTGCCGAAAACTACTTCATAGATAGGAGAATGTGTAAATATGTAAAGTTCGCTTGCCATTGATTTTAAAGTTTGAACCACTGGTAGGGTCATCACCGAATCCCCAAGACCACCAGCGTTGAATACGAAAGCGGCTTTCATATTTTGGCCTGAAAATAAAGGTTATATCTATCAGTCTTGAGCTTGGGCAGATAAAACAAAGTAAATGGATAAAGTAAAAGGTTTCGCATCCTCTTAAGGAATTTAAGGAATGCTATACTTTTTGAAGAGCTGATATTGTTCAAATCTTCAACTAATACCGACCTAGCAATTCTCTTATCACCTATAATCTTCGTTTTAAGCCAGACCTTTAGCCTATCTAAATTTCCAAATAACTTCCTTTCTACAAAGACATAGAATTCCTGTTGTGGAATCTCAACCGGTAAGACCTCTATATTTTGACATCCCGCTATCTTAAGAGTATTGTATAAAGCTTTCCGAGAGAATCTTAAAAAATGGTGAGGTGGGTAATCTCCCCAAGAATTTTTCCGGTGTAATTCTTCCCAAAATATACTTTCATTATTCGGCACACTCCCCGCTATGTAGCCGCTGTCTTTCAGAAGTTCCTTAACCATTCTCAAAAACTCCATAGGTCTGCCCTGATGCTCAAGAACTTCAAAGAAGGTAATAACGTCAAACTTTAGGTTTCTCTCTTTGGCAAACTCATAAAACTCCTCAAGGCTCATGGCGTAGATGGTGTCAACACCAAGGTGTCTTTTAGCGGTTTCAACGCTCTTTCTGTCAAAGTCTATGCCCCAGACTTCAAAGCCGTGCTTTTGGGCTTCCTTAAGGAAAACCCCGTCCCCACAGCCAACGTGAAGGAGCCTACCCTTTACGTCCTTTGGTATGTTCTCAAAGAAAGCTTTATGGTTTTCTCCAATCCTGAGCCTCTGGAATTCATGAAAGGTTACATAGCTTTCAAATGTCTCACTCTCATAAAACTCCGGAATAATCTTAAGAGGCTCCCACCAGTGAACATCGCAGGTGGGGCACTCATATTTTTTGTATTCTTGCTTGTTGTATGGGCTAACATAAGTTTCGGTATGAGCCTCAACCACTGTTCCACAAACAGGACAGTCTGACACTTTTCTGACTCCTTAAAAAAATTTTTCACAAAAATTTATCATAAAAAATAATAAAAGCAATAAAGCTATAAAACCCTATTTTACCGATAAAAATTTATAATCATCCATAATCTCCCCATTTTCCAATTGCTCTAAACGATTTATAATATCACCCATTGGGTGAAAAAATTTTCTAAATCTAAGAGGGTGCCATTATGCCGCAAAAC
>LGEZ01000008.1 GCA_001508005.1 Clostridia bacterium 41_269
CCCATTGCTATAGAGGAAGGGCTGCGTTTTGCTATTCGTGAAGGCGGCAGAACCGTAGGTGCCGGCGTGGTCACTGCTTTGAAGGAATAATTAGGTTAAAGGGATTGATTTAGTAATACAATGCGATGAAGTGGAAGGTTGCTGTTAAAACAACAGGTAATTTCCACAGAGAATTGTCCGAAAATCGGGCGAAGGAGGTTAAAAAGAATGGCTAAGGAGAACAAGATTAGAATTAAATTAAAGGCTTATGATCATGAAATTTTAGATCAGTCTGCAAAGAAAATAGTAGAAACTGCTCGTCGGACGGGAGCAGAGGTATCAGGCCCCATTCCCCTTCCGACAAAAAGAACAGTGTATACCATTTTAAGGTCGCCTCACGTAAATAAGGATTCGAGAGAGCAGTTTGAAATGAGAGTGCACAAAAGATTAATTGATATTATTGACCCTACTCCCAAAACGGTAGATTCTTTAATGCGTCTTGATTTACCTGCAGGGGTAGATATAGAAATCAAGCTTTAATGCTGCTTAAGAGGCAGGAGGTGATACTAATGCCAAAGGGTTTGCTGGGGATAAAGGTGGGTATGACACAGATCTTTAATGATAAAGGAGAACTCATACCGGTGACAGCAGTGGAAGCAGGGCCCTGTCAGGTTATACAGAAGAAGACAGTGGAAAAGGATGGATATAACGCTATTCAGGTAGGCTTCATGGAAATAGATGAGCGAAAAGTCAACAAGCCCATGAAAGGGCATTTTAAAAAAGCCGGTACTAAGATGTACCGTTATGTAAGGGAGTTCAGGGTTGATAATCCTGATGAGTATGAAGTGGGGCAGGAAATTAAAGTAGATATATTTTCTGAAGGGGATAAAGTAGATGTTGTGGGAACCTCCAAAGGAAAGGGCTTTGCAGGAGGCATAAAAAGACATGGCTTCAAAAGGGGTCCTTCCAGCCATGGTTCCCGGTATCACAGACGTCCTGGCTCCCTTGGAGCTAAGGGACCGGCTAGGGTATTTAAGGGTAGAAAGATGCCCGGTCATAAGGGAGTAGAAAGAGTAACCATTCAAAACTTAGAAGTTATAAAATCGGATGCAGAAAAGAATCTGCTTCTGCTGAAAGGCTCCATACCCGGGCCGAAAAAAGGACTGGTTATTATTAAGGAAGCAATCAAAGCCCCGCAGCAGGGATAGAAAGGAGGAAGCGGATATGCCCAAGGTTCCCGTTTATTCCACCAGCGGTGAGCAGGTGGGCGAGATGGAACTCAGCGATGAAGTATTTGGCGAAGAAATTAATGAGGCAGTTATTTATGAAGTTGCACTGAGCCAGATGGCCAATGCCAGAGTAGGTACAGCTTCCACTAAAACCAGGGGAGAAGTACGGGGCGGAGGAAGAAAGCCTTGGCGGCAGAAAGGTACTGGTCGTGCCCGGGCTGGTTCCATTCGTTCACCTTTATGGAAAGGCGGCGGCGTGGTTTTTGGACCTAAGCCGAGAGACTACAGCTACAGGCTGCCCCGCAAGGTTAGGAGGCTTGCCTTAAGATCGGCTTTGTCTTCTAAGGTAGCAGAAGATAACCTTATAGTTCTTGATTCCCTCAAATTTGAGGAACCTAAAACAAAGAAAATGCTGGAAATTCTAAAAACTTTTGATGCTGATAAAAAGACAGTGGTTGTTACGGAAAAAAATAATGAAAATGCTTATAAGTCAGCCAGAAATATTCCTGGCATAACTCACAGATCGGCTGAAAATTTAAGCGTGCTGGATATTGTTACCCATGAAAAGCTCCTTATGACCAAGGATGCTGTGGTCCACCTGGAGGAGGTGTTGAGCAATGGATAGGGCTGAGGATATTATCCTAAAACCAGTAATTTCAGAGAAATCAATGGAGCTTATAGGAGAAAACAAATATACCTTTTGGGTGGATAAAAGAGCCAACAAAGTACAGATCAAAAAAGCCATTGAAGAGCTCTTTGATGTTAAGGTGGAAAAGGTAACCACAATGAATGTGAAGGGGAAGCTTAAACGCTTTGGTAGGAATGTGGGACGTACTCCTAACCGTAAAAAGGCCATTGTCAAGTTGAGAGAAGGAGATAAAATTGAGATATTTGAAGGGCTCTAAATCTGCTCAAACAGGAAGGAGGGAAATAAGGTGCCCATAAAAAAGTTTAAACCTACTTCCCCCGGAAGACGGCAGATGACGGTTTTAACTTTTGAAGAAATAACTACTGATGAACCGGAAAAATCTTTAGTGGAACCTTTAAAAAAGCATTCAGGTAGAAATTTCCAGGGGAAAATAACGGTCAGGCATCGAGGTGGACGCCATAAAAGACTTTATAGAATAATTGATTTCAAAAGGGACAAAGATGGAATTCCCGGTACTGTTTCTACTATAGAGTATGATCCCAACCGCACTGCCAATATTGCCCTGATTACCTATGCTGACGGAGAAAAACGATACATTATTGCGCCTGAAGGGCTAAAAGTTGGGGATAAAATAATGTCAGGTCCAGATGCAGATATAAAGGTGGGCAACGCCCTTAAGCTCAGGGATATACCATTGGGAACAGTTATTCATAATATAGAGCTTTATCCAGGAAGGGGAGCTCAGCTGGCTCGAGCTGCTGGTGCAGAAGCACAGCTTATAGCTAAGGAAGGCAAGTATGCCCATGTAAGACTGCCTTCTGGAGAGGTGCGCTTAATCCATCTGGACTGCAAAGCAACCATAGGACAGGTAGGAAATATTGATCATGAGAATGTTAAAATAGGAAAAGCCGGCCGTAATCGTTGGCTGGGCATAAGACCCACAACACGTGGTGTTGCTACGAACCCTGCTGACCATCCCCATGGGGGTGGTGAGGGTAAAGCACCCGTTGGAGGAATTCCGCAGACTCCGTGGGGGAAAATTGCTCACGGGGTTAAAACCCGTAAGAAAAAGCCTTCGGATAAGCTTATAGTTAAACCTAGGAAGAAGTAATACCAGCTGAGGAAAGGGGGTTGCACAATATATCATGGGAAGATCCCTAAAAAAAGGACCTTACTGCGATCCCAAGCTTCTTAAAAAAATCGAAGAAATGAACAAAAAGGGCGAAAAAAAAGTTATAAAAACATGGTCCCGAAGATCGACTATTTTGCCACAGATGGTGGGACATACCATTGCTGTTCATGATGGAAAACGGCATGTTCCCATATATATCACTGAAGAAATGGTAGGGCATAAATTGGGCGAGTTTGCACCAACCCGTTATTTCAGAGGGCATGGTGCACATACAGAGCGCTCAACCGCCCTTAAATAGTGTACAGAGGGGGGGGTAGCGAGTGGAAGCAAAAGCTGTAGGTAGATATATAAGGATTTCCCCTTATAAAGTTAGACAGGTAGTGAACTTAATAAGGGGTAAAGATGTGAATGAGGCATTGGCAATTTTAAAGTTCACTCCTAAAAAAGCAGCAGTGGTGGTTGAAAAAGTATTAAGATCAGCCATTGCCAATGCCGAGCATAATTACAATATGGACCGTGATAACCTTTATATTTCTAAAATTTTTGTCGATCAAGGACCTGCACTAAAGCGTTATAAACCCAGAGCCTTCGGTAGAGCTGATTTAATACGCAGAAGGACCAGTCACATTACGGTGGTAGTAAAGGAAAGGGAGGAGGTTAGTTAGTGGGACAGAAGGTACATCCCAAAGGGCTGCGCATAGGAATTATAAAAGACTGGGATTCTAAGTGGTATGCTGAAAAGGATTTCAATAAGCTTCTTCTTGAAGATCAAAAAGTTCGGGAATATATTAAGAAAAAGCTTTATGCCGCAGGGATATCTACTATTGGTATCGAAAGGGCAGCCAACAGAATGAGAATAAGCATTCATACTGCTAAGCCTGGAATGGTTATAGGCCGCGGCGGAGCAGAGATAGAGGCGCTGCGCAAAGAAATCGAAGAGATGACAGGTCGTCAGGTTAACATAAACATTGTTGAAATTAAGCAGCCGGAGCTTGATGCCCAGCTGGTGGCGGAAAACGTTGCGGCACAGCTTGAAAAAAGGGTTTCTTTCCGTAGGGCTATGAAGCAGGCTATAGCAAGGGCCATGCGTTCTGGTGCCGAGGGAATAAAAATAGCATGTTCCGGCCGCCTTGGTGGTGCGGAAATGGCTCGTACCGAGTGGTACAGCGAGGGCAAAGTGCCCCTTCAAACCCTTCGTGCAGACATTGACTATGGTTTTGCAGAGGCCCATACCACTTATGGAGTTATTGGAGTTAAAGTCTGGATTTATAAAGGTGAAGTGCTTCCCAAGGTCAGTGGGGAAGGAGGCGAATAATCTATGTTAATGCCCAAAAAAGTTAAGTTTCGCAGACATCATAGGGGACGTATGAAGGGTAAGGCTACTTCCGGAAATACCCTGCTTTACGGAGAGTACGGACTGCAGGCTTTGGAACCAGCATGGATATCAAGCAGGCAGATCGAGGCCGCACGTATTGCCATAACAAGGCACGTCAAGCGGGGAGGAAAACTCTGGATCAGAATTTTCCCCGATAAGCCTGTAACTGCTAAGCCTGCTGAGACCAGAATGGGCAGCGGTAAAGGATCTCCAGAATATTGGGTTGCTGTGGTAAAACCTGGTCGTATTATGTTTGAGCTTGCTGGAGTTGATCAGGATACAGCCCGGGAGGCTATGAGGCTAGCTTCCCATAAACTGCCCATAAAAACTAAGTTTGTGGCAAGACAAGTGCTGGGTGGTGAAGCAGATGAAAGCTAAAGAGCTAAGGGAATTATCAACGGAAGAGCTGCAGCAGAAGGTAGGGGAGCTTAAAAGGGAACTTTTTAACCTTCGTTTTCAGCTGGCAACAGGACAGCTTGAAAATCATATGAGAATAAGACAGGTTCGTAAAGATATTGCAAGGGTTAAAACAATATTGAGGGAAAGAGAATTACAGCAGATGAAGGCGAAAGCAGGAAGGAGGTAGCAGCTGTTGAGTGAAAGGCCAAAGAGAAAAGTGCGTACTGGTATAGTAGTTAGCGACAAAATGGATAAAACTGTTGTAGTGTTGGTTGAGAACAATGTCCGCCACAAACTTTACAACCGTACCATTAAAAGGAGCAAACGATTCAAAGCCCATGATGAAGAGAACCGTTGTAAAGTTGGGGATAAGGTAAAAATTATGGAAACTAGACCCCTAAGTAAAGAAAAAAGATGGCGCGTAGTGGAGATTTTGGAAAGAGCAGAATAATTAAAAAATTAAAAATCAGTCAGCTCAAACTGCACGAAAGGGGGCATAGCTGTGATTCAGGCTGAAACTGAACTAAAGGTTGGAGATAATACCGGTGCAAAGAGGATCAAATGCATAAGGGTTTTAGGAAGCTCCGGGAAAAAATATGCCACTGTTGGTGACGTTATAATAGCTTCAGTTAAGGAAGCCACGCCCGGAGGCGTTGTAAAAAAAGGAGATGTTATCCGTGCGGTGGTTGTAAGGACGAAAAATCAAATTCGGCGTAAGGATGGAAGCTACATTCGTTTTGGCGAGAATGCCGCAGTTATCATAAATGATCAGGGGGAGCCCCGGGGTACAAGGATATTTGGTCCAGTTGCCCGGGAGCTAAGGGAGAAAAACTACATGCGCATTGTGTCCCTTGCTCCAGAGGTGCTATAGGAGGTGATAGCTGTGACTGCACCCAAATTAAAAGTTAAAAAAGATGATTTGGTTATGGTAATTTCAGGAAAAGATGCAGGAAAAAAAGGAAAAGTAATAAAGGCAATGCCCAAGCAGCAGAAAGTTGTAGTAGAGGGAGTCAACATAGTTAAAAAGCATCAGCGTCCCACCCGTTCCATGCCCCAGGGTGGCATTATTGAAAAAGAGGCTCCCATTCATGTTTCCAACGTTATGGTTATATGCAGCAAATGTGACAGGCCCGTCAGAGTGGGCCGTAAAAAAACAGAAAGCGGTATTCGAGTTAGATACTGCAAAAAGTGCGGAAATATTCTAGACTAAAGCTGTAGAAAAGGGGGTGACTGTGCTTTGCCCAGGTTGAAGGAGAAATACAAAAAAGAAGTTGTTCCTGCTTTGATGGAAATTTTTAAATACAAAAATGTAATGGAAGTTCCCAAAATTGAGAAAATCGTTATAAATATGGGGGTTGGAGAAGCCACTCAGAATCCCAAAGCATTAGATGCTGCTGTGGAAGATCTAACTCTTATAAGCGGGCAGAAGCCCATTATAAGAAAGGCTAAGAAATCCATAGCGGGTTTTAAGCTTCGTCGAGGGATGCCCATAGGCTGTAAAGTTACTCTCCGCGGCGATCGCATGTGGGAATTTGCAGATAAGCTTATAAATATAGCACTGCCCAGAGTGCGTGATTTTAAAGGTGTTTCACCCAATTCCTTTGACGGTAGGGGCAATTATGCCTTGGGAATAAGGGAACAGCTGATATTTCCTGAAATAGATTACGATAAAGTTGATAAAGTTCGTGGTATGAATATTGTTTTTGTTACTACTGCCAAGACCGATGAGGAAGCCAGAGAACTGTTGAGGCTTTTAGGGATGCCTTTTAGGCAGACGGCATAATTGACAAAAAGCATAAATGGGAAAAGGAGGTTAAATATGGCCCGTAAAGGAAAACTGGAATCTCACAAACGTAAACCCAAGTTTCGTGTGAGAGCTTATAATAGATGTTCCTTATGCGGTAGGCCCAGAGCTTACATGAGGAAGTTTGGAGTTTGCCGTATTTGTTTCCGTGAATTGGCTTACGAAGGGAAAATTCCGGGCGTTACCAAATCCAGCTGGTAGATCTGCAGCCGAAAGGGGGGACAAACTGATATGGTTATGACGGATCCAATAGCTGAATACTTGACTAGGATAAGAAACGCAAACATGGCTTACAAGGAGACAGTAGAAGTATCGGCTTCAAAGATGAAAAAAGCCATAAGCGAAATACTTAAGAGAGAAGGTTATATAAAAGATTATGAATATATAGAGGACGGCAAACAGGGTGTTCTAAGGCTCTATTTAAAATACGGTCCCAATCGTGAAAAGGTCATAACAGGAATTAAGCGCATAAGCAAACCCGGTATGAGGGTATATGTTGGAAAAGATGAAATTCCAAGGGTACTGGGCGGCCTTGGAATTGCAATAATTTCAACTTCCAAGGGCATTCTCACCGACAAAGAAGCACGCAGAGAAGGTGTCGGTGGAGAAGTAATCTGTTATGTTTGGTAGCTGCCGGTGAGGAGGTGTTGACATGTCAAGGGTTGGAAAGGCTCCAATTAAACTTGCCAGTGGAGTAGAAGTAAAGGTCGATGATGACAACACGGTTACAGTTAAGGGCCCAAAGGGCACCCTTACGCAGAAAATGCCTCGAGAAATGAAAATTATTGTGGAGAATTCTGTGGTAAGGGTAGAGAGGCCAACGGATCAAAAAAATCATAAAGCTCTTCATGGACTGACCCGTGCGCTGATCAACAATATGGTAATTGGTGTTACAGAGGGTTTCCAAAAAGCCCTTGAAGTTGTTGGAGTTGGATACCGCGCCCAGCTTAAAGGAAAAAAGCTGGTGCTGATGGTGGGATATTCTCAGCCTGTCGAGCTTGATATTCCTGAAGGGATTGAAGTTGAAGTTCCCGACAACAACAACATTATCATTAAAGGTATAGATAAACAGCAGGTGGGAGAGTTTGCGGCCAGGGTGAGAAAGGTAAGACCTCCTGAGCCGTATAAAGGTAAGGGTATAAGATACAAGAATGAGGTTGTAAGACGTAAAGAAGGTAAAGCCGGTGTAGCAAAAGGATAAGGTATTATAACAGCAAAGGGGGGACATAAGTTTGTTTAAAAGATTTGACCGTAGTGCTGCAAGGATTAAAAGGCACAGACGCATTCGCAAAAAGATAATGGGCACTAAAGAGCGTCCTCGGCTGTGTGTTTATAGAAGCTTAAAGCATATTTATGCCCAAATAATAGATGACATTGAGGGCAGGACTTTGGTAGCTGCTTCCACATTGGATCCCGCGTTAAGGGGTACTTTAAGCAGTACCAGCAATAAGGAAGCTGCAAAAAAAGTAGGAGAGCTGATTGCTCAAAAGGCTTTGGATAAGGGCATAAAAAAAGTTGTATTTGACAGGGGCGGCTACAAATATCACGGCAGGGTTGCAGCTCTGGCTGAAGGTGCCCGGGAAAAAGGCTTGGAGTTTTGAAAGGAGGTAGTAGGTGAATGGAATATGAAAGCCTGGAGCAGCAACAGCAGCAGGAATTCATTGAAAAAGTGGTCAGCATAAAGCGCGTGGCCAAAGTGGTTAAAGGTGGAAGACGCTTCAGCTTCAGTGCTCTAGTTGTGGTAGGCGACGGAGAAGGCCGCGTAGGTGTTGGTTTGGGCAAAGCAGCAGAAGTTCCCGACGCTATAAGGAAGGGAGCAGAACGGGCAAAGAAAAACATGATCCAAGTTCCCATTGTTGATACCACTATTCCCTATGAAATTATAGGTAAGTTTGGAGCAGCAAGGGTGCTTTTAAAGCCTGCCAGCAAAGGAACGGGTGTTATAGCTGGAGGTCCTGTTAGAGCTGTTTTGGAAGCTGCTGGAATAAAAAACATATTGACAAAATCCTTGGGGTCTAACAATGCAATTAACATGGTATATGCTACAATGGAGGGGCTTAAAGAGTTGAAATCCCCTGAAAAGATAGCTCAGCTTAGAGGTAAATCGCTAGAGGAGCTGCTGGGCTGATTGGAGGGATCGAAGTTGGGCAGCAAAAAATTGAAGATAACTTTGGTACACAGTGCTATTGGAAGGAACGAGAAGCAGAGAAGGACTTTAAAAGCTTTAGGTCTTTCAAAACTCAACCAAACTGTGATAAAAGATGACAGACCTGAAATACGCGGCATGGTTAACAAATTAAAGCACTTACTAGATGTTGAAGAAATTGAGGCTGAGGAGGTATAGCCTATGCAACTTCATGAATTGAAGCCGGTGCCGGGATCCAGACGCAGAAGAAAAAGGAAAGGGCGCGGTGAAAGCAGCGGTTTGGGCAAAACTGCAGGCAGAGGTCATAAAGGACAAAAAGCCCGCTCCGGCGGTAAGGTGCGTAGGGGCTTTGAAGGGGGTCAAATGCCCCTGGTTAGGCGCATTCCTAAACGAGGATTTACTAATATCTTTAAAAAAGAGTATGTCGTTGTTAATGTTGGGGACTTGAATCAGCGTTTTAATGCCGGCGATGAAGTTACTCCAGAAAGTCTTCGGGAAAAAGGACTGGTTAAGTCCATTAAAGATGGAATTAAGATTCTCGGAGATGGAGATCTTGATAAAAATTTAACTGTAAAGGCCCATGCTTTCAGCAGAACCGCGGTGGAAAAGATTGAAGCTGCGGGGGGCAAAGTTGAGGTGGTTTAAAATTGCTGTCAACCCTTAAAAATGTTTGGAAATTATCCGATTTAAGGGCCAGGGTCCTATTTACATTGGCAATGTTTATTGTATTTCGCCTGGGTGCCCATGTACCTGTACCGGGTATAAATGCTGAACAGATTAAGGAACTTCTTCAGAGCGGAACCCTCTTTGGCTTTTTTGATGTGATTTCAGGTGGAGCTTTTAAGAAGTTTACAGTTTTTGCCATGGGAGTAATGCCATATATCAACGCATCCATAATAATGCAGCTTCTTACGGTTATTATTCCGAGTCTGGAAAAACTGTCCAAAGAAGGGGAAGAGGGAAGAAAAAAACTGACCCAGTATACCCGCTACGGTACTGTTGTTCTGTCATTTATACAGGCACTGGGAATGTCCTTTTATTTAACCAGACAGCCCAATGTTTTAAATGAAGTATCTATTGGTTCTATTGCAGTAATTGTTATCAGCCTGACTGCGGGCACCATTTTTCTAATGTGGTTGGGTGAGCTGATAACGGAATATGGAATTGGAAATGGTATTTCCCTTTTAATATTTGCAGGTATTGTTTCAAGGCTTCCCGCAGGGCTGTATACCATATGGGAATATCTTAAGGCAGGAACCGCAAATTATTTCACAGTGCTTCTATTTGTGATCATAGCCGTGATAATTATAGCTGGAATCGTTGCTATTCAGGAAGGACAGAGGAAAATCCCTGTTCAGTATGCAAAAAGGGTTGTAGGCCGTAGAGTGTATGGGGGGCAGAGCACCCATATTCCTTTGAAGGTTAATCAAGCAGGGGTTATACCAGTTATTTTTGCTATGTCCATACTGCTTTTCCCAACGACTATATCAGCATGGTTTCCCACTAACTCCATTGCACGAACCATTAATGCTATATTTGATCCTAGGTCTGTGCCGTACATGGTAATGTATACCCTTTTAATTATATTTTTCACATATTTTTACACTGCGGTTACCTTCAACCCTCAGGACGTAGCGGACAATTTAAAGAAGTACGGTGGTTTTATTCCTGGACTGCGTCCTGGAAGACCCACTGCAGAGTATATAGATAAGATTTTAACCAGAATAACCCTTGCAGGTGCTGTTTTCCTGGCCTTTATCGCTCTGCTTCCGAACTTTGTTATGGGGTTAACTGGCCTCAATATCTATTTTGGTGGAACATCACTGCTCATCGTTGTGGGTGTGGCTTTGGATACAATGAAGCAGCTGGAGTCTCATCTGCTGATGCGCAACTACCAGGGCTTTATGAAAAAGCTGTAAAGCTTGAATGAAGGAAGGGGTTTTATCATGAGGATTATTCTGCTGGGACCTCCGGGTTCTGGAAAGGGAACACAGGCTGAATTTATAAAAAAGAAGCTCGGCATATCCCATATTTCCACTGGGGATATGTTCCGAAAAGCCATTGAAGAAGGAACAGAACTTGGAAGAAAGGCAAAAGAATATTTGGATTCCGGACAGCTTGTTCCTGATGAGATTACAGTGGGAATAGTTAGGGAGAGACTCAATGAATCAGATTGTGAGAGAGGTTTTCTGCTGGACGGCTTTCCACGGACTGTAACACAGGCAGAGGCGCTGGATGAAATTCTGAAAGAAAAAGGTGTGGAACTTGATGCAGTGATCAATATCAATGTTTCCCGTGAAGAGCTTATTAAAAGACTTACGGGAAGAAGAATATGCCGAAACTGCGGTGCTACCTATCATATTATTTTTAATCCTCCGGCAGTGGAAAACACCTGTGATAAATGCGGAGGAGAGCTCTATCAAAGAAAAGACGATACTGAAGAAACCATAATCAACCGCCTTGAAGTATATAAGAAACAGACTGAACCCTTGATACAGTACTATGAGAATAGAGGAATTCTTAAAAACATTGACGGGGGACAGAGCATTGATGAAGTTACCAGGGAAATAGGGATCAGTCTTGGGAGAGATTGGTAATGATATTTTTAAAATCGGAGCAGGAATTGGAGCTGATGAGGGAGGCAGGAAGGGTTGTTGCCAATGTGCTTTTAGAACTTGAGGTAGCTGTAAAACCGGGAATTACGACAGAGAAATTGAATGAAATTGCAGAAGATATTATTATAAAATCCGGAGCCAGACCCTTGTTTAAAGGGTACAAAGGTTTTCCTGCTAGTATTTGTACTTCCATTAATGAGGAAGTGGTTCATGGAATTCCAGGTTTAAGAAAGCTCGAATCTGGGGATATTATTAGTATTGACGTGGGTGTGGAAAAAAATGGATACTGCGGTGATGCGGCGGTTACCATACCCGTTGGTGACGTTGATGAGGAAGTTATGAGGCTGATTGAGGTTACCCGTGAGGCTTTGGCTGCGGGTATCAAACAGGCAGTTATGGGCAACAGGTTGAGTGATATTTCCCATGCAGTTCAGTCCTATGTTGAGAGCAATGGGTTTTCCGTTGTAAGAGAGTATGTGGGACACGGTATAGGCAGAAAAATGCATGAGGAGCCTCCTGTCCCAAATTTTGGTGTTCCCGGCAGAGGACCCCGTCTTGTTCCCGGTATGGTGCTGGCAATTGAGCCTATGGTAAATATGGGAACATATATGGTTCAGGTAAAAGAAGATGGTTGGACGGTAGTTACATGTGATGGCAAATATTCGGCTCATTTTGAACATACAGTTGCTGTTACAAAAGATGGTCCCCGTATACTTACTCTGCCGTAGGAATTATGCGGTATCTTCCTTGGAGGTGCCTCCATGGTAGCATTGGGTGATATTAAAATTGGCCAGGTGGTAAGGTCCAAAGCTGGCCGTGATAAAGGCAGGTTTTTTATAGTTGTAGCGGTGGAAGGAAATAGGGTATATATAGCAGATGGAGACCTAAGAAGGGTAGAAGCTCCCAAAAAGAAAAACATAAAACATATTCAGGTTACCAATCATGTGGTTGAAAAGATTGCAGAAAAAATTAAGAAAGGGCAGAACCTTTCCAACAAAGAATTTCGCCGTGAGCTTCAAGCTTTGGGATATTGGGGGGATAACAGCACTTGAAAATAAAAGGGAAAAGGAGGTTGATGCATAGGGATGCCTAAAGATGATGTTATTGAAGTGCAGGGTACAGTTATAGAACCCCTGCCCAATGCAATGTTCCGTGTGGAGTTGGATAACGGACATAAGGTACTGGCCCATGTATCTGGAAAAATCAGAATGAATTTTATTAGGATTCTTCCAGGAGATAGGGTTACAGTGGAACTTTCACCATATGATCTTTCTAGGGGCCGAATTGTTTATAGATTTAAATAAGTAAATAATAAGAAAGCTTTTTATAGTGCGCTGTTTTTATATAGTATGTGAGTTGAATTCGGAGTATATAAACCTAGCAGGAGAAGGAGGAAAAAGAAAATGAAGGTTAAGCCTTCTGTTAAGCCTATTTGTGATAAATGCAAGATAATCAAAAGGCATGGTAAAGTTATGGTAATTTGCGAAAACCCTAAGCACAAACAGAAACAGGGGTAAATATGAGATCACCTGGTTTAAATTGGAGGTGTGAATGGAATGGCAAGAATTGCAGGTGTTGACCTTCCACGGGACAAAAGGACGGTCATAGCGCTGACTTATATTTTCGGCATTGGTCGTTCAAGAGCGGAAGAAATTGTTAAAGCTACTGGAATTAATCCCGACACCAGGGTCCGTGATTTGACTGAAGAGGAAATAACAAAATTAAGGGATTATATAGATAAGAATTACACAGTGGAGGGAGATCTCCGCAGAGAAATAGCCATGAATATTAAGCGCCTTATGGAAATAGGGTGCTATCGCGGTTTAAGGCACCGTCGAGGGCTTCCTGTACGGGGACAACGTACCAGAACCAATGCCAGAACCCGTAAAGGACCCAGAAAGACTGTGGGCGTAAGACGTAAGAAATAAAAAGCTGTGGAGGGAGGTTAGTTAATGGCTAAGAAAACTGCAAAAGCTAGGGCTAAAAAAAGAGAAAAGAAGAATGTAGAGGTTGGCATAGCCCATATCAAGTCAACCTTTAACAATACCATTATTACTATAACTGATAAAAATGGAAATACCATTTCCTGGGCAAGCGCAGGGACTGTAGGCTTTAAAGGTTCCCGGAAAAGCACTCCCTTTGCTGCTCAGTTGGCTGCTGAAGCTGCTGCTAAAGAGGCAATGGAACATGGGATGAAAGAAGTGGAGTGTTATGTAAAGGGTCCTGGTGCTGGACGGGAAGCAGCAATTCGTTCTCTGCAGGCGGCGGGGTTAGAAGTAAGTGTGATAAAGGATGTAACACCCATTCCTCATAATGGATGTAGACCACCTAAGAGAAGAAGAGTTTAAGGAGGTGCAGTGATTTGGCAAGGTATACAGGTCCCGTATGCAGGTTGTGTAGAAGGGAAGGTATTAAACTTTATTTAAAAGGAGAGCGCTGCTATACAAATAAATGCGCTGTGGAAAGAAGGCCTTATGCTCCAGGACAGCACGGACACAACCGCAAAAAATTATCTGAATACGGTATTCAGCTTAGAGAAAAACAAAAGGTTAGAAGAATTTACGGCATCAATGAGAGGCAGTTTAGGCGCTATTTTGCTGAAGCAGAAAGGCAAAAAGGCGTTACGGGCGAAATTCTTATGCGCCTTTTAGAAAGACGGCTGGATAATGTGGTTTACAGGTTGGGTTTTGCGGTTTCTAGACCCCAAGCTAGGCAGATAGTTCTTCATGGTCATGTGCAGGTAAACGGCAGGAAAGTAAATATACCATCCTATTTAGTTGATATAGGAGATGAAGTGGAAATTAGGGAAAAGAGCAAGAATCTGCAGATATTCCAAGAGGCTAAAGAGGCAGCAAGGTCAGTTCCCAAGTGGTTGGAAGTGGACTTGGATCAGTTGAAGGGTAAAGTTGTATCATTCCCAACCATGGAAGATCTGGATATACCAGTGGAACCCCATCTCATAGTAGAACTTTATTCTCGTTAATGTTATTTGCTGTATGGAGGCTTTCCGTGAAGGAGGGTTTAGATGCTTGAGATAGAAAGACCCAAAATTGAATGTGTTGAAATGGCTGATGATAAAACTTATGGTAAGTTTGTAGTTGAGCCTTTGGAGCGCGGCTATGGGACAACTTTAGGTAATTCATTGAGAAGGATACTTCTTTCTTCTCTTCCCGGCTCAGCAATAACATCCATTAGGATAGATGGGGTTTTACACGAGTTTTCTGATGTTCCAGGAGTCATTGAAGACGTGACAGAAATAATTTTAAACTTAAAAACCCTTCCGCTGAAAATGCATTCTGATGAGCCTAAAGTGATCAGGATTGAAGCTGAAGGAGAGGGGCCTGTTACTGCACGGGATATACAGGCCGATTCCGATATTGAAATAATCAACCCTGATCACCATATTGCTACCCTTACCGGAGAAAAGAAATTTGTTATGGAAATGACTGTGGAAAAGGGAAGGGGATACCGTCCTGCGGATAAAAATAAAAAGCCAGGGGATCCCATAGGCGTAATACCCATAGATTCCATTTTTAATCCGGTTACAAAGGTAAATTTCACTGTATCTAATACTAGAGTAGGCCAGGTTACGGATTATGATAAGCTTACCCTTGAAGTTTGGACCGATGGTACCATAGCTCCAGATGAAGCTATATCATCTTCTGCAAAAATACTAAATGAACATTTGAAGCTGTTTATTGGTTTGACTGAAGAAATAAGCGATGAAGTGACCATGGTGGAAAAAGAAGAAGAAACTAAGGACAGGGTCCTTGAAATGACCATTGAAGAGCTGGATCTTTCCGTTAGATCTTATAATTGTCTGAAGAGGGCAGGCATCAACACTGTTGAAGAACTGATTAAGCGTTCAGAAGAAGAAATGATGAAAGTAAGAAACTTAGGTAAAAAATCCCTGGAAGAGGTTAAATCAAAACTCGCAGAACTGGGATTATCCCTTAGGAAAAATGATGAATGAAGGGAGGTCTAAAGTATGGCTTACGGCAAATTAAGCAGAGAAAAAAGCCACCGTGATATGATGATTCGCAACATGGTCACTTCCTTTTTAAGGGAAGAAAGAATCAGCACTACTGAAGCTAAGGCAAGGGAATTGAAAAGAGCGGCAGAAAAAATGATTACTTTGGGAAAACGGGGTGACCTCCATGCCAGGAGGCAGGCCCTTGCTTTTATTAATGATGAGGATGTGGTAAAAAAGCTTTTTGATGAAATAGCTCCCCGCTATAAAGATCGTAATGGAGGATATACAAGGGTATTAAAGGTGGGTCCAAGACGTGGGGATTCTGCTCCCATGGTTATTGTGGAGCTGGTTTAACGGATGATCGGCAATGATAGAGCTGGAAAGAGTAACATATTTTTATGATGGATCTTCAGAAAAGATTAAAGCTGTAGATGATTTAAGTCTTACTATTGAAGAAGGGCAGCATGTAGCGGTTATCGGTCCCAATGGCTCTGGTAAATCCACACTGGCTAGGCTTTTAAATGCACTTTTGATACCCAAAAACGGGAGAGTTCTGGTGGATGGAATTGATACCCGGAATAGGGACAGATGGTGGGATATTCGGCAGAAAGTGGGTATAGTATTTCAAAATCCAGATAATCAGATCGTAGCTACAAGTGTTGAAGAAGATGTGGCTTTTGGCCCAGAAAACCTTGGACTTCCTCCTGAAGAAATTGCATTGAGGGTGAATGAAGCTTTATCCCTCGTACGGATGGAACATTTAAAAGATTGGGCACCCCACAACCTTTCCGGTGGGCAGAAGCAGAGAGTGGCAATTGCAGGTGTTATTGCCATGAGACCAAAATATTTAGTAATGGATGAGCCCACAGCAATGCTGGACCCGCAGGGGCGGAAAGAAGTTTTGGCTGCTTTGGATCATTTAAAGAAAAAAGGTATGAGTATAATTTTTATTACCCATTTTATGGAAGAGGCTGCGTTGGCTGACAGAGTGCTGGTTATGGATAAAGGCAGAATAGTTCTGGATGGGGTGCCTAAATGGGTATTTGCTCAGGAGGAGATTCTCCGTGCTATAAATTTGGATTTGCCTCCCATAACGGAGCTTGCCAACGAGCTTAGACGAGAAGGAGTTTGTCTTCCGGAGGGCATGCTTCATGTAGAAGAATTGGTGGATGAGCTATGGCATTTATTGAGTTGAAGGATGTTATGGTAATTTATAAACCCGGCACACCCTATGAAGCTGTTGCTTTAGAAAATATAAATTTGTCAATTAATAAAGGTGAGTTTTTGGGAATAATTGGTCCCACTGGTTCAGGAAAATCAACCCTGGTGCAGCTTTTTAACGGGCTTATTATGCCTCATAGGGGGAAGGTTTTAGTAGACGGCATCGATCTCTCGGATTTGAAGGGATATCAGCTGAGGGAAATTCGCCGGAGAATAGGTTTGGTGTTTCAATATCCTGAAAATCAGCTTTTTGGTGAAACTGTTGCTGAGGATATAGCCTTTGGACCCAGGAATCTGGGTTTTAAAGAGGAAGATGTTCACAGAAGGGTAAAAGAGGCAATGGAGTTTGTGGGATTGGATTATGAAAGCTTCAAAGATCGTTCACCATTTACTTTAAGCGGTGGCGAAATGCGCAGGACTGCCATTGCCGGTATTCTTGCCATGGGACCTGAGGTGCTGGTTCTTGATGAGCCCTCTGCTGGTATGGATCCTAGGGGACGCAGAGAGATTTTAAGCCGAATAGCTGGCATCCATAAAGAACTGAAAATTGCTGTTGTTCTGGTGTCCCATAATATGGATGATATAGCCCGTTTTGCCCAGAGAGTTATAGTTTTAAATGAGGGAAAGATAGTTTTAGAGGGGACTCCACAAGAAATATTTTCTCTTGGGGAGAAAATTAGGGATTTGGGATTGGATGTTCCTCCGATTACTGAGCTGGTTTTGAGGCTTAAAAAAAGGGGAATTAATATTCGTTCTGATATATGTACAGTGGAGGAAGCTCGGGAGGAAATTTTGAGATTGCTGGGGAGAAGGTAAATGCTGGAAGACATTACTATCGGCCAGTATTATCCTGGTGATTCCATTATTCACAAACTTGATCCCAGAGTTAAAATTGCTGCAGCACTCATATATATGACATGTCTTTTTGTGGTGAATAATTACTGGGGATACTTGATAGTTATAACAGCCGGAGTTGCGGCAGTAAGTCTTTCCCGTATACCGGCTGGATTTTTTATGAAGGGGCTGCGCCCTGTTTTTTTGCTTTTAATGATAACCTTTCTGCTTAATCTTTTTCTTACACCGGGTACGGTATTGCTTGAATTGGGGTTTCTTAAGGCAACAAAGGAAGGCGCAGTGCTTGGAATTTATATGGCTGTACGTTTGGCTATGCTTGTAATAGTGGCATCTCTTGTGAGTCTTACTACAACCCCTGTAAATTTGACAGAGGGAATAGAGAAGCTCCTGCATCCCTTTAAAAGAGTTGGCGTTCCTGCCCATGAACTGGCTATGATGATGACCATTGCCCTGCGGTTTATACCTACCCTTATCGAAGAAGCTAATAAAATTATAAAAGCTCAAATGGCTAGGGGTGCCGTATTTGATGAAGGGGGCTTTATTCAGCGGATAAAAAATATTATTCCTGTAGTTGTTCCCCTTTTTGTGGGGGCTTTAAGGCGTGCTGATGAACTGGCTACAGCGATGGAAGCAAGATGCTACCGAGGAGGAGAGGGGCGGACCAGGCTGAGGGAACTATCTATGGAAGTTAGAGATGTTTTTGCTCTCATTGTGACATTTGTATTTTTTGCAGTTTCCCTATGGAGCCGGTGGTGGTTTTAAATGAAAGCAAATATTAAGCTGACAATTCAGTATGATGGGACTAACTTTAACGGCTGGCAGGTACAAAAAATGCATCCCCAAGCCCGAACCGTACAAGGGGTTTTAGAGAAAGCCCTAGAACGCATTGTTAAAGAGCCTATTAAGCTCATAGGGGCAGGCCGAACTGATTCCGGCGTGCATGCAAAAGGGCAGGTAGCCAATTTCCATACCACGAGACCCATACCCGTTGAAAAGTGGCCTATTGCGTTAAATTCCATTCTTCCCCCTGATGTAGCCGTTATTGAGGCGGAAGAAGTTCCGGAGAAGTTCCATGCCAGATACTGGGCTAAAAGAAAGACCTATTATTATTACATACTCAACAGAAGATATCCTGACGTTTTTTTAAGAAACTATGCGTATTATATTTCTCAAAAGCTCAATCTTGAAGATATGAGAAGAGCGGCTCAGTTAATTTTGGGCACCCATGATTTCAGGTCTTTTTGTGCAGCGGGAAGCAGCGTTAAAAATTACAGGCGCACCGTTTTTGAAGCGGATTTTTCTTTTAAAGGGGAACTGTTAATATTTAAAATCACAGCTGACGGTTTTCTCCACAAGATGGTTCGGTTGATTATGGGAACGCTTATAGAAATTGGAAGGGGAAAATATCCTTCATCATGGATGAAGGAGGTTTTGGAAGCGCGGGATGTTAAAAAAAGCGGTCCAGCTGCTCCTCCTCACGGCTTATACTTATGTAAAGTTTATTATGAATAAAAAGCATAGAACAGGTTATACCTTTATGTATGTGAATTCATTGTTTGCGGTTGTTCTTTAATTATTCCCAGGCTGCATAAGGAATGGTTTTGGCATCTAACCTGTCTTTATAGGCAGGTTTTTTATTTTTTGAAAAGTTTTTAATGAAGTAAAAAAAGATTGAAAAAGGGATTTTTTTAATTTAAAATCATTTTTACAGGGACTATAATCTTTATTTTAATTTTTTAAAGGAAGGAAATGTTTGGAGGTGTATTAATATAAAGGAAAGAAGTGCGGCAGCAGGATTAACTTTACTGAGCATACTTGTACTTATTATATCCAGCTGCGGCATTTTTTCGGTATCTGAAAAGGATAAAAGCAGTAAAAACGATGTGGTATCTGCTTTATCAAATCAGAGCTTTGTTTCAGATGCTGAAAGGCAGGGATTGGCTTTTATATGCAGTTCAATGTTGAACAGCAGAGGATTAGTTTATCAACTTATTGTAAATGGAGAGCCGGTAAATTCTAATCTCCTTGAAAGTATGGGGCAGATGCTGGAGTATGCCTATTTAACTGGTAATGATGATTTATTTGAAGAGATTTTGAAGCTTATAATGGAAAATTTCAGAACAGAAGAAGGATATTTTTCATGGAAGATTACTGGAGGAAGACAGCAGAAGGCTTCAGCTCTCATTGATGATCTTCGTATTTTAAAAATGATTCTTAGACAAGAAGAAGTTAAGGAGAATAAATGGCAGATTTATAAGGAAACACTGTTGGATTCTTTAAATTTCAGCTTGAGGGATGAAAAATGGGTCAGCTATTATGATGGTAAAAGCAGGAAAAAATCTACAAGGATACCCCTTTTTTATATAGATTTAGAAGTAATGAAAAAAGCAGCAGAAGAAGATCAAAGATTTAAAAAGGCTTATGAATGGGCTGAAAAAATTTTAATGAGTGCTTCAATAAACCAATTCGGTTTTTTTCCCTCATTCCTACAGCTATAAAACAGGTGCTTATATACATTCATCTAAGGTAAATATGGTAGAGAACATTTTAACTGCTTTAAATTACTCTGCAGAGGGGGGAGATATAAGTCCTTTTCTTAATTTTTTAAAAAGAGAAATGAGAAAGGGACACATCTTTAATAATTATTCTTATTACAGTGGTAAGCCCATAGATGAAGCTGAATCTGCTGCTGTATACGCTTTGGCATGTCAGCTTTTTGAGGCGGTAGGAGAAAAGGAATATGCTGATTTATCCTATACAAAAATGCTTGATTTTCAAATAGATGAAGGAACCCTAAAGGGTGGATTTGGAGATGCTCAATCTCAGACTGTATATGCCTTTGATCAGCTGGAATGTTTAAAAGCTATCAGGATGAGGGAAGGGAATAATGAAAAGGGAAAATAGGGATGGAAAAAGACAGGATCATATCTTTTTTACTATTATTATGCTGATTTGGTTGGCTGTATTAGTATTGGTTTTTGCTGAGAGCTATACCATTAATTTCATTCAGTTTTTTATGTCAGGAGTTTTGGTTGTTGCAATGATTTTTTCCTATATTTATGGCATACTGCACGGCTTAATTTTTGCTCTGGTGGTAATTTTTATCTATGGTTCTTATCTTCTTTATGGAACTCTCGTAACGGGAGAGATTGTGGAACTGCGTCTGGATCTGGTGATGTGGCTTATTGCTCTTCCTTTGGGCTCATATATGGCAGGACAGTTGAGCCATTATGTATCCTTTTTGTTTTTACAGAGTGGAGAATACTGGGAGTTAAAAGAGATTGTTACATTGGATGAACTGACGGGGTTTCTTAATAAAAAGGGTTTCTTTGAAGCTCTAGTAAGGGAGATGGAAAGGGCACGGCGTTTTAAAGATCCTTTATCCCTTGTGGTAATAAAGATTTCCAATTTGCCGGAGATGAGAGCCATTTATGGGGAAAAAGGAATAAACTCTATATTAAAAGCTTTATCAGAAAAAATTGACAGCATTATAAGGTCCATAGATATTAAAGGAATTCTTGAACCAGATATTATTGGAATTATTCTTCCCGGTACCAATATTGAAGGTGCTCAAGTCGTTGCAAAAAAGCTCCGCGATGCTGTGGAAGTAATAGAAGTAGCAATAAGAGTAGATCTTAAGGAGAAACAACAGCTTTTAAGATTAAAAGTAACCATAGGAACAGCTGAATTTTCGGAAGAGCTGAATGATCCTTATGTGTTTTATTACAAAGCTTATGAGGGAGCAGAAAAGGATGTGGGATAGTTGCAGAGGCAGCGCTCCTTTATAGCTTTTTATCCATGGGTGGTTTTTATATTTTCTTTAATATTGTTATTGTTTATGCTCTTTGGACCTCCTGCTTGGGGAAAGCTTCCTGTACAAAAGCCCCGAGCGGTGATTGTTTACGAAACTAAGAGCTTAGATACAAATAAATATTTTGATTTGACAGCAGCTATGGGTGAATATCTTGCTCATTTTGATGTGGAAGTTTTAGAACTGGCAAGAAAAGATTGGGAGAAGGGCAAACTTAAAGGCTTCAGTTTGGTAGTGTATTTAGGAACCAGGGAAACTACTTTGTCTTCAGCTATGTTAGAAGAAATGTCCTCAGCTCCTGCGGTTCTTTGGCTGGGATATAATATTGAAGATTATGCAAAATTTGCACGATGGGATAACTTTAAGTTTTTTGGGAGGTCCAATTATTTTGTCCGATTAAAAGTGGGTTCCTCCTTTGAAATGGATATAGACCCATATACTCCTTTGTATATTGCTGATCCTGGAAAAGAAGCGGAAATTACATCTTATGTCAGCAACATTAAAGAGCTGCTACCTTTATCCTGGCAAAAAGGGAATGTTTATTATTTAGGCTCCCTGGATTTTGTTTTTCCATATAACATTTTGACTGGAGAACTTCTGCATAAAATACTTGACTGTGGTAAGGAAAGAACATATCGCGTTCTTTTGAGAATTGAAGATGTAAGCCCCCTTACTGATCCAAACAATTTGCAGAAGCTTATTGATGTTGCTGCATATCATAATATACCCTATGCAGTAGCAGTGATTCCCTTTGATTATCACAGGGGACAAAGGGTGGGTTTGAGCAGTAAAAAAGAACTTATTAAAGTTCTCCGCAGGGTTTATGAAACAGGTGGAGCTATTATTATGCACGGCTGTGAGCACAGCAACAGATATTCCCCTAAAACTGGAGAAGGGTTTGAGTTTTGGAACTCCAAGGATGATCTTCCCATGGAGAATGATGCAGATTTTACAAAAAGCAGGATAGAAATGGGTTTGAAGGAATTCGCAAAGGCAGGGGTATATCCTGTTGCCTTTGAAGCTCCTCACTATTCAATGAGCAGTACGGGATATAAAGTTCTGTCCCAGTATTTTTCTACATATGTAGGCCAAATACAGCTCAGCGATGAAACCTATAAAGCCAGCCTGGAACTTCCTTTCGCAGTTAACTCCATAAGGCTTAATGGGATGAGAGTTTGGCCCGAGACCTTTGGCTATGTAGAGCCAAATGATGTTCTGGCTTATGATAAAATTAGAAAGCTTGCTAGATTTTTTAAGATTCTGCCCCATGCTGAAACCTGTGTTTTTTATCACGGTTTTCTTCCTCCTGAAGGACTGGAGAGGCTTATAGAAATATTTAAAGAGGAGGGATATGGATTTGCCTCTCTTTTGGAAGAGGAGTTTTGGGTAAAAAGCAGATACCTTAAGGTTTGGGGCAGTAATGGTTCCATTAAGTGGGAAAGCAGTATTGAGGCAGTTAACCCAGATAGGAAAGACCCCTTATATAGGGGACCCGAATTTGTAGTAAAAGGTGTAATGGGATTAGCTCTTCTGGCTGCTTCTCTGGTTGTATTTTTCAGTTTAATTGTCTGGCGGCTGCGGCGCAGACGCAGCAGACTTTATGAGGCAAAGAGGGTCAGATAAAGATGCGTGAGTTAACCAGTATTGATGTTCTTTTTCTGATTTCCATGGGTGCAATTTGGCTTCTGCTGCTGTACCATGCTTTTTTAACCTACGGAGGTTATAGGTGCTTCTTAAAATCAATGGAAATAGATGAAAAAATAGAAAAATGTCCTGACGAAGATCTGCCCTTTGTAAGTGTTTTGGTTCCTGCCCACAACGAGGAAGCGGTTATAGGAAAAACGGTAGATGCTATTTGTCAAAGTGATTATCCCAGGGATAAACTTGAAGTTATTGTAATTAATGATAGTTCAACGGATAAAACAGGAGAAATATTAAAAGAAAAACAAAAGATGTATCCATTTCTTAAGGTTGTAACTTTAAAACCTCCTTTAGGAGCTGGGGGGAAATCCAATGCTCTAAATCAAGGCTTAAAAGAGGCTAAAGGGGAATTTATTGTAGTTTATGATGCTGACAATACTCCTGAAAGAAAAGCCATAAGATATTTGGCAGCAGCCATAATTTCAGATTCCAAACTTGGAGCGGTTGTGGGCAAATTTCGCACCCGCAATGCTGATGTTAATCTGCTTACCCGCTTTATAAATATTGAAACCATAAGTTTTCAATGGCTCGTTCAGGCGGGAAGGTACCATTGGTTTAGGCTTACCACAATAACTGGAACTAATTTTATAATTAGAAAAAATGTTATTGAAAAAGTAGGGGGATGGAGGCTTGATGCCCTAACCGAAGATACGGAGCTGACCATCAGGGTTTATAACGAAGGATATTTTATCAGATGGCTTCCCGACTCCGTTACCTGGGAGCAGGAGCCGGAGAAAATTAGAGTTTGGCTTAAACAGAGAACTCGATGGGCTAGGGGCAATATGTGGGTTATTGCCCATTATTTTAAGCATATTCTACGCTTAAATAGAAGGATAAGCTGGGATGTTTTGTATTTTTTCTATACCTATCTGATTTTCTTCATTTCAGTTGTGGTTTCAGATATTATCTTTATCTTGGGGCTTACTGGATTAGCAAGGCTTACGATAACGGGTCCTTTTTTGATTATCTGGATCATGGCTTATATTCTTTTTATCTTAGAAACATTTATCTCTTTAAGCCTGGAGAGAGGACAGGGAAATATAAAAAACCTTCTGATAACTTCCTTGATGTACTTTACGTACTGTCAGTTATGGCTTTATTTAGTATTTAGAGCAGCCTGGGTATCCGTCAAAGATAAAATTACGGGCAGGGAATTTTACTGGTATAAAACAGAAAGGTCGGGGAGATAATGCGTAAGTTGGCGGCTTATCTTTTAACAGCTTTAATGCTTTTTTTCAGTTTCTTTCCCTGTAATGCCTGGGCTCAGAAACAGGCACAGCAGTCCAATAAAGGATTTTTGTTTAACATCAAAATGTTTCCCCAGGATGTTATCCTCAATTATCCCATTAACGAATATCATTACTGGTTGGAATTAATTCCCGGTATAGAAATACGGGGAGCTGCAGTTGATCTGTCCTTTTCATGTTCTGAAACCATAAAAAAAGATCTTTCAACCATTACTGTAAGTATTAATGGGGTGCCTGTGGCCAGCAGCCATATATTTAAAGAAGATTTGCCCTCCAGACTTTTTGCTTCCATTCCCCCGGAACTTTTTGTAGATGGGATTAATGAAATAAAAATATCCACTATTCAAAGAAGCACGAACAAGGAATGTAATGATGTGGATAATCAATCCAACTGGGTTGCTCTGCACAAAAATTCTGTGATTCATCTGCGTGGGGAATTAAAGCCTGCAGAACTGGATGATTATCCCTATCCGTTTATTAATAAGCTGATGTTTTCTCCCATAAATACCCACATTGTCCTTCCTGAAAACCCATCGGAGGAAGAAATAGAGGCCATGCTGGACTTGGCTTCAGATTGGGGTAAAAAAACTGCAGGGGGCAGTATCCAGGGCTTTAAAGTTGTTATGGGCAAGCCTGCGGAAAATAAAAACGCTGTAATTCTGTCAGCTGGCTTGAAACAGGAAGGGATTAATAAAGGGGAAGGATATGTAAAATTGGACCCCCGGGGCAATGGTCTTTACAGTTTAATAATAGGAGGCAGGGATGCATCTGGGCTCAAAAAGGCTGTAAGCTTTGTCAATTCAAAATTTATAAATCAGGCAGATAAAAATGAGGTAGTAGTTAGTGAGTTGGTTGGTGCGGAAAACAGTAAAAAAGAAAGTGCATCGGAAATTAGGAATATTACCCTGGAGGATTTGGGATATGGAGAAATAAGCCTTTTGGGAGTTTTTCATCAACGTACAATGATAACAGTAAAGCGTCCATCCGGTTGGACTGTGGGCCCAGGTTCCTTTATTGAACTTTTTTTCCGGCACTCTTCTATGCTTAATCCCGAACGTTCGGCAGTTACTGTTTTCATTAATGGGCGTCCATTGAAAAGTGTTCCCCTTAATGGAAGTAATGCAGAGCGAGGAGTTTTAAAAGTTGAAATTCCAAAAGATGAGCTGGATGAAGAAGCTTGGAATATTGAGTTTGAGTTTTATCATGATATTGGAAACGTTGACTGCTCAAAGAAGTATGAGGAAGTAGCTTGGTCTGTTATTGAGAAAAACACTCGGATTTACTTGGCTCCAGGAAAGATTAAGGCGGCTTTGAACTGGGCTGATTTTCCTAACTTTGATTTGGAGTCAAATAGCAGATGTGCTGTTATGCTTCCCGAGAAACCTACCAGAGATGAGCTGACATTGGCATTTATAATGGCAGTTCGATTGGGACAGGCATATGAGAACAAAATAGATTGGAAAGTTTATTTAGGAGAAAGGGATAAACTTAAAAAGGAAAAAAATTTATTGATTATCACAAGACATGATGATATCGAAGTGCTGAAAAAAGAAATACCTTCAGTGGCTTTTTACAGAAATGAAAAGGGAACCTTTGAAGCAGAAGAGAATTTTTCAATACCTTCGAGTTATTTGTCTTCAAATACTATTTGCCAGGTTATTCCTTCAGAAGTAGGAGGATTAATATATTTTATCTCCGTTCCAAATGCCCAAGGGGTAAAAAACATGGTTAATATTTTTGCGTCCCCTGGGAAAATTTCTGAATTAGCGGGAGAAGTGGTTCTAATTAATCCAGAAGGGAAGATTTTAGGACTAAATGCTTCAAAAGAAACGGAAAAAAGAGAGAGTTTAGGATTTCTGCTCAATTTAGGGAAATATATTCCCGAGGATAAGGTTCAAATTGTTTATGTGATGCTTTTATCAGCTGCGCTGTTGGGTACCGCTTTTGCCATTTGGAGGTTTATAAAAAGAAACCGCTGATAAATTAGCTTCAGCTTGTGGACAAAGGCTTTGTGCTTCAGTTTTCTCGTTTTAAAAAGTTGGGCATTTATGTCTAAGTTGGGGCCAGCAAGCACCTCAATGCTGGCGTTTCCTAATTTTGCCTCATGCTTTGCCAAAAGCTGTAAGCTTGCATTTTTAAAAGTCAAGTGAAGTTTTGCTAAGATTTACCAGAGGATTTATTTTCAGTCTGCTTCTGATAAAATCAGCGTTTTAAATTTCTTGACAAGGTATGGTGTATACCTTACAATTAAGAATGTACTTTTTTCCTCCCCCTTATGAGCCCCGTTAACTATGTGAGGAGGGAAAGCAGGAAATGCGGACTACGTATATGGCAAAACCCGGAGAAGTAGAAGATAAATGGTACATTATTGATGCCAAAGGTAAAACTTTAGGCAGATTGGCTACTGAAGTGGCGCGTATTTTAAGGGGCAAGCATAAGCCCACATATACTCCCCATGTTAACATGGGAGATCATGTAATTGTCATAAATGCTGAAAAGATTGTTCTTACGGGTAAAAAGCTTGATCAGAAACGCCACTACTGGCATTCTCGTTATCCTGGAGGTATAAAATCCATTGATTACAGAACCCTTTTGAGCAAGCATCCTGAAAGAGCTGTATTTTATGCTGTAAAGGGCATGCTTCCTAAAAACAAGCTGGGTGCCAAAATGCTGAAGAAGCTTCGGGTATACAGAGGAGAGGATCATCCTCATCAAGCGCAGAAACCTGAAGAGTGGAAGATTGGATAATGGCGGAAGGGAGGTTGTTTGATGGCTCAGGTGCAGTATTACGGCACTGGTCGCAGGAAGGAATCCGTAGCCAGGGTTCGCTTGGTTCCCGGTGAAGGTAAGATAATAATTAACGATAAAGAAATGGAGCAGTATTTTCCCCGTCTTGCCCTTCAAAAACATATAAAAGAGCCCCTGGAAGCCACTGGTATGCTTTCCAGATTTGATGTTATAGCAAAGGTAGAAGGCGGAGGAATCAGCGGTCAAGCAGGTGCTGTGAGGCATGGTATTGCGCGGGCACTGCTCCAGGCAGATGAAAATCTGAAACCTCAGCTGAAAAAGGGAGGATTTTTGACCAGGGATCCAAGGATGAAGGAGAGAAGGAAATACGGCCTGAAAAAAGCAAGAAAAGCTCCTCAATGGTCAAAAAGATAAAAGAAATGCTGTTTATGGAAGGGAATTCCCTTCCTTTTTTAATTTGACTTTATTTATTATCAAAGTTTAAAAGCTTTTTTGAAAAGTTAATTGTATTGGGTTCAGTAATACGAACAGCAGATCACGCATAATGTTTATTCAGCAGTATTTTTCCTTGGAGGCTAAAAATGGTTTTTATTAAAGCCTTTCGCTTAAGGTGGCGTTTAATATTAATAATTGCGGCAGTAATTTTGGGTTTTAATTTGCTATACTCCTTTGCAATACAAGCAGTGCAGTACCGGGCAGTCGAAGCTCTTTCTTGGGCTGTGGCAAACAAAGTGGTGGTGATTGATCCAGGGCACGGCGGACCTGACAGCGGTGGTATTGGACCCAGCGGTGTGCTGGAAAAAGATATTACTCTTCAGATTGCTAAAAAGTTAGCTCTACAATTCAGCAGGGCTGGCAGCGCGGTGGTTTTAACTAGAGAAGAGGACCGTGATCTGAGCATTTCGGGAAAAAGTTTAAGCCAAAGAAAGAGGGAGGATTTGAGAAATAGGGTAAAGCTTGCTGAAAGCAGGAATGCCGACATTTTTTTGAGCATTCATACCAATTCATTTGGTACGAAATGGACTGGAGCCCAAACCTTTTATCATATAAGGTCTGCTGAAAGCAGGCGGCTTGCGGAATACATCCAGACTGAAATTATACGATTGATGGCCAACACTAAGCGAAAGCCTCTGCCTTTAGATACATATATTCCCAGGAATCTTAAAATGCCGGCTGTGATCGTAGAGGTGGGATTTCTTTCGAATCCTGAGGAAGAAAAGCTTCTGGCGGATGAGTTTTACCAGAATAAAATGGCTTATGCAATCTATGCTGGGGTTGTGAAATATTTCGCTGAGAAACAGCAGTAATTATTAGGAGTGGAAAGGGGAATGGACTTTTGTGTGGATGAAACCCAGTGGGGCTATATAGGAGTTGCTGTACATAATGGGAAAGTGGTGCGGGTTATTCTTCCCTGTAATAAAGAAAGTGAGGTTTGGAAAAAACTAAAAGAAACTCAAGGTTTAGAATGTACAGATGGGGGAGAAAAGGGTTCCTTTGCTTCAGAAGTTGCAAAGGAGCTGATTAAATACTTTGAAGGAGAAAAAGTTCCGTTGGATTTTCCCGTTTCTTACCTCAGTGGAACCAGCTTTCAAAAAAAGGTATGGGATGCTGTAAGGGATATTCCCTATGGGGAAACAAGAACCTACAGTTGGATTGCGAAGGAGCTGGGTAATCCTCGTGCAGCAAGGGCTGTGGGTGGAGCTTTAGCTCGAAATCCCGTTCCTCTGCTGGTTCCCTGCCATAGGGTTACGGGCAGAAGGGGAAATCTAGGGGGCTTTTTTTATGGTGTGGAAATGAAGAAGACTTTGCTTAAACTTGAGGGTGTGCTATAGAAACTCCCGGGTTCACGGGTCCTTTTTCTGGTTATATATCCAACCTTTGTTTATAATAGAAATTGAAAAAGAACCCGGAGGTGATTTTTTTTGGGTCGGCTTATTCACGGCAGCCTACTTCCCCATCCTCCCATAATAATACCAGAGGTAGGAGGCACTGAAATATTTAAGGCGGGAAGTACTTTCAAGGGGATGCAGGCTGCAGCGGATTCCATTGCTAAAAGAAAGCCGGACGTGCTCGTTGTAATTTCGCCCCATGCTCCTGTGTTTCCTGATAGAATTGCAGTTAATCAGGTGCCCATATTGAGGGGCAGCCTGCGTCAGTTTGGAGCTTACCAGGTGGAATGTAGAGAGGAAAATGATCTGGAACTGGGAAAAAAAATAATTCAAAAAGCTGAGGAAAAGAACATACCAGTGGTAGAATTGGGGCCGGAATATCTTAGGGAAAGCTTTTCTACGGAGATTTTGGATCACGGGATAATGGTTCCCCTTTATTTCATCCGAAAGGCAGGATTAAACTGCCCTATTGTTCCCATTTCCATAAGTTTTTTGCCTTTAGAGGAAATATATCTTTTTGGGATTGCCGTGAGAGAAGCTATTGAGGAAAGCAGCAGAAATGCGGCTGTGGTTGCCAGCGGCGACATGTCTCACAGGCTGTCATCCAGCGGTCCCTATGGGTACGATCCAGCGGGAAAAGTTTTTGATGAAAAAATTGTTCAATCCATTTTGAAAGCGGATCCAATGATCCTTTTTGAAATGTCTGAGGATTTTGTGGAAAGGGCTGGACAGTGCGGGCTGAGGCCGTTGGTAATGCTTTTTGGTTCCATGGATGGTTTTAACATTAAGAGTATAGTCCATTCTTATGAAGGTCCCTTTGGGGTGGGGTATGTTGTTGCGGAACTTTTGCCTGAGGGAGAGAATAAAAAGAGAGGCTTTTTAAGCAGGCTTTTTGCTGATGCTGAACAGTTTAAGAAAGAAGGCTACTCCTATCCTGTAAAACTGGCCTGGAAGAGCTTAAAATCATATCTTTTGGAAGGCAAAATAATTCCTGTTCCTGAAGATATTCCTGATGAATTGAAAAAGCCTGCAGGGGCCTTTGTATCCTTAAAAAAAAGGGGACAGCTCAGGGGATGCATTGGAACCTTTAGACCCACAAGGAAAAATGCTGCGGAAGAAATTATTATGAATGCCATAAGTGCAGCTACTCAGGACCCTCGCTTCCCTCCCGTTTCACCTGAAGAGCTGGACGAGCTGGAGATTACAGTGGATATATTAAAGGAACCCCAGCCGGTAAGGGATCTCAGCGAGCTTGATCCCAAAAAGTACGGCATTATTGTAAAAAAGGGAATGAGACGGGGGCTGCTTTTACCTGATATAGAAGGGGTAAACACGGTTCAGGAACAGCTTAGAATAGCAAAAGAAAAAGCCGGGATTTCACCCTTTGAAGACTGCGAAATAGAGAAGTTTGAGGTGGTAAGGTATAAGTAGGCTTTTTTTATAACTTTGCAATTAGTATTTGAAAGAAGGTGGGATCATCAGCAGTTTAAAAGAAGCTCTCTGGTATGAGAAAACTGAAAATAAGCATGTAATATGCCGCCTCTGCCCTCATAACTGCCGCATACCGCCTGAAAAAAGGGGAATCTGCGGAGTGAGAAAAAATCTGGACGGAATGCTGGTGGCGGAAAATTACGGCAGGGCAGGGGCCATAGCAGTGGATCCCATTGAAAAGAAGCCTCTTTATCATTTTTATCCTGGAACCTATGTTCTTTCAGTGGGAGCAAGAGGATGCAATTTTAAATGCCGTTTCTGTCAGAATTGGGAGTTGGCTCACGGTGAGCCCAGGGAGGTGGATGTATCTCCTCTAGGTTTGATTAATGCTGTTGAAAGGTACAGAGAATATCATGATGTTGTCGGAATTGCATATACTTATTCAGAGCCTTTAGTCTGGTATGAATTTGTGCTGGACACATCTAAACTTGCAAAAAAAACTGGTTTGAAAAATGTACTGGTAACTAACGGTTTTATAGAGGAAGCTCCGCTGAAGGAACTTCTTTATTATATTGATGCCATGAACATAGATGTGAAGGGATTTACTGATGATTTTTACAGAAAAATAGTGAGGGGAGACTACCGCCCAGTGCTGCGGACAGCAGAAATTGCTAAAAGTCAGGGATGCCATGTGGAAATAACTACCCTTCTTATACCCGGTTTGAATGATTCTGAAAATGAAGTCAAAATGCTTGTGGATTGGATTGCAGAAAAACTTGGGAAGGATACTCCCCTTCACTTTTCCCGTTATTTCCCCAATTATGAACTTCATTTGGAACCCACACCTTTGGAAACTCTAAAAAAAGCTCGAGAAATTGCCCGACAAAAACTCCTTTATGTTTACTTGGGAAATGTTGCAGATAGGGAGGGTGCAGGCACATACTGCCCTAACTGCAGCAGTTTGATAATTGATAGAATGGGATATATGGTAAACTGTTCGGGTTTGGTGGATGGAAGATGTGCCCTCTGCGGCAAAAAGGCTGATATAGTTACAGATTTGTAGAGGATCTAGTTTAGGAGGTGCCAAGGAGTGGAAGAATTGATAAAAAGTGCACAGGTCACCCTTAGTGAATGTATGGGTGTAAAAGAAGGTGAAACGGTGCTCATAGTATCCGATGAACCTCTGCGGGAATTGGGTTTTTTATTTTTTGAAGAGGCAAAAAAAATGGGAACAGAAGCTCTTTATATGGAAATTATCCCTAGGGAAAATCACGGGGTTGAGCCCCCAGATGCTTTAGCAGAGGCTATGAAAAAAGCCCATGTGGTTCTCCTTGTAACTTCTAAGTCTCTATCTCACACCGTGGCAAGAAAGAATGCATGTAAAGCGGGGGCAAGGATAGCCAGTATGCCGGGAATTACCCCTGAAATGATGGCGAGAACTCTTTCAGCTAGCTACAGAGAAATTGCTGAAAATTGTATGAAATATGCAGATTGGCTTAAAGGGTCCAAGGAAATTCATATTATGAGTCCGGGTGGTACCGATTTAAAATTTTCAGTAAGCGGACGGGAGATACATGCTGATACCGGAATTCTGCATTCTCCTGGGGATTTTGGGAATCTTCCTGCTGGTGAGGTTTTTGCTGCTCCTGTGGAAGGTTCTGCTCATGGCATATTGGTTGTGGACGGTTCCATGGCAGGTATTGGGCTTCTTGAAGAACCCGTAAAAATGGAAGTTAGGGAAGGTTATGTGGTAAACATTGAGGGCGGAGATTCTGCAGAAAAATTGAGAGAAATTTTGAATCGATATGGTAGGGATTCATATAATATTGCGGAGCTTGGCATAGGTCTTAATCCCCGTGCGGAGATCACTGGTTTTGTTCTCGAAGATGAGAAGGTTTTGGGTACGGTGCACATAGCCCTTGGGGACAACAGCACTTTTGGAGGAAAGGTCAGTGTGCCCAGCCATTTGGATGGGGTAATACTGAAGCCCACTGTTGTTGTGGATGGAAAAAAGTTTATGGAAAATGGAAAAATTATTGACTTGGATTAATAAAGGTTGCAGTATTTTTTGACGGGAAATATAAATCAGATGGTCATCTTCTGATATAAGTATATTTTCATCGGGCAGGGGGAGGATTTTGCTGTCTTTATAAAGGGCAAGGAGTATTCCTCCTCTGCTCTTTATATAATTGTAAAGTTCGCCGTATGTTTTTCCTGCTGTATCATCTTTTGCTGGGGCATCGAAAATGTTTATTCCAGAATCTGTCCTTATGAGGTCATTTAAAAAGTTATAACCTTTATCGTAAAAATTGCTTCTTGCTAAAAATCTGCTGATCAGGAGGTCGCTTACCACAACTTCATCGGCACCTGCCCGTCTTAAATGGGATTCATTGTTTGCATCGAGAACTTCAGCAGTTATTTTGACAGAAGGGTTGAGATGCCGAACAGCTAGAGTTGTTAGAACGGAGTGGGAGTCAGAAATGGGCTCTTCGTAAATTTCACTGGCAAGAACGATTACAGATTTTGCTTTTTCTACATTTGCTTTTTTTAATGCTTCCTCATCTGCGCAGTCACCATTAATGAAGTATATATTTAGATCTTCAAGGGGATTTTCTGGATGACAGCAGACCAAAACAATTTTTGCGTTCTTTTCCTCAGCATGTATCTCTTCAGCTATATTTCTGGCTTTTCTGTTGTAATTGCAGATAATGTAATGATCTGTTAAATTCAAAGATATTTTCCCCCTTTGACGGTCTATGGCATTTTTAATTATCAGTCCTGCAAGGTATCCAAAGGTGCCAATCCCGCCGAACATTAGGATGAAACCTACAATCTTACCCCCTGGTGTTGTGGGATATTTGTCTCCGTATCCTACGGTGCTTATAGTTACAAGGGACCACCATAGGCCGTCAAAAATGGAATTGAACTGCCTGTTTGTTTCATGCTCAAAAAAATAAATTCCTACGGTGCTGAATATTAAAAGAATAGCTAAGATAAGAAAGGCTTTTGCGTATTTAATATTTTTAATGTAATTAAAGAAATTTTTTATTTGATTTTTTAGCTTAATCATCTCATTCACAACATTTTTTATTTTTAAAATTATTTCTATTTTATGTTAAATGTTCCTGCGCAATAAATATTTTTTTGTCTTATAATCAAATCTCCTTCCTTTAGTCCTTCACTCACTTCAGTGACCTCCTCCCACCCCTGAAAAGGGGGTGGGCTTCTCCTTTTATCGAGGAAAGCTTACGCGGATGCAGGGATTGCTCCCCAGCAACCGCGCAGCGGCCTCCCTCTCCGGGGGCTTGAGTTCGGGCCGGTCCAGCCCTACGGCCTGATCACGGCTAAGGCCAAGCCCTCTCTCCAAGATGACCAGGGCGGCGTTCACGTCCCTGTCGCACTCCCACCCGCAGTCGCACTTGATTATCCTGTCCGACAGGGAGAGTTCGTGCTGCTTCCCACAGGCGTAGCACTCCCGCGTGGTAGGCTCAGACCTCCCCACGACGACAGGCACCTCGAGGCTGGTCCTCAACCTCGACTTCAGTCCGCCTATCCCCGAGGAGTGGACCTGCCCGCCGAAGAGTGCCGCCCACCCCTTCTTCACGCAGTCGTCCTGGAACACCACTTTCTCGTAGAGCCTGAGAAACGCCAGGACCTTGTTCTGCGCATCTCTGCGCCTGTTGTTTAGCCTCTCGTATTCCCTTCTCAAAAGGAACCAGACCTTTTTTCCGTTTTTAAACCCCTTCTTCGTTCTGTGGAGCTTCCTCTGGAGCCGCTTCAGCCTGGGTGTCTCATGTACCTCGAAGTCTATCTTGATCCCGTTGGACAGGGTCAGTTTCGAGTCAATACCAAAGTCTACCCCCACTGCTTCGCCAACCGGTTTACGAAGGAAATGTTCCCTAGGGAGGTAGCAGGTCACATGGAGGTAGTACCCGCTGGGCTTGCGCACCAGCACGGCGTTCGCCATCTCCGCGCCGGGAGGTATCTGGTGGATCCCCAGGACGCGGAACTCCCCCAGCTTCTGTATCCTCACCTTATTCCGAGCAAAGTCCAGGCCGTAGGTCACGCCGCACTGTTTCAGGGGAATCGAGTTGACGAACCTCTTGGGCCGAAGCCGCCCCACTTTGTAGCCGTTTTCTTTCAGCCTTCCGAGTGCCCGGAGGTTGTCCTTTAGCCGGTCCGCTATCTCCTGCTTGACCTGGGAGCCGAGGACGGTGAGAGTTCTCTCCTCAAAAACTTCTCCCACCTTGACTTCTACCGTGCTTATCTTGTTGGCGGGTATATTGAGCCTTCCTGTGTCCGACACCAGCCAGTTATACAGCCACTTGGCTTCCGCAAAAGCCTTCTTGAGGAGCTCTTCTTTCCTTCTGGATAGGTTCTGGAGCTTCAGCTGGTAGACAGCGGGCCTCTGGGCCTTCCGCCGCTCTCTTGTCTCCCGGAGGTATTCTTTATCCGCTCCGCCCTGGTCATATTTCTTACTTCCCCTTCTGGTCTTCGATGTACTTCCGGATGGTTTCTTCCGATATGTGCCCCACCGACTCGCAGTAGTACGACCTCGTCCACAGGGAAGGGAGACGGCTCTTCAAAAACGGAAACTCTTCTCTCAGCACCCTGGAGGTGTAGCCTTTTAGCTGCTGGACAATGAAGTGGGGCTGTTGGTGGGAGTGGTTTTCACAAACAGGTGCACATGGTCCGGCATGACCTCCATTTGTACGATTTCCACTTCAATTTCCCGGGCTTTCTGAAGCAGCAGCTCCTTCAGCCGCTCCGCCACTTCACCCACCAGAACCCTGCTACGGTACTTGGGGCACCAGGGAAACCGCCTTTCATCCTAATGCTGTTCGCTGCCCAAACTGCACCTCTGATTTAAATGAAAAAAGTTGAAAAAGTTAATGGGATGCTTTTTTAAAAAGAAGGTATTTCTATTTATTTGTAGAATAATTACTTCGGAGTTTAGAGCTGCCATGAAGGCAGCTTTTCAGGTGCAGCAGCAAAAATCTTTTTGAATAATGGGAATAGGACCATTGGAGGTCATATGTGAGCCTAGAAGGGCTTATGTATGGCTTTTTTGTTTTTTAAAAAGCCTTGATTTTGAATAGATGTCAAAAATTTGCTTGTAGAGGAGGTTGGTTAAATGCATATTCCTGATGGATTTTTGGATGTAAAAACATGGACAGCTACTGGAGCAGTTTCAGCTGCAGCCCTGGGATATGGATTGAAGAAAACCAGGGAGGTGCTGACGGATAAGCAGGTGCCCCTTCTAGGAGCTGTTTCTGCATTTATTTTTGCAGCCCAAATGGTGAATTTCCCCATTGCAGGGGGAACTTCGGGGCATCTCATAGGGGGTGTTCTGGCAGCGGTACTTTTCGGTCCGTGGGCTGCAGTGATAATAATGTCCGTTATTCTGGTTTTGCAGTGCCTCATTTTTCTTGATGGGGGTTTAACGGCCCTGGGTGCCAATGTCCTTAATATGGCAGTTATAGCACCGCTCAGCGGTTATTATGCTTACAGCCTGCTAAAAAAAGTTTTGAAAGGCAGAAGGGGAGAAACCATTGCTGTTTTTACTGCCTCGTGGCTTTCTGTTGTCCTGGCTGCTGCTGCCGCTTCGCTGGAGTTGGCGGTATCTGGCACCGCACCCTTGGGCATTACCCTCACAGCAATGCTTGTATGGCATGCTATCATCGGCGTGGGTGAAGGGCTGATTACGGCAGCTGTGGTTGGGTATCTTGAAAGAATGGGCATAGGGGCAGGGGATTCTGCTGATTTTGAAATAGGTGGGGGTGAAGCTGTTGAAAAATAAAGCTGTTTTTATATTTCTTCTTGCTCTGGTTGTTGCTGCTTTACTTTCCCCGTGGGCATCGCCCAATCCCGATGGACTGGAAAAAACTGCAGAGGATTTGGGCTTCTCAGAGGCTGCCGTTGAGATTATGAGCGCCCCGATACCGGATTATATCTTTCCCGGCATAGAAAATGAGAGGTTGGCTACTGCTGCGGCAGGCATAGTAGGGACCCTGCTTACCTTTGCCGTTGTGTTGGGAATAGGTAAACTTGTATCAGGTGGAAGAATTAAATAACCTAAATAAAAAGCGGTGGTTTTTATGGGGTACAAAAAAAAGGAAGGCAGTGGAGCCTTCATTTTTAAATGGGATCCCAGGGTAAAGATTGCTGCGCTGTTTGTTTATCTGGTTTTTTCCCTTCAAGCTGAAAGGATTCTGCCCCTATTACTTTCTTTGGGTTTTGTGGTTCTTTTGGCTCTGTTGGGAAGAGTTTCCCTTTGGGAATTTATCCGTAGGCTGTCCCTGCTGATTTTGTTTGGAGGCTTTCTGCTGATTTTTTATCCCTTTTTAGTGCCGGGGCAGGAGATTTTTGCTGTGAATTTGGGGCCCCTGGGGGCTGATGCAAGCCTTGAGGGGTTTTATAGAGGGGTTGTTTTGCTGCTGCGCCTGGCTGTTTCCCTTGCTGTTCTGACGGTGCTCTTGGTTTCCACGGGACCTGTAAATATTTTTAAGGCGCTTGAGGATCTGAGGGTTCCTGGACTTTTTCTGCGCACTGCGGAATTTACTTTGCGCTATTTTTATCTGTGTACCGATGAGCTTAAAACTATGATCACTGCCCAGAAAGCTCGAGGATTTGAGCCAGCAAAAAGCCTTTTAAACATTTTTACCATGAACACCCTTTCCCATCTCATCGGAATGCTTTTTCTGCGTACCTATAAACGGGGAGAGAGGGTATATACGGCTATGCTTTCCAGGGGATATACTGGGGAATTTTATACCCTTTCTTCTTTTAGTCCCCAAATATCTGACTATCTGCTGGGTGTGCTGGTTTCGGCAGCAGGAATAGCAATTTTTCTCTTTGATAAGGGGGCTGTCTGATGCCTTATGAAAAATATGCAGTGGAGATAAAAAATCTTTTTTATACCTATCCTGGTGGGGTTGAGGCTTTAAAGGGCTTGTCTGTCAGAGTTCCTTTGAATTCAAAAACAGCACTTTTAGGACCCAATGGTGCTGGGAAAACCACCCTTATTTTCCATTTGAATGGGATTTTTCTCCCCCAGAAGGGAGAAGTTTATGTTTTGGGGCAGGAAGTCAGCAGAAAAACAGAGAAGGAGCTTAAAACAAAGGTGGGTTTAGTTTTTCAGGATCCCGATGATCAGCTTTTTGCTCCCACTGTGTGGGAAGATGCAGCCTTTGGCCCCCTTAATATGGGGCTTAAAAGGGATGAGGTGGAAAAAAGAGTGGAGGAAGCCCTTAAACAGGTGGGGGCTTACGAATTGAAGGACAGGCCTCCGTACATGCTCAGCTACGGAGAGAAAAAGCGTGCGGCCATAGCGGGTGTCCTTGCAATGGATCCGGAAATTATCGTCCTGGATGAGCCCTGGGCTTTTCTTGATCCTTTGGGGCAGGAGCAGATAGGGGACATTTTAACCCGGCTTCATGAAAAGGGAAAGACTATAATTTTAGCCACTCACGATGTGGATTTTGCCGCTCAGTGGGCTGATTGGGTAATTGTAATAAGGGACGGCATGCTGGTGGCTGAAGGGGAGCCTTCCCTATTAACTGAAGAAGGGGTTGTATTCCGTGGTGGGTTAAGGTATCCTCTAATTACCCGGCTTTTTAAAGAAGCAAAATTAATGGAGGGGGATAAGCTGCCGTACACGCTTGATCAGGGAATTGAAATAATCAGAAAGCTACTAGAAGAAGGCTTAAGGCAAAATTGAGCTGCTGTGTTCAAATCAAAAAGAAAAGATTTTTTCGGGGGTTTTTGAGTAATGGGTGTGGACAGTCTCCTTAGATTGAAAGGTATGGACTTAAAAAAAGGTTTTTTAGATGGGGTCCCCATAGCTTTGGGATATTGGCCCGTTGCCATGGCCTACGGTCTTTTGGCCAAGTCCGTAGGCCTCGATTTTTTTGAATGTACGTCCATGTCTTTAATGGTTTTTGCCGGTGCCAGCCAGTTCATGGCTTTAAATTTTATTGCTTCAGGGGTCGGCATAGGAGAAATCACAGCGGCTGTTTTTCTGGTTAACCTGCGCCATTTTTTAATGAGTTTATCTCTGTCTCCTAAGATGCTTACCCAGCACCGAGGAGTTAGGGCAGTTTTAAGTTTTGGGATAACCGATGAGACCTTTGCTGTGGCAAGCATAAAGGAGAAATATCTAAGTTCCAGTTATTTAGCAGGGTTGGAGTTTATTTCCTATGGTTCCTGGGTTGTGGGCTCTGCTGCCGGCTATGCCGCAGGGGCATTTTTAACGGAAACTCTTCAGGAAAGCATGGGAATTGCACTTTATGCCATGTTTATAGGGCTTTTAGTTCCTTTAACCAAAAAATCCAGAAAGGCCCTTTATATTGGTGTTCTTGCGGGGATGCTGAATGGAATTTTAGGCTTATTTATAAGTAGGGGATGGGCAGTTATTGTTGCATCGGTTTTGGCTGCGTTGATGGTTCCAAAAAAGGGAAAGGAGGAATAAAGCTTTGGGAGATAGATACCTTTTATTTTTTCTCATGGGTCTGGCTACATATATTCCCAGAGCTCTGCCCTTTGTTTTTCTTACAGAGTCAAAAATGCCTTCTTTTTTAAAAAGATTCCTTGATAACATCCCCTCTGCCATTTTAGGTGCCCTAATCTTTCCTGGGGTGCTTTATTCAGCGGGAGAAGTATATTTTGGCATTATTGGAGGAATAGTTTCCCTGATCATGGCTTTTTTTGAGCTTAATCTTGTTTTGGTGGTTGCAGGATCCATTGGAGCTGTTTATTTTGCAAAGCTTTTACTTTTATAACTTTTTCTATTCCCATTTTGTACCCCTAAAACCAAAAAATTTTTGGTTTTAGGGGATTATTTTTATCTTGAATATTTATACATCTATCTGTATAATTATTAACCAATAGTTTTAAATTTGGGGGTTTGGGTTTTGATTAGAGCGGGAATTATTGGTGCCACAGGATATACAGGAGCTGAGCTTGTAAGGATTTTGTACCGGCATTCTAAGGTGGAAATCCGCTATTTGTCTTCTAGGAGCTTTGCCGGTGAGGATATATCCAGCGTTTATCCCAGCCTCAAGGGCTGTGTGGAAAAAAGCTGCGAGGAACAGAATCTGGGTAGGGTTTGTGAAGAATGCGACGTGATTTTTGCAGCCCTGCCCCACGGGCATTCTGTGCCCATTGTGAAAAGGGCTTTGGAGTCGGGGGTTAAGGTAATTGATCTGGGAGCTGACTTTAGGCTCAAAAACCCGGAGGAATATGAGCGCTGGTATGGGCTGAAGCATGAAGCTCCAGATCTTCTTGATGAAGCGGCTTACGGTCTGCCTGAAATATATGAAAGGGATATTGAAAAAGCTAGGATTGTGGCCAATCCCGGTTGCTATCCCACCAGCATCATTCTGGGTCTGGCGCCCCTTTTGAAAAAGGGGGTAATAAAGACAGAAAGCATTGTGGCGGACAGCAAATCAGGCGTTTCGGGAGCGGGCAGAACCCCTTCGGAAAAGACTCATTTTGTGGAGTGCAATGAAAATGTCAGTGCCTATGGTGTTTCAGGGCACAGGCACAGGCCGGAGATTGAGCAGGAGCTGGAAAAACTTGCAGGTAATTCTGTGCGCATAACCTTTACCCCTCATCTTGTGCCCATAACTAGAGGAATTTTGAGCACCATTTATGCTGAGCTGGATTTTGATATTACTCAGGGTGAGGTTCGGGAACTTTATGAAAGTTTTTATCAACATAAACCCTTTGTGCGCATTCTTCCTGAAGGAGTCTTTCCCCGAACCCGGTGGGTATACGGATCTAATTTCTGCGATATAAATTTCTATGTGGACAGTGAAGCTAAAAGGATAACAGTTATTTCAGCTATAGATAATCTAGTTAAAGGAGCAAGCGGTCAGGCAGTGCAGAATATGAATCTGATGTTTGGTTTTTCAGAGGTAGAGGGACTTATGGTTCCCGGTCTCTGTCCGTAATTGTTGGGTTTTGAAAAGGAGGGTTGGCTGTGGAAGAAGATTTGGCGATGGAAATAATAGATGGTGGTGTTACAGCGGTTCAGGGATTTAAAGCATCGGGACTTCACTGTGGAATAAAGCGCAGCAAGGCTGATCTGGCGCTGATATTTTCTGAAAAAGAGGCTACAGCAGCGGGTGTTTTTACCCAGAATGTGGTTAAAGCTGCCCCGGTTATCCTTACCATGGAGCATTTAAGCAGCGGCAGGGCAAGGGCTGTGGTGGTTAACAGCGGCAATGCCAATGCATGTACGGGAGAAAGGGGCATGAGTGATGCTAAAAAAATGGCAGAGTTAACTGCTGATGCTCTGGGAATAAAACCGCAGGAAGTTGTGGTGGCTTCTACGGGCGTTATTGGAGTTCCCCTTCCTATGGATAAAATCCAAAGGGGAATATATGAAGCAGCTGAAAAGCTTTCTGCTGATGGCGGACCTACAGCAGCGGAGGCAATAATGACTACGGATACCTACCCAAAGAAATTTGCGGTGCGCTGTGATATTGATGGAACTCCAATAACTGTAGGCGGCATTGCCAAGGGTTCGGGAATGATCCATCCCAATATGGCTACAATGCTGGCATTTATAACTACCGATGTGGCTGTTTCTCCCAAAATGCTGAGGAAAGCTCTAAAAAGTGCTGTAGATAAAAGCTTTAACATGATTACTGTGGATGGAGATACCAGTACCAATGATATGGTTGTGGTTCTGGCAAACGGTTTATCAAAGATCCCTATTATTGATGCTGAGACACCGGCGTATTTTAAATTCTTGAAAACCCTTGAAAGAGTTTGCCTTGAGCTGGCTAAAGAAATAGTTAGGGATGGAGAAGGGGCAACAAAGTTTGTGGAAATAGAAGTTTTAGGGGCTTCCAGCATAGAGGGAGCCAGGAAACTTGCCCTTTCTGTGGCCACATCAAATTTAGTTAAGACAGCCCTGTTTGGGGAAGATGCAAACTGGGGAAGAATATTGGCAGCATGCGGAAAAGCAGGTGTGGAGTTCAATCCTTCAAAGGTTGATATTTTCCTTCAGAGCAAAGTTGGAACAGAACAAACTGCCAGGGGAGGTATGGGGCTTCCTTTCAGTGAAGAGAATGCTTCCCGAATACTGGCGGAAAAGGAAATTAAGATAATTATCAATTTAAATGATGGGGAATCATCAGTCAAAGCATGGACCTGTGATCTGTCCTACGAATATGTGCGCATTAACGCTTCATACAGGACTTAGCTGTTTATGGTGGAGGGATGAAAATTGGTTGTTACTCCTTTGGATAAAGCCAATGTTCTCATAGAAGCCCTGCCCTATATAAAGGAGTTTTATGGGAAGACCATAGTGGTAAAGCTTGGTGGGCATGCCATGGTTAGCCCGGAGCTTAAGAATGCCGTTATACAGGATTTAACCCTTATGAAATTTGTGGGTATGAATCCCGTAGTGGTTCATGGCGGCGGTCCCGAGATAAATGCCATGCTTCAAAGATTGGGGATAAAAACTTCCTTTGTGCAGGGACAGAGGGTTACGGACGAAGAAACCATGGACATTGTGGAAATGGTTTTGGCAGGAAAGGTTAACAAGGAAATTGTTTCACTAATAAACAAATGTGGTGCTTCGGCCATCGGATTAAGCGGTAAGGATGGCAACCTCATTTTAGCTCGAAGAAAATTTTTTAAAGGAAAAGGAGAAAATGGTGAGGAATTTGACTATGATATAGGCTATGTTGGGGAAATAGTGCGTATAAACCCAGAGGTTATAAGTTCCATTATATCCCAGGGATACATTCCTGTGGTTGCACCCATTGGAGCTGGAGAAAATGGAGAGAGCTACAATATAAATGCTGATTATGTTGCAGGGGAACTGGCTGTGGCGTTAAAGGCAGACAAGCTGGTGCTTCTAACGGATGTGGAAGGGATCTTTGCGGATCCTGACGATAAGGATTCTTTAATTTCGTCTCTCAAAGTAAGCAGTATTCAGAATCTCATTGATAGAGGAATTATCAATGGGGGAATGATCCCAAAGGTTCAGTGCTGTGCCCGTGCTGTTCTTGGAGGTGTGGGCAGAACTCACATTATTGATGGTAGGATACCCCACTCCATACTGCTGGAAATATTTACCCATGAGGGGATTGGAACCATGGTTGTTAAGTAGAGGAGGTGTCAGGTTGGGGAACGATTTTATCAGACGTCTTGGGGAAAAGTATCTTATGAAAAATTATACGCGGCAGCCTGTAGCCCTTGTTAAAGGAGAAGGGGTCCATGTTTGGGATGCTGAGGGTAACAAGTATATGGATTTTGTAGGAGGGCTAGCGGTAAACTCTTTGGGGCACTGTGACCCTGAAGTAGTAGAGTCTGCAGTGGAACAGCTTAAAAAGCTCATTCATTGTTCCAACCTTTACTGGACCGAACCCCAGGTGGAACTGGCCCAGCTTCTGGTTGAGAATTCCGATTTTGATAGGGTATTTTTCTGCAACAGCGGAGCAGAAGCCAATGAGGCAGCTTTCAAGCTGGCAAGACGCTATTTTCAGGTCCTGAAGGGCAGCAGGCGCTATAAAATCATCACAATGTATAAATCTTTTCACGGAAGAACTCTGGCAGCAGCAGCAGCTACGGGACAGGAGAAGGTTCATACTGGTTTTGACCCTCTGCCCCCAGGGTTTGTACATGTGCCCTTTAATGATATTGAAGCCCTTGAAAAAGCAGTAGATGATGAAACATGTGCAGTTATGCTGGAACCCATACAGGGAGAAGGTGGGATTAACGCCGCGAAAAAAGAATATATGAAGGAAGTGGAAAGGATATGCCGTGAAAATGGCATCCTTTTGATGGTAGATGAGATTCAGTGCGGGATGGGGAGAACGGGAAAGCTTTTTGCATATGAACATTATGAAATAAAGCCCCATGTGGTGACACTGGCAAAGGCTTTGGGCGGGGGACTTCCCATTGGAGCTGTGCTTGCTGTTGAAGAGGTGAGCAGAGCTTTTGGACCCGGCAGCCACGGCTCTACTTTTGGCGGTAATCCTGTATCTTGTGCTGCGGGAGCTGCAGTAGTTAATGCTCTGTTTGAAAGGGGACTCATAAAAAATGCTGCTCAGATGGGTAGTTATCTCTATGAAAAACTGGAGGATCTAAAAGAGAAATATGGATTTATTGAAGAAGTACGGGGGCTCGGCTTGATGCTGGGAATGGAGCTGAGCATGGACGGCAGCAGAATTGTTGATCTTTGCAGGAAGAGAGGGCTCCTTATAAACTGCGCTTCAGAAAAGGTTCTTCGCTTCCTACCGCCCTTGAACATAACTAGGGAGCATGTGGACAGGGCAGTAGAGATCCTTGATGAGGTTTTGGACAGCATATCCAAAGAAGGGGAGGATGGAATTGGTTAATGAGGAGCAGTTTAAGGGCAGGGATTTTTTAACTCTTTATGATTACACTCCTGAAGAAATCAATTTTATAATGGATTTTGCTGAAAAACTTAAGGATGAGCATAAAAAGGGAATAACTCATCATCTTCTTAAAGGAAAAACTTTGGGTATGATTTTCCAAAAAAGCTCAACCAGGACCCGAGTTTCATTTGAGGTAGGGATGTATCAGTTGGGAGGATATGCTCTGTTTCTTAGCAGGAATGATCTTCAGCTGGGCAGGGGAGAAACCATAGAAGATACGGGGAAGGTGTTTTCCAGGTATCTTGATGGTATAATGATACGTACCTTTGATCAGGCTGAAGTGGAAAGGTTAGCGGAAGCAGCGGATATCCCGGTTATTAATGGCCTAACTGATCTGCTTCATCCCTGCCAGGCTCTTGCAGATATTTTTACCATTAGAGAGTATAAGGGTAAGCTCAGGGGTATTAAGCTTGCTTATGTGGGAGATGGAAATAATGTTGCCAATTCTCTGCTCATAGCCGGTGCAAAGATGGGAATGAATGTTGTGGTCTGCTGCCCGCCGGGATATGAACCCGATGGTGAGGTGCTTAAAAAAGCATATTCCACTGCGGAGAGCACAGGATCAAAAATTGAGGTGCTTAATGATCCTGAAACAGCTGTATCAGGGGCTGATGTGGTTTATACTGATGTTTGGACCAGCATGGGACAGGAAGACGAAGCTCAAAAACGTGCGGAGATTTTTAAGCCCTATCAGGTAAATGCAGATCTTATAAGGAAAGCAAAGAAGCAGTGTATTGTGATGCACTGTCTGCCCGCTCACAGGGGAGAAGAAATAACGGATGAAGTAATGGATGGAAAACAGTCGGTTGTTTTTGATCAGGCGGAAAACCGCCTTCATGTTCAAAAGGCTGTTATGGCCCTTATAATGGCTGATTAAGAAAGGAGAAGCTGTGATGAAAAAAGTTGTTCTTGCTTATTCCGGGGGACTTGATACTTCCATAATTATTCCATGGCTTAAAGAGAATTATGGTTGTGAAGTAATTGCAATGACTGCTGATGTGGGACAGGATGAGGATTTTAAGGCCATTGAGGAGAAGGCTTACTTGAGTGGTGCTTCAAAAGTTTATGTGGAGGACCTGAAAGAAGAGTTTGTAACGGACTTTATTTTTCCCACTTTGAAGGCTGGAGCGGTGTATGAAGGAAGATATCTGCTGGGAACTTCTTTTGCCCGTCCCCTCATAGGTAAAAGGCTTGTGGAGATTGCTGAAAAAGAAGGAGCTGAGGCTGTAGCCCATGGGGCTACAGGCAAAGGCAATGATCAGGTGCGTTTTGAATTGGCTGTAAAAGCTTTAAACCCAGATCTTAAAATTATTGCTCCCTGGAGAGAGTGGAATATTTCTTCCCGAAAGGAAGCCATTGAATATGCAAAGAAAAAAGGGATACCTGTTCCCGTTACCAAAGAAAAACCCTATAGTCGTGACAGAAACCTCTGGCATTTGAGCCACGAGGGCGGTGATTTGGAAGATCCCTGGAACGAGCCTCCACAGGATCTCTATCAGATAATTACTCCTCCTGAAAAGGCTCCAGATGTACCCACATACATAGAAATTGATTTTGAAAGGGGAATTCCCGTGGCGGTGGACGGTGAAAAGCTGCTGCCTGTGGATCTTGTGAGGAAGGTTAATGAGGCTGGAGCAAAAAACGGAGTGGGCATTATTAGCATTGTGGAAAACCGTCTTGTGGGTATAAAATCCCGGGGTGTTTATGAAACTCCTGGAGGAACCATTCTTCATGCTGCCCATAATGCCCTTGAATCCATCACTTTAGACAGACAGACAGCTCATTTTAAAAGGCATATTGCTGAAAAGTATGCTCAGCTGGTTTATGATGGATTGTGGTATTCTCCTCTGAGGGAAGCCCTTGATGCTTTTGTTGATAAGACTCAGGAGACCGTTACGGGAACAGTGCGTTTAAAGCTGTATAAGGGAAGCTGCGAACCTGTGGGATTAAAATCTCCCTATTCCCTTTACATGGCGGAGTTTGCTACTTTTGAGGAGGACGAGGTATACAATCAAAAAGATGCAGAGGGATTCATAAATCTGTTTGGTCTTCCCCTTAAGGTAAGAGCATTAATGTTTAAGAAGGCTAAAAATAAGAAATAGTAAAAGGAGTGGATTTGGGGGCTGCTTTTATTTTACGATGGTTACGGGGCAGTGAGCCAGCTGAAGAACTTTGCTGCTTACACTTCCTAAAAGCAGCCCCTTAATACCTCCAATTCCCCTTGAACCCATGATAATGAGATCATAATTATAAAATTTGGCGAATTCGCATATGGCTTCTGCTGCATCATTGTCTTCCAGCACCTTTGTTTCAAAGGGTATGCTCTCCCTTTGAAGTATTCTCTCTATCTTATTAAGGCCTTCTTTCACTTTGGGATCATAAAGATCCTTAAACTCCGAAGGAAGGGTTACCCCTCGGGATTTTATAAGGGTTATGAGGTTGTCCACGTGGAGAACCGTAATCCTGCTAATGCTGGCAGCCTTTGCGAGAAGTGCGGCATATTCTGCGGTCCTAATGGAATTTTCAGATCCATCGGCGCACAGAAGCACTTTCATCAGCAATCATCTCCTCTAAAATATAGATGGAAAAAAGAAATAAGAAAAATAGAAAAAGAAGAAGGATTAGACAGCAAATTTGATGATGGGTCTTTTCATAAGGAGTGAGAGAGATTTGTAATGGGAAGTTTATATATGGGCAAGCAGGAGTGTAAATAAGAATTCACTGGGGGATTATTTTACGAATGTTACAGGGCAGGGGGCAAGCTGAATTACCTTGTGGCTTACGCTTCCTAAAATAATTCCTTTTATGCTTCCCAGTCCACGGGTTCCCATTATAATCTGATCATAATTGTATTCTTTAGCGTAGTCGCAGATTGTTTCAGCCACATCGTATCCCTCTAATATCTTTATGTTGTAGGGTATGCTTTTTTCAGCAAAAAGGTTTTCTGCTCTTTTGAAGAGTTTGGCTATTTCTTCATTGATGATGCTTTCATAATCTTCTGGCAGAGTTCCGCCCCTTGACTTAATAATAGTTGCCAATGTATCTACAAAGACTAAGGTGACCCTACTGCCGGGAATCATTTCTGCTAAATTGGCAGTAAACTCTGCGGCCCTGAAGGCATTATCAGAACCATCAATAGCAAGAAGTATTTTCATTATTTTTTCACTTCCTTTTTTAAAATATTTCTTTGATTCATCTATATACCACAAAATTTATTTTAATAAGGTTTTTTATAACGATCTGCTGCTGTTTAATTTTTGAGGGGGGATAGCTGTGAAAATGTGGAGCGGGAGGTTTACTAAAGAAACAGATGAATTGGTGGAAGACTTTCATTCTTCCATTTCTTTTGATTCCCGTCTATACAAACAGGATATCAGGGGGAGCATTGCCCATGCCAGAATGCTTGGGGAACAGGGTATAATTTCCAAAAAAGAGGCAGAACTCATTATTGAGGGGCTAAAGGAGATTGAAAAGGAGATTGAAGAAGGAAAAATTACCTTCAGTGTTGATGCCGAGGACATTCACATGAATATTGAAAAAATACTAACAGAAAGAATTGGAGATGCGGGCAAGAAGCTTCATACAGCGAGGAGCAGAAATGATCAGGTTGCCCTTGATATGAGGCTTTACCTAAAAGAAGAAATAAATGTTTTATTGGACCTTATTGTGCATCTCCAGGAGACCATCGTGGCTAAGGCAGAAGAGAACATAGATGTGATTATGCCTGGATACACCCATCTTCAGAAAGCGCAGCCGGTTCTTTTTTCTCACCATCTTCTGGCTTATTTTGAAATGTTTCAGAGGGATTATGAGAGGCTTTTGGACTGCAGAAAGCGCACCGATGTGATGCCCTTGGGTTCGGGTGCTCTAGCAGGTACTACTTTCCCCATAGATAGGGAAAGGGTAAAGGAGGAATTGGGCTTTAGTGAGATCTCAAGGAACAGCATCGATGCTGTAAGCGACAGGGATTTTGTACTGGAGTTTTTATTCTGCGCCTCAATGATAATGATGCACCTAAGCCGCTTCTGCGAGGAAATTATTCTTTGGTCCACAGATGAGTTTGGCTTTGTAGAGGTGGACGATGCTTATGGAACGGGCAGCAGCATTATGCCGCAGAAAAAAAATCCTGATGTTGCCGAGCTTATTAGGGGCAAAACGGGAAGAGTCTACGGTTCCCTTATGGCGCTGCTAACAGTGATGAAGTCTCTTCCCTTGGCGTACAACAAGGATATGCAGGAGGATAAAGAAGGACTTTTCGATACTTTGGATACCGTTAAAGGATGTCTTAAAGTTTTTATTCCCATGCTGAAAACTATAAAAATTTTTCCGCAGAAAATGTACGAAGAAGCCCAAAGGGGATTCACCAATGCCACAGATGTGGCTGATTATCTTGTGGAAAAGGGAATACCCTTTAGGGAAGCCCATGAAATAACAGGACGATTAGTTCTTCACTGCATTAAACAGAGAATAACCTTGAATGATCTGTCCCTTGAAGAATTTAAAAAATTTTCCCACGCTTTTGGAGAAGATATTTTCCAAAGAATATCTATAGAATCCTGTGTCATGAGGCGTGATGTTCCCGGTGCCACCAGCCCCCGTCAGGTTTCCCAGGCTATTTTGACATCCAAAAAAATTATTGAATGGAACAGACTGCATATTGTTTAAAGTAGGATTGTACAATTTGCAAGAAGGATTTTTAATTTTATTGTGGAATAGATTTTAAGTCTAAAATGTATTTAAAGAAATTTAGGATGGAAGGATGGTAGGTATGAAGTTTGCTTTTATTATTGCTTATGTGTGTATTTTGGTAGGAATAGGCTATATTAGCATGAAAAAGACTAGGACGGTTAACGACTTCTTTTTGGGAAGCCGCAACATTGGTCCATGGGTTTCGGCCTTTGCTTACGGGACCACTTATTTTTCAGCGGTGCTTTTTATTGGTTATGCTGGTAAAGTAGGTTGGGGCTTTGGGCTTTCCTCCCTGTGGATTGTTTTGGGCAATGCCTTTATAGGTGCTTATCTAGCATGGAAGATTTTAGCTGCTCCCACCCGTAGGCTTACTGCCCGTTTGGGAGTACTTACCATGCCTGCCTTTCTTGAGGCCCGCTATGATTCCCGATGGCTTAAAATAGTATCTGCACTGATTATTTTTATTTTTCTTGTGCCCTATTCCGCTTCTGTTTATATGGGGCTGAGCTATCTTTTTGAGGAGGTTTTCAGCATACCCTTTGAAGTTGCTTTAGTACTGATGGCCGTGCTCACAGCTATTTATCTGGTTATGGGCGGTTATTTTGCAGTGGCTATGACCGATTTTATTCAGGGTTTCATAATGATAGTAGGTGTTATCTTGATGATCATTTACGTAGTCTATGATCCCCATGTTGGGGGAGTTGTAGAAGGAATTAAGAAGCTAGCTTTATACGATCCCCGTCTCATAAAGCCCATTGGTCCTCCGGGACTTATTCCTCTCCTTTCCATGGTGGTTCTTACCAGCCTTGGTACCTGGGGACTGCCCCAAATGGTGCAGAAGTTTTATGCCATTAAAAACGAAGAATCCATTTCAAAAGCGAAAATAGTTTGTACATTGTTTTCCCTGCTGATAGCTTTTGGGGCTTATTTTACCGGAAGCTTTAGCCGCCTGTTTTTTGATAACAAGATGCCTATAGTAGGGGGACAACCCAATCCCGATGTGATTATGCCTCAGATTATCAGCCGTGTACTGCCTGAATCTTTGGGAGTTGTTATTCTTCTTCTGGTGATGGCAGCTTCCATGTCCACCTTGGCTTCCCTGGTTTTGGTTTCCAGCTCTGCAGTTGCCATTGACCTTGTAAAGGATACCCTTTATCCAGGAATAAGCAGGAGAGCGGCTGTTTTTCTGATGCGCGTACTGTGTCTAGTTTTTGTTTGCCTTTCCCTTTGGATAGCCTTAAAAAAACCTACGGTAATTTTGTCTTTAATGTCTCTATCATGGGGGGCTGTTGCAGGTTCCTTTCTTGCTCCTTATTTATACGGCCTTTTCTGGAAAGGTGTAACCAAAGCAGGTGCTTGGGCAGGTATTATTTCTGGTTTGGGTATCTCAGTGGGTCTTTCCCTTTACTTTAATATGGATGAATCTCTTATTCCTACATTAGGGGCTTTGGCTATTGTTGTTCCTTTAGCTGTGGTGCCCCTCGTGAGTTTGGTTACAAAGAAATATCCTGAGACGTTCCTGCAGAAGATATTTGGTTCAGAGCCTTTATCAAAAAAATCAAGCAGTGTTATATATGAGGGAGTGGTAAGTCAGAAATGATTGCCAATAATCCAACCTTTATAATTAAGAAAAAGGAAATATGGGATGAACGCAGTGAATGCATGTCCCGAAGGGAATTGGAACAGATTCAGCTTGAACGTTTAAAAACTACATTAAGAAGGGCTTATGAGAAGGTTCCCCATTACAGAAAAAAATTTGATGAAGCTGGGATAAAGCCCGAGGATATTAAAACCCTAAAAGATATACAAAAACTTCCCTTTACTACAAAGGATGATCTTAGGGAAAACTATCCCTTTGGTATGTTTGCGGTTCCAAAAAAAGAAATCGTTCGTATTCATGCTTCTTCAGGAACAACTGGGAAGCCCACGGTGGTGGGATATACTCGGAAAGACCTGGATACATGGGCTGAATTGGTGGCAAGAATGGTTTATGAGGCTGGAGCTCGGGCCGAGGATATGGTGCAGATTTCTTTCGGCTATGGGCTCTTTACTGGTGCCCTGGGGCTGCATTACGGCCTAGAGCGCATCGGAGCTTCAGTGGTCCCTGTTTCTTCGGGGAATACTGAAAGACAGATTATGCTTATGAAGGATTTTGGAACAACGACTTTGGTAAGCACTCCTTCTTATGCTCTCTATATGGGGGAAGTAGCAAAGGAGATGGGGATTGATCCCAGCTCCTTGAATCTGCGTTTGGGGCTTTTTGGGAGTGAAGGATGGTCCGAAGAGATGCGCCGGGAAATAGAAAAATGCTGGAACTGTTTTGCCACAGATAACTATGGGTTAAGCGAGGTTATGGGACCAGGGGTGTCTGGGGAATGCAGGGAGAGGAATGGAATGCATATTGCAGAGGATCATTTTCTTGTGGAAATAATTGATCCTGAAACTCAGGAGCCCCTGGACTATGGAAATAAAGGGGAGCTGGTTATTACAACACTTACTAGGGAGGCAATGCCTCTGATTAGATATAGAACAAAAGATATAACATCCCTAAATCCTGAGCCCTGCAGGTGTGGAAGAACTAACATGCGGATGGCAAGGGTTTCAGGGAGAACCGATGATATGCTTATAATAAGAGGAGTAAATGTTTTCCCATCCCAAATTGAAAGTGTCCTCATGGAAATAGAGGAAACTGCCCCTTATTATCAAATAATAGTTACTAGGGAAGGTTATCTTGATCAAATAGAGATACAGGTAGAAGTAACGGAAGAGGTGCTCAAAAGGGACAAATTCAGTGAGCTTGAAAAACTGGAGAAAAAGATAAAGGACAGGCTCTACAACGTACTTTCCATTAATGCTAAGGTCCGTCTTGTGGAGCCCCATACCATTGAGCGTTTTGAGGGAAAAGCAAAACGGATAATTGATAAAAGGAAAATTTGATAAATTAGATTTTTCTTTTTGGGAGAGGGGATAAGGATGCAGAAACTCCTTACCGGAAATGAAGCTGTGGCCAGGGGAGCATACGAGGCAGGAGTCCATTTTGCCTCAGCTTATCCCGGCACACCCAGCACCGAGATATTGGAAAATTTGGCTAAATATGAAGAGATTGATGCCCAGTGGTCGCCCAATGAAAAAGTTGCTTTGGAGGTGGCTCTGGGGGCTTCCATAGGCGGTGCGAGAAGCATTGTATCTATGAAGCATGTGGGATTAAATGTTGCAGCTGACCCCCTATTTACAGCTTCCTATACTGGTGTAAATGGGGGGCTTGTAATTGTCTCAGCTGACGATCCTGGGATGTATAGCTCCCAGGATGAGCAGGACAACAGGTATTATGCTCGTTTTGCCAAAATTCCAATGCTGGAGCCCAGCGACAGTCAGGAAGCTAAAGACTTTACCGCCTATGCCTTTGAATTAAGCGAGGAATATGATACCCCTGTTCTTTTAAGATTGACTACGAGAATTTCTCATGGCAGATCTCCTGTGATTCTTGGAGAAAGAATTGAAAGAAATGTTAAAGATTACAACCGTAACATTGAAAAGTATATAGTACTTCCCGCTCATGCCCGAAAGCTTCATATTAAAGTGGAAGAAAGAATGTCAAAGCTGCGGGACCTGGCTGAAAAATCTCCTTTTAATGAAGTGCAGATGGGCGATAGGGAAATAGGTATAATTACCTGCGGGGCGGCCTATCAGTATGTTAAGGAAGCATGCCCCAACGCTTCTATCCTTAAGCTTGGCTTTTCCTATCCAGTTCCCCATGGACTGATAAAAGAGTTTTCTAGGCAGGTTAAAAGACTTATTGTTGTTGAGGAGCTGGAGCCCCTTCTGGAAAATGAAATAAGGGCACTGGGTATAAAAGTTGAAGGGAAAGAGCTGTTTACCAGATTTGGAGAACTGAGCACTGAAATTGTCCGTAAGGGGTTAGGAATGGAAGAACAAAAAACAGCTGAACCTGTGGAAAACATTCCCTTAAGGCCTCCTGTGCTCTGTCCCGGTTGCCCTCACAGGGGTGTTTTCTATCAGCTTAACAGGCTCAAAGCTGTTGTAACCGGCGACATTGGGTGCTATACACTGGGTGCCCTTCCCCCTCTGTCCAGTATGGATACATGCCACTGCATGGGTGCCAGCATTGGCGCTGCACTGGGATTAGAAAAAGCAAGGGGAAAAGAGTTTGCAAGGAAGGTTGTTGCGGTTATTGGGGATTCCACCTTTCTTCATTCAGGTATTACAGGGCTGATGGATGTTGTTTATAATAAAGGAACTATAACTGTAGTTATTTTGGACAACGGCACCACTGCTATGACAGGACATCAGCACCACCCGGGGACAGGGTATACGGCGAAAAATATGCCCACATCAAAGGTGGATCTGGAAAATATCTGCAGGGCAGTGGGGGTAAAGAGGGTTGTGACTGTTGACCCTTATGATCTGGAAAGTGTGGGAGCTGTTTTAAAGGAAGAGATGGCGGTAGAGGAACCATCTGTGGTGATTTCCAGAAGGCCCTGTGTTCTTATGCTTAAAGAAAAAGAAAGTGCTTTTGCTGTGGGAGAGCGCTGCATAGGGTGTGGAGCATGTGTAAGATTGGGATGTCCTGCTGTTTCTATGAAAGGAGCTGCAGCAGAGATAAATATTCAGCTGTGCAGCGGCTGCGGACTTTGTGCTCAAGTTTGTCCCAACAAAGCCATTGAGAAAAAATAAAGTTTTTGATTTAGGGTGATATTTATGGATACCGTTGCAAATACAAAAAATATTTTAATTGTTGGAGTAGGCGGCCAAGGAATTATACTGGCCGGCCGTATCATAGGTAATGCTGCTCTAAAAATGGGGCTGAATGTAAAGGTTTCGGAAATACATGGTATGGCTCAAAGGGGAGGAAGTGTGGTTACCCATGTACGTTTCGGCAGGAGGGTTTACTCTCCAACAATAGAGCAGGGAACAGCTGATATTATTTTAGCGTTTGAAAAGCTTGAAGCCCTACGCTGGATGCACTATCTGCGTTTAGGGGGAACTGTTATTGTAAATGAGCAGGAAATTTACCCCCTCCCCGTACTTATTGGGAAGGGGGAATATCCTTCTGATGTGCTGGAAAAAATCAAAAGAAAAGACACTCATATTTTAGCCCTTGATGCTTTCCAAATTGCTGTTGAGGCAGGGAACCCTAAAGCTGTAAACATGGTTCTTGTGGGGGCGCTTGCTGCGGAAATGGGTTTTAAGAAGGATCTCTGGCATGATGTTATAAAAGAGACTGTTCCTAAAAAATCCATTGAAGCAAATATTCAGGCATTTAACAAAGGCTTTGAATGGGTTAAAAATCCCAGGGTTTGCATATGATTTCCCTGATTTTTGTGTCAAGGAAGTTGTTTGAATGTGCTGGACGCAGGACCAGTGCACTATCTGCTCCTGTTCCGCTTCCGCCCACAGCGACAATGTCTTCACCGTAGGGTATCAGCCCTGCATCCAGTGCCATTCCGCAACTTCAATGCAGACTTTAACTCCTTGACCGAACATTCTTAAGGTGTTGGCAATTATTTCTGATGGGTAGATGCCTTGGAACTTAAAACGGAGGCATCTATCCAGTCCAGCCATCAGGTGGGTGGTTATGAGCACATCTATTCCGGCATTTTCCAATTTTTTCTTCATCTCTTCAGGGAACTCATTTACACCGGGACCCCTAAAACCCACATGATGTCCCACACATACCACATGCAGCCCGCAGCCTATAAACTTTTCTGCAGTTTTGCCTGTATGGGAAGCCACAACGATATGATTGATGCCAAGCTCTTTAGCTCTTTTTACGGCAAGCTCAACTGTTTTATCAGTATTTTTTGGCCCTTTACATTCCCAGTACACAGCAGAACCTCCTTTGTTTTTGTAAATTATGTTATAGGAAATTTTTTTAAAGTGCAATTAAAAGTAACACAGATTAAATTTATATAATTTTTTTGCTGTTTAAGCTTTTAATAAGGTTATTGATTATTCTCCAGGAGAGAAAAACAGATGTGCGGTCGTTTTACCCTTACCCTGAGCGGGGAGGAATTTAAAAGGCATTTCAACTATACCTTGGAACGTTTTGACTACAGTCCCAATTATAATATTGCACCAGGACAGGAAGTGCCTGTTATATATCGAAAACCCCACAGAGATGAAATTGCCGTTAGGCCCATGAGGTGGGGACTGGTTCCCCGCTGGGCTGAGAATAAAAATGTAGGTTACAGGTTGATCAATGCAAGGGGCGAAACTGTGGATAAAAAGCCGGCTTTTAGAGACGCTTTTTTGAAAAGGCGGTGTTTTGTTCCGGCAGATGGGTTTTATGAGTGGAGAAAAGATAATGGTACAAAAACACCCTTTAGGATTATGCTGCCCGACGGGAAGCCCTTTGCCTTTGCTGGCTTATGGGAAAAGTGGATAAATCCTAAAAACAGAGAAGAGGAGCTTTATTCCTTTACCATAATTACCACAGATGCAGGTGCAGCGGTAAAGGATATTCATCCCAGAATGCCTGTTTTAATGGTTGATGAAAAAATCTGGGAAATGTGGCTTGATCCTAAAGCTGATGTGGGGAGTTTAAAGGAAATTATAAAACCCTATGACGGGGAACTGGTTTGTTATGAGGTTTCTACCCAGGTAAATTCCCCGGCAAATAATTATCCAGAAATTATCATGCCCGTAAATAAAAGAGATTGATCTTTTTTAAGTAAATAAAAGGAATTTGTTTAATACACAACGAAGTAATATTTGTTATCATGTATTATATATATTAGTGTAAATGCTTAATTTTTGGGCAGGAATTCCTGCCGAGAAATCTTGTACTTAACAAAGCCTTAATAAAGAAAAGGAGGGGCTCGTGTTGGGTGAAAAGCTTACATTAAGCGTTATCAAGGCTGATATAGGTGGGTGGGTTGGTCATTCTAGCGTTCATCCCAGACTTCTTGAGCGGGCTGAGGAATGTTTGAGCGAAAGCAAATATTTAATTGACTATCATGTAACCCATGTGGGAGATGATATCAACTTAATTATGACTCACCGTCTGGGAATTGATAATGAAGAAATACATAAGCTGGCTTTTAATACTTTCCAAGAGTGCACAAAAATTGCTAAGGAAATGAAGTTATACGGCGCAGGACAGGATCTTTTATCTGATGCTTTTTCAGGAAATGTTAAAGGGATGGGGCCCGGCGTTGCTGAAATGGAGTTTGAAGAAAGGCCCAGTGAACCTGTTATAGTTTTCATGGCTGACAAAACAGAACCAGGGGCGTGGAATTTCCCTTTATACAAAATGTTTGCTGATCCCTTTAATACCATTGGATTGGTAATTGACCCCAAAATGCATGATGGATTTGTGTTTGAAGTGCATGATCTCATTGAAAACAAAAAGGTTCTTTTTTCCCTTCCGGAAGAAATGTATGACATGCTGGTGTTTGTGGGGGCTCCAGGGAGATTTTGCATTAAATCGGTTTATGATAAAAATGGGAACATTGCTGCAACATCCAGTACCCAGAAGCTGAATTTCCTGGCCGGCAAATATGTTGGGAAAGACGATCCTGTATGTATTGTCCGCTGTCAGAGCGGGCTTCCTGCTGTGGGTGAGGCTTTGGAACCCTTTGCAAATCCCCATTTGGTTTCAGGATGGATGAGGGGTTCCCACAGCGGACCATTAATGCCTGTCTCGGTTAAGGATTCCAATCCTACCCGGTTCGATGGACCTCCAAGGGTGGTAGCTTTAGGCTTCCAGATAGCGCAGGGTAAGCTCATTGGACCTCAAGATTTCTTTGCAGATCCTGCATATGATAAGGCAAGAGAAATTGCCAATGAAATTGCCAACTATATGAGGCGCCTTGGGCCCTTTGAGCCCCATAGACTTAATTTGGATGAAATGGAATATACAACAATGCCGCTGGTTATGGAAAAGCTGAAGGAAAGATTTGTTCCCATCGACAAAGATGCAGATGAAGCTGCTGCTGGTAAAGAAGATTAGAAATAAGTTGAGTAAAAAAGACCGGTGCCCGCCCGTGGCACCGGTCTTTTAGCATTTTAGCATTGGTGTTCCATTTCCTCAAGTTCATCACAGATGCTGTATAAAATATGTTTAGTTAGAGTTTCGGGGTCCTTAATGTAAACTGAGTAATAGGTTTGTCCTGAAAAGGGCAGAATTTTTTCATGTACTTCAGCTTGGGTATCTGTGCCGTAAGTTTTTATATAATAATTTTCGTTTATTTTTTTCCAGCCTTTTTTGATAAGATTGTTTTTAAACACAGTTCCATTTTTCACTTTTATCCGTAATTTGCAGTCAGTTATCATTAACCTTTCCTCCTTTTTCTATCTATTTTACTTTTTAAATTATTTTAAATAAATAAGGTTCTTAGAAAAAATAAAAAAACCCTGCTTATCAGCAGGGTTGACTTTGAAAGCTAATCGGTGATGTTAATTCTCCTTCCGCTCTTTTCGCTTTCCACTTTGGGTAGTTTGATCTTAAGGATTCCGTTCTGGTATTTTGCTTCAACTTTATCTGCATCTATTTCATAGGGCAGTGCTATGGTTCTCTGCAGTTTTCCATAGCTTCTTTCTCTTCTTATAAAACCTTCTTTTTCTTCATTCAATTCTTCTTTTCTTTCAGCTTGAATGGTAAGGTAATTATCTCTTAAGGTGATTTCAATTTCATCTTTTTCAAATCCCGGTAGCTCAGCTTCTACCAGGAGCTCACTGCCTAGGTCTTTAACGTCTGCCCTAATTCCCCGGCTTTCAATGGGGAAAAATGTTCCAATAGCAGGGAAGCTGAAGAATTCATCCCAATCAAAATCAAAGAGATCTTTTCTTCCAAAAGGAACTAAATCTCTGAAGCCTCTCATAGCACATACCCCCTTTCTTCTGTTTTAGTATTTTCAATTTTAAATATAATTATTTAGTCAAAAATGGTCAAATTTTATTTAGGCTAATTTTTTTCCAACAAAGGTCAATTAAGGTCAGTTTTGTAATATTTTTATTACAATAAAAGAATTTTTTAACTCTTTTAAAATTTTTTGCCTTTTTAAATACATAATTTTTTAAAGCAGTGCGATAATATAATTTATGATAAAATAATTGGTGATTGTTTTTTTGTTTTTCTGCATAATTTTCGCAGCTGTGGGGGAGGGTTTTTTTTGAGCAGGAAGCTTAGGGTGGGAATACTATTTGGTGGACGCTCCGGGGAACATGAGGTTTCAATTTTGTCGGCAGGATCCGTTTATGAGGCCCTTGATAGGAATAGGTTTGAGCCGGTAGCCATTGCAATAACCAGAGATGGTTCATGGTACCTTATAGAAAACCCAAGAGATGTTTTTGAAAAAGGTGAAATTGATCCCCATAGGGGTATTCCTGTAACCATTTTATGCCAGCCATTAAAAGATAATTTTGTAACTTTAGATGGTAAGGTTTTGGAGCCTTTAGATGTGGTTTTTCCTGTGCTGCACGGAACCTATGGAGAAGATGGAACGGTTCAGGGCCTTCTTGAGCTTGCAGGCATTCCTTATGTTGGGGCCGGTGTATTGGCTTCAGCAGCTGGGATGGATAAGGTTGTTATGAAAAAGCTCTTTAGACAGGCTGGGCTGCCTGTGGTAAAAGATATAGCTGTGATGAGATGGGAGTTTCAGGAAAATCCTGAAAGGGTAGCTGATTATGTAGAGGCGAATATTTCCTATCCATGTTTTGTAAAACCTGCAAATTTAGGGTCCAGTGTTGGGGTTTCTAAGGCAAAGAATCGAAAAGAGCTCATTGCGGCTTTGGAGGAAGCTTCCATGTATGACCGCAAGCTTGTGGTGGAGCAGGGAATAGAAGCCCGAGAAATTGAGTGCAGCGTAATGGGCAATGAACATCCCCGCAGTTCTGTTCCTGGTGAAATTATTCCTTCAGGAGAGTTTTATGATTATGAATCAAAATATCTTAGCGGAGAATCTAAACTGCTGATCCCTGCACCCCTGAGCAGTGAACAGGAAGACAGAATACGAAACCTTGCTGTAAAGGCTTTTAAAGCCGTAGACTGTTCAGGTTTGGCAAGGGTAGATTTTTTTGTAACCAAGGATACTGGTCAAATTTATGTGAATGAGATAAATACAATGCCCGGTTTTACTAAAATAAGCATGTTTCCTAAACTTTGGGAGGCATCGGGAGTGTCTTATGGGGAGCTTTTATCCCATCTAATTGATCTTGCCTTTGAAAGGTACAAAGATAAAAAAAGGAATGCTACGGTATACATGGGACGGAAAAAGTAAAATGGATGGAGGAAGGCTTTACGGGGGGAATTGGGATTGCAACATGCAAAAATAACGGCAGCAGAACGACCCAGAATAAATCCCTATGCTGCCCTTGTGATTGCAGTAATTGGGATATCCTTTGGTTCCATTTTTGCGAAGTTTTCCGATGCCCCTTCTCTTATAATTGCTACTTACCGCAATGTCCTGGCAACTTTTATACTGCTTCCTTTTGCCTTTACAACCTTCAGAAAAGAACTTATGGCTGTTTCTAAAAGAGATTTTTTTGCAGCATCAGCTGCGGGAATTTTTTTGGCTTTTCATTTTGCTGCGTGGATTAAGTCTTTGGAATATACTACTGTAGCCAGCTCCACAGTACTGGTTACCCTTCAGCCAATTTTTGTTGTACTGGGATCTGTACTTGTTTTGAAAGAAAAAGTGGGTAAAAAGGCTCTCGCCGCGGGCAGCTTGGCTTTGGTGGGTAGCATTATTATAGGTGCAGGGGATTTTTCTGTAGGAGGCAGTGCCCTGTGGGGGGATTTCCTTGCATTAAGCGGTGCATTCTTTATAGCAGTTTATGTGCTGATCGGACGTTCCTTAAGACAGAGATTATCCCTTGTTGCTTATACTTTTGTTGTCTACGGTTTCTGCAGCCTGTTTCTTTTGTTGATGAATTTAATTGTTGGTGCAAAGCTTTACCCCTATTCTCTGTATAACTGGCTGCTCTTTTTGGGAATGGCTCTTATTCCCACAACCATTGGGCATACTCTTTTAAATTGGGCTTTAAAATACTTGCCAGCTCCAACGGTTTCCGTCAGCGTTTTGGGAGAACCCGTAGGAGCGAGCATTTTAGCTGCTGTGCTGCTTGGAGAGTATCCCGCTGCTGCCCAGCTTCTGGGAGGTGCTCTTATACTCACGGGAGTTTATTTTTTCATGAAGTTTTCCAGGGAAGAAAGAAATTGATGGTTAGCAAGAGGAAATTTATGGAGTTTTGAATTTTAATTTATTTTTGAAAAACTTTTTGAATATTATCAAAGGGGTGGTTTTATGTCCCAAGATGAAAAAAGGAAAGAAATCAGGCAGTTTAAAAGTGCTGCTGATGATGAAGATTTTAATAGGCTTATTCAGAAAATAAAAAGCGGAGAACTTAAAATAGCCATGACCAGAGATAAATCAAGAAATATTTTAAGGCAGTTTGATAAAAAGTTTTATTATTTGTATTTTATATGTGTCTTAGCGGCTGCGGCAGTGACAATTTACTTTATAAGCATTGGCAGGCTTTATATTTCTTTGACAGCGTTGGCTGTAACCTTGATGCTTTTTTTTGCTTTTTGGTCTCTTATAACCAGAAGAGCTTTTAATTGGGCAATTAAGAAAAAGAAAAATTTTGATTATGCATACTATATAACGGCTGTGACCATAAAAAAGGATTCCAAAGAGTATAAGTATCCCCACCATCACTGGAAGGATGCCCTTTAAATTTGAGATCTGTTTTTAGTTTGGTCATCTTTATTACTGCCCGGGAGGTAGGATTAATGAAAAATGTTGCAGTTGGTGGAATTATGACCCGGGAGCTTATAACCATTTCTTCTGAGGAAACCGTGGGAAGAGCTGCTTCTTTAATGCGTCTGTACAAAATTGGAAGCCTTCCTGTACAGGAAGGGGAGAAATTGGTGGGTATTATTACTTCACGGGATATAAGGGGAGTCGCGCCTTATAGACTGGTTGGGGAAGTTATGACAAAAAATGTTGTTACTGTTTCTGTGGACTGCCCTCTATGGGAAGCTAAGGATAAAATGGAGCAGAATAAAATTGAACGCCTTCTGGTGGTCGATGGAGGGAAGTGTGTGGGCATTGTTACAAAATTAGCTCTGTATTGGGAGCTGGGCAAGCATATTGATTCCCTTACGGGACTTATGAGAGCTGAATATCTTCAGAGGAAAGCATATGAGCTGGTGCAGCAGGGTAGGGAAATCGCTGTTATTTTTTTTGGATATAGATAATTTTGGCGAAATTGATAAGAGATTAGGGCATGTGATTGGCGATGCAATATTGAAGAAAGTTGCGCAAATATTTAAAAGAAAAGTTAAAAAGGATACCGATTATTTGTGCAGATACGCTGGAGATGAGTTTGCAGTTGTAACGGTAAGAAATTTTGAAGAAGCACGAAAACTTGCTTTTGAAATGGTTTTTTCTTTAGAAAAAGAGGAGTGGTCTTATGATGCTGAAATTACAGCTTCAGCTGGTCTTGCTGGAGGCAGACGCAGTACTGTAAGATCTGAAAGTAGAATCACTCACAGCGTGGCGGACCTAATAAATATGGCAAGTTTGGCATCAACTGCTGCTAAAAAAAGAGGAGAAAAAGTAGTTGTGGCTGAAAGTCACGGCTTCAAAGAATACAGCTAAAAATTTTTTTGTTTTTAGGAAGGTGTTGGGCTATGCGGGAATATCCTAAAGATCCTATAGTTGGAGTAGGGGGAATTATCCTTAAAGATCAGGCAATACTCCTTGTGAAAAGGGGACAACCTCCTTCTAAAGGTATGTGGGGAATTCCCGGAGGCTGCCTGGAATTGGGAGAGAGCTTAAAGGAGGGGGTAGCCCGGGAGGTTATGGAGGAATGCGGTATTAGAGTGGAAGTTGGTGAGATTTTTGATGTGTTTGAAACGGTGGTAAGGGATGATAAAGGGTCCATACAGTTCCATTATGTGCTTATTGATTTTTTTGCTTATCCCATAGGTAATGAAGAACTGCACCCCGGAAGTGATGTTATGGACTGCAGGTACATTCCTTTAAACGAACTTCAAAAATACGATCTTACCCCTGGGGTAAAAAAACTCCTTACAGATCCTAAAAGATTTGAAAAAATTCGAAAGGCGGCGAACAGGGCATCCCGAATTTAGGGCTGTCCTTAATTTATTGTGTTTTAGTGGAGATCTTCCAACCGTTGACAAGCCTTTAAAGAGAAAATATAATGGGCTTAAATTGACCGACTGGACGGTCGACAAAAAAAGTTGCTGGGAGAGGCGTAAGGGAATATGAACAAAAAGTTTATTATAGGGGCAGTAATTTGTGCTGTAATTTTTGCTGCAGGTTATATGCTGTTTAATACATACGGTTCCAATGATCAAAATGAAGGGCAGAGTACTGATACTGCAAAACCTGTTGATTTTGAAGTGGTTCGCCCAAGGGATCTGGTGGTTAAAGCGGAGTTAAGCGCCCAAATAAAAGCTAAGGAAGAAATTCAGGTGGTTCCAGAAATATCAGGAAAGGTTGCTTCCGTTCATGTTTCTAAGGGGCAGAGGGTAAGAAAGGGCCAGCTTTTGGTTTCCCTTGAAAAGGATGAATTGAAAGCTCAGTTTAATCAGGCGCAGGCAGCTTACAGAAAAGCGGTTGCAGCTTATTCAACCACTGAGAGCCAGATTATCCAGGCGGAAAACAACTTTAAAAATGCTTCTGCCAACTTCGAAAATACAGAAAAGGAATACAACCGAATGAAGGTTCTTTATGAACAGGGAGTTGTTTCAGAACAGCAGTTTGATGCGGTCAAGGCACAATATCAGGTTGCACAGAGCAATTTGAATGCGGCAAAAAGGCAGCTGGAAATTGTTAAGAAAACCAGTTATGAGGTAGCAAAAGCGGATATTAAGCAGGCGGAAGCTAATTTGGACCTTTCCAGACAGCGGCTTGAAAACTGCGACATTTCATCTCCCATAGACGGTATAGTTGCTCAAGTAAATGTGGATCCAGGAGAGATGGCAAATGTAGGGGCACCTGTGGTAACCATTGTGGAAATGGACAGAGTGCTTGCTGCGGCCAAAGTTACAGAAAAATATCTTAAAAGCATAAAGGAAGGTCAGACCGTTGAGGTTATGATTGAGGCTATTTCTGATCGCCCCTTTAAAGGGAAAGTTGTTCACATAAGTCCCGTTGCTGATGCAAAAAATGCCAATACCTATGAAGTTGAAGTGGAGATTCCAAATGAGGAGCATCAAATAAAACCTGGGATGAGCGCTGTGGTTTCATTGGTAATTGAGAGAGCCGAAGATGTGCTTGCGGTTCCCGTTGATTCCGTGGTGGAACGCTCCGGCAAGGATGTTGTTTTTGTTGTGGATGGTGAAAGGGCGGCTGCTCGTAAGGTATCGTTGGGTATAAAAGATGATAAATACGTTGAAATAAAGAAAGGCCTTAAGCGTGGAGATAGGGTGGTTATAAGGGGACAGCATCTTCTCAACGAAGGCGACAGGGTTGTCTGTGAAAGCGGGGTCAGTGAAAAATGAAACTAACTGAATTTTCCATTAAGCGACCCGTTACCATGGTAATGATTGTTTGTATAATTATGGTTCTGGGAATTATTTCCTTAATTAACTTAAAAATTGATCTTTTTCCTGAAATGAATCTTCCTGTGGCACTAGTTGTTGTTCAGTACAGCGGAACTGGTCCTGAAGAAATGGAAACCCTTGTGACCCGCCCTTTGGAGGAGACATTAAGTGCTGTACATAATGTCAAAAGCATTAATTCTTTTTCTCAACAGGGTTCTTCAGTGATTATGCTGCAGTTTAACTGGGGAACAGATATGGATTTTGCTATTTTGGAAATTAGGGAAAAAGTTGACCTTGTTGAAGGAATGCTTCCCGAAGGTTGTGAGGAACCTCTTATTTTTAAAATGGATCCCAGCATGATGCCCGTTTACACCATTGCCATGAGTGGAGATATTGGGCAGTGGGAGCTCAGGCAGCTTGCTGAAGATGAGATTAAAAACAGACTGGAAAGAATAGAAGGGGTGGCATCAGTTGATATTTCGGGGGGACTGGAGCGGGAAATAAAAATAAAAATCAGGCCGGAGGTGCTGCAGGCGCACGGCTTGTCTCTTTCCCAGATAGTACAGACTTTAAGCAGTGAAAATTTTGATGTTACAGGTGGCCGCGCATTCCAAGGGGAAAAGGAATATTTAGTTCGGGTTTTGGGGCAGTTTTCCGGAGTTGAGGAAATAGGAGAGGTTCGGATTTCTACTGCAAGTGGCGGCAGCATACGATTGGGGGATATTTCAGAAATTGAGGAAGGATATAAAGATGTTAAAAGCTACAGTATGGTGAACGATAAACCCAGTGTTGCCCTTTTTGTCAGTAAGCAGTCTGACGCCAATACAGTAGAGGTTTCCAGAGGTATACGCGAAGCATTGAAGGAGCTTGAGGGAAAGCTGCCTGCAGGTGTAGAGCTTTTAACTATTGTTGATCAGGCAGAATTTATTGAAAAATCGATATCGAATGTGGTGCAGAATATTATTGTGGGAGGCTTCCTGGCAGTATTTATTCTCTTCTTGTTTTTACGAAGCATACAGAACACATTAATTATTGGCCTCTCAATACCCATATCCCTTGTTGCCACTTTTGTTCTGGTTTATTTTAGAGGCCTTACCATTAATATGATGACTTTAGGGGGCCTTGCCCTGGGTGTGGGAATGATGGTTGATAACTCCATAGTAATTCTAGAGAATATTTTCCGGCACAGACAGCAGGGTGAGGGAGCTATTGAAGCGGCCTTAAATGGAAGCAATGAAATGTCATTAGCAATCACCGCATCCACCCTGACTACAATAGCAGTATTTTCCCCCATAGTTTTTGTAGAAGGATTGGCTTCCCAGATTTTTTCTCCTTTGGCTTTAACTGTGTCCTTTTCCCTTTTGGCTTCTTTAGCCGTTGCCCTTACTTTAATACCCATGCTTGCTTCTAGGGTATTTCCTCCTGCAGTGGAAAATTATAAGTCTACTGCGGACAGGCGCAGCATACTAAAAAAAATGTTATATGTTTGGGGTGTGTTGCTGGAGGGTGTAAATGAAAAATACCGTAATCTTCTTTCGTGGGCCATTACCCATAAGAAAATAGTTGTTTTAATAACAGTGGCTTCTCTTATTGTTAGTATAGCTTTAATTCCCTTTATTGGTGTAGAGTTCATTCCCCAAATGGATGAAGGCCTCTTATCGGTAAATATTGAAATGCCTCAGGGAACGCGTCTAGAGCGTACGGAAGAAGTTGTAGAAGAAGTTAAGGAAATTATTGAAAAACAGCCAGAAGTGGAAACCATTTTTGTTACTGTAGGTTCCCAATTGGGACAGAGCTCAGCTTTTATGAGCGGTGAAGGGGAGTCTGAATATGCCCGCATTGATGTACAGCTTGTTGAGAAAAACAAAAGGGAAAGAAGTACCAATGATGTGGTTGAAGCGTTGAGGAAGGAGATCCAGAAGATTCCCGGGGCAGAATTTGAAGTTTCTGCCAGCAATTCGCTTATGCCTGGGGGAGAAATATCTAGTTTTAGTGATCCAATCTCTGTTGAAATTAAAGGACAGGAAATTGGAACATTGGAGAAAATAGCTAATGATATTGCTGAGATAATATCTTTGGTCCCGGGAACCAGGGAAGTGGAAGTAAGCATGGAAAATGCCAATCCCCAGGCACAAGTTGTTGTTGACCGAAACAAGGCATCCTTTTATGGGTTAAGTGTTTCCCAAATTAACAATGCTGTTAGGGGTTCCATCGAAGGGCAGGTTGCTACTCGTTACCGCACAGGAAGCGATGAAATCGATGTTAGGGTTTATTTGGATAATGAGGGAGATTTAAGCCTTAATGAGCTGGAAGATTTAGAGCTGACGACACCCACAGGGGTTCAGATTCCTTTAAAGGAAGTGGCAGAGGTAAAAATAACCGAAGGTCCCAGTGTTATTGAAAGGAAGGATCAAACAAGGACCGTTGCAGTAACTTCAAAACTTCACGGCAGAGATCTGGGCCATGTAATGGAAGATATTCAAGAAAAACTGAAAGATTACAATCTGCCTTCGGGATACACCATTGAGTACGGCGGTGAAAGCAAGGAAATGGCTGAGGCTTTCGGAGATTTAGGCTTTGCTTTAATTTTGGCAGTGGCACTGGTATATATGATACTGGCAGGGCAGTTTGAGTCTTTCTTATATCCCTTTGTTATTATGTTTTCCATGCCTGTTACCATTGTGGGAGTTGTTTTAGGACTTCTTTTAACAGGGAGAAGCTTCAATATACCAGCATTTATCGGTGTCATTATGCTGGCGGGCATTGTTGTAAATAATGCCATAGTTCTTGTGGATTACATTAATCAGCTGAGAGATAGGGGTTTGAGCAGAGAAGAAGCCATTCTTGAGGCCGGCCCCCATCGACTGCGTCCCATCCTCATGACTACTTTAACCACAGTTTTGGGTATGCTGCCCTTAGCTTTTGGATTTGGGGAAGGAGCTGAAGTCAGGGCTCCCATGGCAACGGCTTTGATCGGGGGACTTACAACTTCTACACTGCTGACCCTGGTTTTTGTGCCGGTTATGTACATTCTTCTTGAGGATATAATAATTAAATTGAAAAAGAAGATGGGATTTTTGTCAAAAGATGCAGGGAGCAGCCAGATGCAGGCATAATAACAAGGTGGTGCATTGTATTTGGATATCAAAAATCCTGAAGAAAAAAAAAGAAGGATTCTTGATGCGGCGGCAAAAGTATTTTCTAAAAAAGGATTTCATAAGGCAAAGATTGAAGAAATAGCGAAAGAAGCGGGGATAGGGAAGGGTACTATTTATGAATATTTTGCATCTAAGGAAGAACTTTTTAAGGAAATGCTTTCTTCTATAAGTAGGAAATATATTAAGGTTTTTGATCCCCAAAGCCATGATTCTGCAGTGGAGCAGATTAGAAAAATTATAGAACAGCATTTTAATTTTATGCTTGAGAAAAAGGATTTAGCTTGAATAATTATTGCAAACCAAAATACCCTGAATGGGGAAATAAGGCAGTGGTTTTTAGAGCAAACCTTAGAAAAAATTTCTGCCATTGAAGGGGTGCTTGAAAAAGGAAAATCTGCAGGAGAGTTTAGAGAAGATTTAAAGGTCAGAGTTGCTGCACGAATAATTTTCGGTTCAGCCATGGCATTGAGCGCAGCTGTGATTCATGAAAACCTTTCTTATGAGGGAGATAATCTAGCTGATGATTTAATGGATCTTCTCTTAAATGGTTTTTGCAGTAAAATCCGTAAATAATGGGAGTGTTTAGGGTGGATAACAGGAAAATATATATTCCTTTGTTTTTTGTTCTGATTCTTGCCCTTCTGTTTTCTTCTTATATTGCTGTTCAAAGGATGGGTTATGAAAAAGCTAACAGAAATGTAGAGGTCGTTGTTGATTACTCTCAAATCTGGGAACTTGCAAAAAGGAATAATGTTGATATCCGTGAGGTACTTGAGAAGCTAAAGGAATCTGGGGTTACAGGAATTCTTGCAAAGGAACAGCTTATAGATGATCTTGAGGCCCAGGGATTTTTATATATAAAGTCGGGGGCAGAACTGGCCTTGGACGAAAATCTCTCTTTTAGAGAGAACATAAAGAAGGATTATACATATTTTATCACCCCTTTTCCGGAAATTTATGATCGCTTGAAAACTCATCTGGATGCTAAAGTGGGAGGTATTGAAGCTTTTACTGAGGAAAATAGAGGTCTTTATTATGTAGGTTCTCCCCTTTCCGCTAGGATTCTAAACCTAGAAGGTATTGGTGTGGGTTTTCCAGAAGAGGGCATAAAAGCATCTCAAGAGCTGGGTTTGAGTTTTATTCCCCAGATACGCACTTGGCCTGAGGCGAAGGTTTCATCATTTGATGCAGTTTTTGAACAGCTTGAGGGGGTGCCCAATATATCAGTGTTGGCTTTTAATGATCCATATGTGCCGGGATATCCCCATCTGCTGCCGGAACTTAAGGAGCAAGTGAAAAAGATTGGCGCACCCGTGGCTTTGATTGAATTTTTTGATCAGAAAGGCTTAAAAAAGTTGGCATTGGACCTTGGTAAAAATGCTGTTAAGCTACATTCCATAAGCAGTGATGAAATGATCAATATCACACCTTCGAGGGCTTTGGACAGGTATGTCCTGGCGGCATCGGAAAGAAATGTTAGGGTAATTCTGGTCCGCCTTTTTCAAAATGTAAGCAGTGTAAGCTGGCTTGATTTTAACTCCGCTTATATAAAGGAATTGAGAAGTCAGCTGGAATCTGAAGGGCTGCATCCAGGAACAGCAAAGCCCTTTGGAAGTTTTCCTATTTCCTACTTAATGTTGGGAGTGATAGGTTCAGGAGTTGCTGCCGGAGGTATTATTCTTCTTCTTCAGGTAATGGATAAAAAAACTTCGATTTTATTAGGATTTTGCGGTGTGCTGATTTATGGCCTGCTGTTCTTTTTTGATATTAATACTGCAAGAAAATTTATGGCTTTTGCTTCGGCAGTGATTTTTCCTACTTTAGCTGTGGTTTCTACGTATGATACAGAAAGGAAAAGCATGAACGCAAGCATTTTAAATCTCATAAAAGCAGTGCTGATTTCTATGATTGGGGCTTTGTTCATAGTAGGGCTCCTTTCCGGTACCGGTTTTATGATAGGATTGGATCAGTTCTCAGGGGTAAAGGCCAGTCTGTTGGCTCCCTTGATTTTGATACCTTTGTTCTTGGTTTTAAAACATGATAAGGATAATCCAATAAAAATTTCTGCTGAGATTTTGAATGATTTTGTTCGGTATAAATGGCTCTTTGCACTGGGAATACTGGCCCTTGCTGGTGCAGTAATGCTTGTCCGAAGCGGCAATGAAGCGGGGATGGTATCAGAAATAGAAATAAGATTCAGAGAAATGCTTAGGGAGCTTCTCTTGGTTAGACCGAGAACAAAAGAGTTTCTTTTGGGGCATCCCATTATGCTTATTTCCTATTATCTTGGATACCGGCGTAAATATATACCTCTGGTAGTATTGGGAAGTATAGGACAGGTTTCCCTGGTTAATACATTTGAACATCTCCATACGCCTCTAGTGATTTCAATTATCAGGACATTTAATGGGTTATGGATGGGTATTCTTGTGGGTGCTGCTGTTATATTGGCCTGCGAATTTTTAGGGAAATGGGGAAAGAGGGTCTTAAATGCCTGAGATTGTTTTATCAGGATACTACGGCTTCGGAAACGCAGGAGATGAGGCAGTTCTTTTTTCCATTATAAAGGCTTTGAAAAAATTGGATCCCGGAATAAACATAACTGTGCTTTCTCATAAACCGGAGGAAACCGCGGTGCAGTATGGGGTTTATGCTGTAAATCGATGGAATGTCAGAGAAGTGGCAGGGGCAGTTAAAAAAAGCCATCTTGTTTTAAGCGGCGGCGGCAGTCTTATTCAAGATGTTACGGGAATAAAAAGCCTGATTTATTATCTTGGAGTAATTTTTTTAGGCAAGCTGTTTAGAAAGTCCGTAATGCTTTATGCCCAGGGAATTGGGCCCTTAACCACAGGTTTTGGAAAAAAGATAACCAGATCTGTGGTCAACAGGGTTGATTATATTACCGTTAGGGATAATAAATCAGCAGAAGAGCTGAGAGAACTGGGAATAAACCGTCCTCCCATAGAGGTGACGGCTGATCCTGTAATGATTCTTGAGCCTGAAAAAGGTGATGTTGAAGAAGGAAAGGCTCTTTTATCGGGTTTTAGAGCGAAGGGGAAATCTTTAAAAGGAGACAGGCCTATAGTGGGGGTTTCCCTGAGGGAATGGCCTGGCTGCGAAGCCGTTGTGGAGGCTGTTGCAGAAGTATGCGATGGCCTTGCTGATTCCGGCTGGCAGGTTCTCTTTATACCCATGCATTTTCCCAAGGATTTTATTCTTTCAAGAAAAGCAGCGGGGTTTATGAGAGCAGATGCCTTTATTCTGGAAGAGGAAATACCTGTGCAGAAACTCCTTGGTGTTTTTGCCAATTTAGATTTGGTTTTGGGGATGAGACTTCATTCCCTTATTTTTGCGGCAGCAGGGGGTATTCCTTCAGTGGGAATCTGTTATGATCCAAAAGTGGAAAGCTTCTTAAATCAGGTGGGCCAGATAAATGTGGGTGATATAAGTAAGGTAAACTGCCGTATTCTTAAAGAAGCTGTTTTTAATGCCGTTGATAATCTTGAGCTCTTGAGGATGGAGCTTAAAAACAGGGTTGGGGAGCTTAGGCGCAGAGCATGGGATAATGCTGAGATTGCGGTTAAAATTGCACAGAGAGCAGAGAGTAAATTAAAACAGTGAAAAACTATCAAAGGGCGGTAATTACTGAGATTTGATTTATCAGTTAAAAAAATAATGTTTAGGGAAGGAAATGAAGTCATGTCTTATGCGTCGGGGAAAATAGTTCGTGCGGCGGGTATTCTTTTGGCAATGAATCTGCTGAGCAGAATTTTAGGATATGTTAGGGATGCAGTAATTGCTGGTCATTTTGGGACCTCAGGGGCTACAGATGCCTATATGGTTGCTTATACCATTCCCTATTTTCTTCAATCAATTGTGGGAATGGCTTTTGTAATGATAATTGTTCCCATTTTAACTGACTATGGAGTAAAGGGACAGAAAGAGGAAATGTGGAAAGCAGCCAGTGTAATTTTCAACTGGACAGCACTTCTGCTCACTGCAGCAGCGCTGATAGGTATAGCCGGTTCAGAAGTGCTTGTAAAGCTGATGGCTCCAGGGTTTACTGGAGATACTGCCGTTTTAGCTCAGGAACTCACCAGAATAATAATGCCTTCGATAATTTTTATGGGGCTTGGAATGCTTATAACCGGCATTTTAAATGCTCAGCATGTTTTTGGTGTGCCGGCTTTTGCTCCTGCGGCAGAAAATATAATTGTTATCCTTTCGGTAATATTTTTGAGCAGCAGTTTGGGTATTCACGGTTTAGCATTGGGTACTTTGATAGGATTTATGTTTTTTTTATTTGTCCAAATACCTTCACTAAAAAAGCTGAATTTTAAATATTTCCTGAACTTTGACATCCATCATCCTGCTCTGCTCAAGGCTGCTTCTGGGTTAATCCCCATCATCTTTGGTGTGGGAGTAAATCAGATTTATCTGGCGTTGAACAGAGCCTTTGCTTCCTTTGTTGCTGAGGGAAGCATATCAGCTATAGATTTTGCCTACAGGCTTATTAATCTTCCTTTGGGAATTTTTGCAGCAACTATTTCTACTGTTGTCTTCCCAACTATGTCAGAGCATGCAGCTTCAGGGAATAAGTGGGAATTTGCCAAAACCCTTATAAGGGGGCTCAATTTGGTTTCTTTCATTATTATTCCTTCTGCGGTGGGCCTTTTAGTTTTAAGCTCTCCGGTGGTAGCAATGCTTTTTCAGCGGGGTGCTTTTGATCACAGGGCCACAGTAATGACTGCTGCTGCATTGGCATATTTTACATTGGGAATGTATGGTTGGGGCGCAAATATGGTAATCACCAGAGCTTATTATGCTTTAAACGATATTAAAACTCCGGTAACTGCGGGAATTATTTCAGTCATAGTAAATGTAATCTTAAGCTATCTGCTTTTACCTTTTTTAGGGCATGGAGCTCTGCCCCTTGCCAATTCCATTTCTGTTTCTGTTCAGACAGCGCTGCTTATGATTTTTATTACAAAACATCTTCCTTATATAGAATTTACGTCTTTGGGAAAAGCTTTTGCAAAAGTGCTGGCGGCTTCACTGATAATGGGATTTGCTGTTTATTTCATCAGCCGTGAACTTGATTTTTCTGTTTATTTAGAAACTGCTGTTTGCGTGGGGTTAGGAGTTGTTTTATATATTTTTGCAGCATATATTTTTCGCATTGAAGAAATTTCTTTTATTGGGGAACTTGTTGCAAGGAAATTAAAGGGAGTTTGTTGAAGATAAATAAGGTTTTAAATATGGGTGATTTAATAAAAGCTTGACAAACTCTATTAATAGAAATACTTTAGTAGTTAAGCTGATTTTTATCGGAAATTGAAAAAAGAACAGTTTGTGGGGGGCTTTAAGTTGATAAATGCTGATGAAATTATGAAGATAATTCCCCACCGCTATCCATTTCTGCTTGTAGACAAAGTTGTTGAGCTGGACGTGGGGAAGCGAGTGGTGGGAATTAAAAATGTTTCCATAAATGAACCGTTTTTTCAGGGTCACTTTCCAGGGCGGCCTGTTATGCCTGGTGTGTTAATTATTGAAGCCATGGCACAGGTGGGTGCAGTGGGAATATTGAAAATGCCTGAGTTTCAGGGAAAGCTGGCCCTTTTTGCTGGAATTGATAAGGCCAGATTCCGCAGGCAGGTTATACCTGGAGATCAGCTGCGGATAGAGGTGGAAGTTTTAAAATTAAAGGGTCAGGTAGGAAAATGTGATGCAAAGGCGTATGTGGATAATGAATTGGTTTGTGAGGCGCAGCTGATGTTTGCTGTGGAAAAGTGATTTTTAATATAGGAGAGGAGCATTATGGGTAAAATGGAAGGGCTCGGAATTATACTGGGGGCAGTCTTTATTGCTGTTTTAATCCTTACCCCTATTGTTAAAAAGATAGCGCTGATAGTTGGTGCCGTTGACAGACCTGATGCCAGAAAGGTGCATAATAAAGTTATGCCCCGTCTTGGCGGAGTTGCGATTTATCTTGGTTTTATTGGGGCGCTACTTGTTTTTCAACCCCTTGGGAACTTTGAAAAAGGACTCCTTGTGGGCAGTACCATTATAGTTGCTGCAGGGATTCTGGATGATATATGGGGACTTCCTCCAAAATTAAAGCTGACGGCACAAATAGCGGCTGCAGCTGTTCTTGTAAGTTTTGGGATTAAGGTAGAATTTGTAACCTATCCCTTCGGTGGCATTATTCCTTTGGGAATTTTTGCCGTGCCCATTACGATCCTGTGGATTATTGGGGTGACCAATGCTCTCAATCTCATTGACGGTTTAGATGGTCTTGCTGCTGGAACTTCATTTATTGCAGCGGTTACGATGGCTGTTGTGGCATGGATTGAAGGTCAGTATGCGGTGGCAGGCTTAGCCCTTATTCTTGGGGCTGCGGTTTTGGGATTTCTTCCATACAATTTTTATCCAGCCAAAATATTTATGGGTGACAGCGGTTCCATGTTTTTGGGATTTACCCTTGGTTCTTTGGCAGTGCAGGGTTTAACCAAGGGAGCGGCCTTTATATCCGTTTTTATTCCCATAATAATACTGGGGATTCCCATTTTTGATACCCTTTTTGCTGTTATTAGAAGATACAGAAATCACAGACCTATTTTTGAAGCTGATAGGGAGCATTTTCATCATATTCTTTTAGATAAGGGCTTTTCTCATAGACAGGCTGTCCTTTTAATTTATGGGGTTAATGTATTTCTGGGAATAAGTGTCATTTTATTGAATGTACTTAGTACTGAGCAGAGCATAGTTGCCCTTATTGTTTTAATTACTGCCATTTCTTTGGGTGCAGGAAAGCTGGGATTTTTCAGTAGAATAAACAAAAAACAGGAGTTACCCAGCTGTGAAGCTGCAGGGCTTAATAACTCTCATGGACAGAGGATTACCGCTGCGGATAAAAATGGAGGAAGGTGTTGATCTGTGAAAAATTTAAGGATTCCTGCCAGCTTCGTATTTTTATTTAGTCTATTGGGCTTTATTATTGGCGGTATGGAAGCAGGAGCTGCTGATGCCAAAGGGGGGTCTAGGGAAGATCCCCTTGTTACCAAAAGTTATGTTCATACTGCTGTGGAAGAAAAATTTCGTCCCTTAGAAGCAGAGGTAGGTAAAATTAAAACAAGGATTGCTGAAATTGAGAATTCCGTCTCTCGTTTGGATAAGCAGGCGCTGAAAGGAACATCGATTTTTGAAGAAAAAACTGCTGTAGTAAGAGGGCAGAGTGGGGCTGTTCTCCGAAACGGTCCTGATGAGATTTTTACAAAAGTTGGCAGTCTGCCCAATGGAGTCAGGGTTAAGGTGATTAATGAAAGCAACGGCTGGTTTCAGATTAAAACTGACTCAGGTTTAAAAGGGTGGGTAGAAGATGATTATTTGAAAATTTCCAGCTGAAAATTATGATATAAAGATATTTAATTTCTTAGGAAGAATCTTTATAAAACAGGGAAGATTACCAGCATATTCACCGTCTGTATTGAGGGAAACTTTTTCACTGCTTGTTACTTCTACTTTTGAGGTTTGAATGTAAATTACTTTGGGGTGATTAATGTGTTCCCCTGAAAGGCATATTGCTGCAAGGGATATAAATTCTGCTATGGTAAGTTTTTTTACAACTATCAGATCCAGAAGCCCATCACTGAATGATGCCTTTGGAGCTAAAAGTTCAAATCCCCCTGCTGTTCTGCTGTTGGCGGTTAAAAACAGCATGATATCTTCATATATTGTTAATTCCGGTGTTTTTATATGCACTTTAAAGGGTCTAAGCTTGGGAAGCTCTTCTAGGCTTTTTGCGTAATATGCCAGCTGCCCTAAATATGTTTTAAGCTTCCTGGGTACTTCGTATGATATGTTGGTCAAATTACCTCCTCCGGCAACATTGATAAAATATCGGTCATTAAGCATACCCACATCAACTTTTTTTATTTTTTTTCTCCCGATAACCTTTACTGCTCCTTCTATATCAGTGGGTATGTCTAAAGCCCTTGCAAAGTCATTGGATGTTCCTGCAGGAATGATTCCTAGATTTATCCTTTCCATGTTTTCCCCAAGTCCATTTACAATTTCATGGAGAGTACCATCTCCTCCAACGGCTATGATATTTTTGAATTCTTTAGCTGCTTGGGCGGCTTTTTTTTGTGCATCTCCTGGTCCTGTTGTGGGGTATGGTAGAATTTCAAAACCTACCTCTAATAGGTGCTTTATAATATCATGCAGGCGGGAAGCTGCTGAAATCTTTCCCGATGAGGGATTATAAATTAAAACTGCTCTTTCCATTTTTATGTCTCCTTTACAGTTTATAAAATTTTCTTTTTTTTATTTGGTTTGTTTTTCCTTTTGCCCATCAAAATTTTTTTATTTTATTAACTTTAATATTTTTAAATGGTGTGGAAATAATAAATATTGGCATCTATGAAGGAAAGATTTTTTAAAAATTAGCATAACTGTGAAGGCGAGTGGTTAGGGGGTTAATTTAAATTGAGAATATTATGGGAAAGCGTGTTGGTTTTGTTTTATGTTTTAGCTGGAATGTATCTTCTTTACTATTTAACTAAAAAAGAAATTCTATAAAGAGGTTTTTTAAATGGGTTATATCGAAGTAATAATTCAAACGTTTCTAGCATTCTTTGCCATCTTATTTTACACAAGAATATTGGGAAAACAGCAGGTTGGGCAGCTGACTTTTTTCGAATATATTAACGGAATAACCTTTGGGAGTATAGCTGCAGTTCTTGCAACGGACGTGGGCCAAAAGCAGACGGCTGTTCATCTTCTAGCTTTAACGCTTTTTGCTGTGCTTACCTTTATTATGGAAGTAGCTGCTTTAAAAAGCAGACCTTTAAGGAAGATCGTTGCTGGTGAACCCACAATTGTTATACACAATGGAAAAGTTTTAGAGGATAATATGAAGAAGATGAGGTATAACTTTGATGAACTTCTAATGCAGCTTAGGGAAAAAGGAGTCTTTTATATTGGTGATGTTGAATATGCAATTTTGGAACCTGATGGAAATCTTAGTGTGGAATTAAAATCACAGCAGAAGCCCGTAGCACGGGAAGATCTAAATATGAGCAGCAGTTATGAAGGCCTGTCCGTTGAGCTGATTTTGGATGGAAAAATAATGCATCAGAATTTGGAACAGATAGGACTGGATGAAAATTGGCTTTTGGGAGAATTGGAGAAAAGAGGAGTTAAGGATGTTAAGGAGGTTAAACTGGCAGTGCTTTCATCTACGGGGAACCTATTTGTTGATTTGGATAAAGATGATTTGAATACCCCCATGGATATTACTGACAGTGCACCTAATAAGTAAAGTTGGAATAAGAAGCGGGATAATTTATATTATAATTTAGTAAAAAAATTTTTATTTTTAATTTAGTCTGCTTTTTGCATTTTTTTAATCGGAGAGGATAAATGCTTATGATAAATATAAAGTTTGGGACTGACGGATGGAGGAGCATAATAGCTGAAGATTTTACTTTTGAAAACGTTAGAGCGGTAGCTCAGGCTGTTGCTGATCATATTATAGCTAAAGGCAGTAAGGATAGGGGAGTGGTAATTGGTTACGACAACCGTTTTCTTTCTGAACATTTTGCCTGGGCTGTAGCTGAAGTGATGACGGGAAATTCTATTTCTGTTTATATTCCCCAAAGATCTGTTCCCACACCGATAACTGCCCTAGCCATTAAAGAAATGGGCACTGCAGGAGCTATTATGATCACTGCAAGCCATAACCCACCTGAATATAATGGGATAAAATATATTGCAGATTTTGCCGGTCCTGCTCTTCCTGAAGAAACAAATGCCATTGAGAATAATCTGCAAAGAATTATTAAAACTGGCGAAATAAAAAGAATGAAACGACATAATGCAGAAGCTTTAGGATTGTGGAACGAATTTGACCCCTTTCCAGCTTATAAAAAACACCTTAAAGGGCTAATTAATGTTTCTGTTATCAATAAAGCAGGTTTGAAGATTGTAGTTGATCCCCTTCATGGTGCAGGGACTGGTTATCTTGAGGCAATACTGGAAGAATTGGGATGTGATGTTGTTTCCATACATAATTTTAGGGATCCTCTGTTTGGGGGAAAAATTCCAGATCCCGTTGAAAAAAATTTGGCAGAGCTTAGGGAGCAGGTATTAAATACAGGGGCTGACCTCGGATTAGCTTTGGATGGGGATGGTGATCGTTTCGGAGTAATTGATAAGACTGGAAGGTATTTTACTCCTAATGAAGTTCTTTTTCTGCTTCTTAATCATTTGGTCAAAAACAGGGAAGAACTTGGTCGAACTGTGGCTAGAACGGTGGCTACCACCCACATGCTGGATAAGGTTGCTGAGCGTTATGGCCTTGAAGTCAGAGAAACCCCTGTGGGATTTAAATATATTGGCCAGTGTATTCTATGGGATGACAGTATTTTAGGGGGTGAAGAAAGCGGGGGCATGTGCATAAAGGGCCATGTACCTGAAAAGGATGGAATTTTAGGATCTGTGCTGGTAGCAGAAGCGGTTGCAGCTAGCAGCAGAACCTTAGGGGAACTGCAGGATAAACTTTTTGAAGAGTATGGAAGAATGGTTAGCAGCCGCTTGGATGTGCCGGTATCAGAAGATGAAAAAGAAATTATATTGGAAAAATTGAAAAATTATAATCCCAATACCATAGCTGGGCAGAAAGTAGTAAAAAAATTGGAAATTGATGGGTCAAAATTTGTTAACAATGACGGCAGTTGGGTGCTTATAAGACCTTCGGGAACAGAACCCATGTTCAGGGTTTATGCAGAAGCCAATAACGAAGAACAGCTCAAAAACATTCAGCAGCAGATACGTGAAGAATTAAATATGTAGCTGGTTTCTTTTTAAGGGAGCCTTTCAGGCGCCCTTTTTTGCTATTAGTTTATGGGTAACGGATTAAAATAAAACTTCATAAAATGGAGTACCAAGCTGCTGCAGGGAGATAGGGCTTTATGGAGGTCAAGTTTTTTTATCTTTGCTGGCTTTTTTTAATAGCTGCGGGTTTTGTGTTTATTGTTTTTGAGACCAGGAAGTTAAATTTAGACACAAAAGGTATAGTCTTGGTGATGGTGCGGAACTGTGAAGAGGCTGTAGAAGCTGTTTTAAGAATACTCTGCTTTCACTGTTGGAAAAGGGATCAGGGTTCCATATTGGTTATAATTGAAGATTCTTATGATAAAACAGGGGATATAGTAGCCAGACTATCCCAAAAACATTCAGAGATCAATGTTGTTTTTCGGGGGAAAGAGTTATTCAATTTACAGCATGTTAAATATTTTCTTGATCGGCGTCGATTTCTACTTGATTTAAGAAATTTTGCATAGATGTATATGTTCAATTTTAGTACTTTTTGATGATTATTGTTTTCGGCATTAAAAGACAATTTATGATGGAAAAACTAAAGGATTTTGCAAGCAAATTGTAGAAGCAATACCAAAAACTGAAATAGGTGGCAGCAATTAATAGGTGATAACTAATGATGATGGGGTGCCAAAAATTCATTTTGTACTTTTTATGGAATGATAATAAGTATCTTATTAGCTATTCCCATAACCCCCTATTGGATTATTGTTATTTAAGGGAAAAAGGTTTTTTCAATATGGTACTGTTTACAAAGCCCCTTCCCATTGGATATATTTTATATCTGCTTAACAGCTGTACAAATGAAGCTGAAAGGGTTGGGACCCCGTTCAGAAAACAAAGTGCAGAGAAAATTGCTTCACATAAAATAAGATTGCTGAAAAAATTTTCTGGTAAAATTGGGATATCCAAAGATTTTTTAACAGAAAACCCTTTAAATAGGTCCATAAAATGGCCCGCAGTAGAGATGGATAAAGTAAAGTTTTTGGAAAAAAAGTTGATGGGAAGGATGCTTTTCATAAATGAGATAGTTAAGCTTTTAGGGAAACAGGGCTTTAGCATTGCAGAAAATGAAGTTCAGGATATTTTACAGATTATGTTTTTAGAACACAGGTGTCTGCGTTTGCCTGGCATCAGCTTTGAAGGAGATGGAAGCAAAATCTGCAACCGCTGTGGTCAGAGAGGAAAAATTTTTCCTGTGGTTTGTGCTTCCTGTGGTTTTAATTGCTATCACTGTGAAGAATGCATTGCTATGGGCGAATCCCGATCCTGTCTTCCCCTGTATGGGGTTCCTGGGGGAAGAAGGGCATCTAAGCTGCCTTATACTTCAGTGATACCAGTTATGGATGTTGAGCTGAGTCCAGCTCAAAAGGAGGCTTCTGCGGCAATACGCCAATTTGTTCTGCAGCCTGAACAGAGGGAAAAACTGGTATGGGCAGCTTGTGGTGCTGGAAAAACAGAAATTACCTTCCAGGCAGTAGCTGAAGTGCTCAGCAGAGGGGGTAGGGTGCTTTTTGCTCTGCCGAGAAGAACTCCTCTGCCGGAAATATTTAATCGTTTAAAAAATGCGTTTCCTCAGGTACCCGTTGCAATGCTTCACGGTGAAATCAAGGACAAGTTTTCGTATGCAGAAATTTATGCGGCTACTACCCATCAGGTTCTAAGATTTTATTCTGCTTTTGATTTAATAATTTTGGACGAGGTGGATGCATATCCATATAAAGGCAGTGCTGTGCTCCAATTTGCTGTGAAAAGAGCGCGCAGGAAAGCAGGTAAAATTATCTATCTTACTGCAACTCCATCGGGTGAAATTTATGAACGTTGGAAGAGAAAAGAACTTTCTTGTGTTAAAATTCCAGCAAGGCACCACGGCTATCCGCTGCCGGAGCCGAAAATAATTGTGGAGAAAAAACTTTACCGAACCTCAAAGGGAATAGAAATTCCTGAAGCTGTAGTTGATTTGATCCATGAGACCATTGAAGGAGATTTATCCCAATTATTAATTTATGTTCCTTCGGTTTTCCTTGCTGTTAATGTGGCGGAAGAACTAAACCGAATCACCCGGTTACCTCCTTTTAATAATTTTAAAAGCCGCTGGGTGGAGTACAGCCACAGCAGGGATGAAGATAGGGAGCTGAAAAGGGATAGGTTTGTAAAAGGAGAATTTCCAGTGCTGGTTACTACAACAATTTGGGAGAGGGGTATTACCGTTCCCCGGGTTAACGTTTTGGTGCTTTTTGCAGATGTGGAGGAAATTTTTGATGAAGCTGCTTTGATTCAAATGGCAGGTAGAGCAGGAAGAACATCTTCCTATCCCCTGGGTAAGGTTTGGTTTATGGGTTCCAGAGTAACAAAAAGCATGAGAAGCGCCCAGAAAAAAATTCATCAGATGAATGTGGAGGCGGGGGAAAAAGGGTTTCTTAGTCCGGAAGGCTTACAATTGTTGAATGGATGGGAGGCCAAGATGAATTGCTTGGAAAATGGGTGAGGTATTTTACGGATTTAGTACTTCCACCGGTAGCAAAGTGTCAGCTGTGCGGGAGAAGGGCAGTAAAAAATGCTGAGATATGCGTGGTGTGCCGAAAAGAACTGGAGTATTGGACACAAAAATATAATGAATGTGATATCTGCGGGCATTTTATATCCCAAAAAGGTGTGTGTGATCAGTGCAGTCATGAAAGGCCTCCTTTTATTATGGCTAGGGCCATTGGGCCTTACAGAGGTATTCTTAAGGAGGCATTGTATAATTTAAAATTCCGTGGAGATAGAAAGCTGGCAGTAACTTTAGGTCGTATTTTAGGTAAAAAGTTAAGAACTTCCTTAAAACTGCGCAATATAGACTATGTGGTTCCTGTTCCCATGCATAATAAAAGATTAAAAGAGAGGGGTTTTAACCAATCTATTCTTATTGCCAGGGAAGTAGCTCGGGAAATTCGCAGGCCCATAATAGAAAATATTCTGCAGAAAAAAGTAAATACAGTGCCCCAAGTTCAGCTTTCTTTAAACCAGAGAAAGACTAATCCTGTAAATTCTTTTAAGGTGAAGGATGCTGAGATAGTTAAAAACAAGGTTGTTCTCCTTATAGATGATGTTTTTACAACGGGAACTACAGTTGCCGAATGTGCCAGGGAACTTTTAAAAGCTGGTGCAGAGGAAGTATATGTGGGGACTGTAGCAACTGGTATTCATTTTTCTGCTCCAAACATTCACAAGAAATCCACATCCTAAGCTGATAAAAATAAAACTTATAAACAGATTTATCCACAACATCCACAGCCTAAAAGAGGTATAATATGTTTAAAATTATCTGTTTGACATTTGAAATAATAATGTGTTAAAATAAGCTATCTTTAAAAACAACAAAGGATGGGCCCTTGCAAGTAAAGGAGGGACAAGAGTTTTTTAATGCTGCTCTTTTTAAGGGCAGTTTGGGGGCTCAAGGCAGCGGATTGCTGTCAACCGATCCGCTGAAAATCACCCTTTGACAGTAAGGGTAGTTGACACAAACATTTTTTAGTAGGAGGAATCAAATTAGCAATGCTAGGTAAGGTTAAGTGGTTCAGCAAGGAAAAAGGTTATGGGTTTATTTCAAGGGAAGACGGCGGCGATGTGTTTGTACATTATTCCGCCATTCAGGAAGATGGTTTTAAGACCCTTCAAGAGGGGCAAGAAGTAGAATTTGAAATAGTTGAGGGTCCAAAGGGTCCTCAAGCTGCCAATGTGGTTAAGCTTTAACTTTCAATGCTGAAAATACTAACCCCGGTTTTTACCGGGGTTTTTTAATCTAGACAGAATGGCAGTAAGTTGCATTTATTTAAAGCTTAGCTTAGAATCAGAGAAAAGGGAAGTTTATGGATTTGTCGGCAGGAATAAGATTTCTGAAAGGAGTGACCTATTTGAAGATTATTGTCCGGGGAAAAAACTTTGAGGTAACCGACGCACTGCGAGAATGGGTAGAAAAAAAATTAGGAAAGATAGAGAAGTATTTCAATGATTTAAAAGAAATTCAGGTAGTATTGGTAGTAAATCGCGATAGACATAGAGCCGAGGTGACTATTCCCCTGGACGGAATTGTACTCCGAGGAGAAGAGGAAACAGGAGATATGTATTCTTCAGTGGATATGGTTATAGATAAGTTGGAAAAGCAGATAAAAAAATATAAAACAAAGATTGATAGGAAGCTGAAAAACGGAAGCATTAAGGACTTAAAGGTTCCTCGAGGAGAACTGCAGGCAGAGTATGAAGAGCCCAAAATTGTCCGCACCAAGAGGTTTGCAATGAAGCCTATGACTGTAGAAGAAGCTATACTGCAGATGAATTTAGTGGGACATAACTTTTTCGTTTTTCGAAATTCTGAAACCGATATGGTTAATGTGGTTTATCAAAGAAAAGATGGAAATTACGGTTTAATAGAACCTGAATATTAAATGAAAAGATAATCAATAAAACTGAAAAATTTTTGCAGGGACCCCTAAGGGGGTCTTTTTTTGCTGTAGAAATGGTAAAAGTTGCTGTAATAGCTCTATTTCTTATAAACAATCCTAAAAAGTAGAGCAAGGAACCTTAAGTGAGGGGATGGTTTTTTGTGAAGGATGAAAAACAAGGGCTTACCACTTGGGAACTGGTGATGGTTGCTTTAGGCACAGTGGTTGGGGGGTCTTTTTTTCTAGGATCTGCTGTTGCAATAAAAGCTGCTGGACCGGCAGTAATTATTTCCTTTCTAATAGGAGGGATACTTGTTTATTTTATCCTTACAGCCCTTTCTGAATTGACCGTAGCAGACCCTGCCCCAGGCTCTTTTAGAGTTCATACAGAAAAAAATGTCGGTCCTTGGCTTGGTTTTGTTGTAGGTTGGGTGTATTGGACAGGACTTGTTTTTGGCATGTCCAGCGAAGCCACTGCTGTGTCCATACTTCTTAGGGCATTGTGGATGCCCCAAGTATCTTTGGGAATAATTGCAGCTTTAATTGTTGCTGCGGTGACGATACTTAATCTTTTTGGCTCTCAATTATTCAGCAGATTGGAGACAAGTCTTGCTTCAATAAAACTTTTGGCTTTAGTGGGTTTTGTTATTGTTTCTTTATTCCTTATAACTGGTTTGTATCCTGGAAAAGCGGCTGTAGGATTGGATGTGCTGCAGAGAGAGAATTTTATGCCCGCTGGCTTAGCAGGAATTGCTGGAAGCATGCTGATTGTGATGTTTAGTTATGCTGGTTTTGAGGTGGTGGGATTTGCTGCTCCAGAAAGCCGTAATCCCCAGAAAACAGTCCCTCGAGCGATTATATTAACTGTAGTTTGTCTTATTGCCCTTTATCTGACGGTGATATTGGCTTTTCTCCCTCTCATTCCTACTGATAGAATAACCCCGGACATGAGTCCTTTAGTAATGGCCCTCAGTGCTCAAAATCTTTCCTTTGCTGCTTCATTATTTAATATCATCATGATAACAGCTATTCTATCAACAATGCTTGCCGCTACATTTAGTTTGGGAAGAATGATCTATTCCCTTGCTTTGGAGGGACATGCGCCTTCTTGGTTTAAAGAAAAAGCACCAGGAGATGTTCCCAAAAGGGGTATCATTTTTTTCGGCATAGCAATGCTTTTGGGTGTTAGCCTTTCATATGTTCTGCCCAAACAGATATATTTGTTTTTGGTTTCCTCTGGAGGATATTCCCTTCTTTTTTCTTATATTGTTATTATGATTACCCATTATCGATTCCGCAGGATTTACGGCTGCCCACCTTCAGGCAGATGCCAGCTTCCTGGATTCCCTTATACTTCCATTGGAACTATTATTATGCTTACTGCTATCATTATCAGTATGCCCCTTATTCCAGGCCAGGGCAGTGGTCTTTGGGCAGGTTTAGCCCTTACTTTCTTTTATTCCTTGGTTTATCCTCTAGTAAAGAGAATTCCAGAAGATAAAAAGGCTGAAAGCAAAAAGGCACCCATTTTCAGTGCCCTTGACTTTTCCCGAAAGGTACTGGGGTTTGAAGCAGGAGAGGGATGGAGGAGATTTAAAAAAGATAAAAATAAAAGATAGTGTTAAAAGGAAAATTTTTAAACATCTTTTTTAATTGAGCCTTTCAAGCCCCATGTATAAGCTTCTTCTGCTTTAACGGGAACAATTTTTCCTAGAATAGATTTATCATTAAATTTAAAACGGACTAAAGCGTAGTACTCTGAAAACCCCTCAGCAATACCGATGCCGTTTTCTATACATGTTTTTTCAACAAGGACTTCAAGCTTTTTACCCAAAAGTTTTTTGTGAAAATCTAAACTCAGGACTTCACTAAGGCGGTTCATTTCTTCTACCCGCTGTTTTTTAATATCAGGCCTTACATGTTCTTTGATAGCTTCAGCAGGAGTTCCTGGACGCGGTGAGTAGGGAAATACGTGTATTTTGTTGATTCCAAAGCTTCGTACAGCATTAATTGTTGCCTGATGATCTATCTCCTTTTCTCCAGGAAATCCTACAATAACATCACTCATTATAGAAATATCCGGCATATATTCACGAGCTTTTTCAACTATTTTCCCATAATCTTCAACGGTATAATTTCTGCCCATTAATTTTAAAATTCGGTTGCTTCCGCTCTGAAGGGGCATAT